>JABFXN010000080.1 GCA_013361705.1 Acidobacteriaceae bacterium
CCGAACGAAGTAGTCTGACGGAGCGATCGACGCAGATACGTTCGCGGAGAGCAAGAAATAGATGCGTCTCTTCTGTGGATGCCGGCATCGTACCGGTCAGTCTCAGACGTCTTGCAGCGGCAAGTCCCAGGCTCAGACGAGTAACGCAGAGTGCAAAGCCGAGGCTCCACACTATGACAACAACCGGCAACGAGTGATCAAGTGCCTGTTCGAGTTCATCCAACCGCGATGGGGCCACCTGCACCAGATCCTCCGGCACGCCTCCGAACAATCCATTTGCGTTTATGACGGCATGCCGCAGACGGCCCGCATCATTCACAGCTACGCGTTCGAAGGTAACCGCAAGCGTGACAAGATTCAGCGCGAGCCCCGCGCAACAAACACCGTAACGAAGCTGTGGAGATTGCTTCGAGAGCAACGCGAGCACACAAGCCAACAGAAGCGCGATCAGCGTCCCCTGCCAGCAGAAATGAAGTAGCGTCCAACCGAAGACATGAGCAAGATATTGGCCGGTGGTCATTTCGATCCCCTTTCAAAGTCGTCGAGGATGCGCCGGATCTCAGCGAGTTCCTTCGCTGAGACTGGCTTGGAAGAGAGAGCACCCAGCACAAGGTGAGAAGCCGAGCCTTCAAAGGCACGGTTCAGCAGATTGCCGGCAAGCCGCTGTTGCGTCTCCTGCTTGGGCAGGCGTGCCTCGTACACGTGGGAACGGAAACGTTCGCTGCGGGTGAGCAATCCCTTTGCAGCCATCACCTGCATCTGTTTCAGCACCGTGGTGTAGCCGGTATCACGTCCAAGAGCAGCATGGACTTCACGAACCGTAGAAGGACCGGCGCTCCAGAGAACATTCAGGATCTCGAGCTCGGCCTCTGTTGGCAGCGGCAGTGGAGCATTCTTCTTCATAGGCAGGAGATTAGTACGACGATTATCGTATGTCAACGACATTTATCGTAATAATGGCAAATTGTTTTCCTGCCATAGAAATTTCTGGGTCTGATTTTTATTGCAAATCGATGGTCTAGGGGCGCAGACCGCGAATAAGAATCTCCACCATCCGCCTGGCGCTGGCCGTCCAGTCTACGTCCGGAGCTACGCTGCTCACTCCGTAGACCGCGCGGAGCAGATCCATGGGATCGGTATCCGGCAGCACATCCCCGCTCTCCACCGCACGCCGGACCAGCGTGCTGATCGCTCCCGTTAAAACACCTGTCGTGTTTTCATAGAGTCGCGACGGTCCTCCGGCAATTGATTCCAGAGCTGGCGCAATGATCTTCTTGGCCGCGATGTAATCAACAAAAAGCAGCAGCCATTCTCGCAGCGCCTCGATTGGCCGCATTGAGGCGGAGAATCGCGCTTGCGCCTCACCCAGCTTCTCCACTTCCGAACGGTAGACCGCCGCCAGCAGATCATCACGCGTCGGAAAGTGGCGATAGAGCGTCCCCGGTCCCACTTCGGCCTGTTTAGCGATCTCATCCAGACTGGCATTGGCCCCACTGCGCGTAAACGCCTTCTTCGCAACTGCAAGAATTCGCTCGCGATTCCGCAGTGCATCGGCGCGCGGTTTACGGGCAACGGAAAGTGAGGATTTTCTGGCCATAATCTTTTGTATCCGGAGACAGCCTCCGGTAATCCTATCTTCCGAGCGGAGACACTCTCCGTTTTACTCCCCGGGGCGTTCCGGGTCAAAAGGTTCCATGCGGAGGAAGCAATATGGCAGCACAGTTTGGATACACAACAACCACCGATGAAGTTCTTGCCGGTATCAACCTGAAGGGCAAACGAATTCTTGTAACCGGTGTCTCCGCTGGTCTTGGCGTAGAGACAGCCCGCGCCCTCGCGGCGCATGGAGCGGATGTCGTCGGAGCCGCCCGTGACCTGCAAAAAGCGAAGCGAGCCACCGCAGAGGTCACCAAAGCAGCTGAGGCCGGCGGCGGCAGCTTTGAGTTGATTGAGCTGGATCTCGCCAGCCTGAAGAGCGTCCGTGTAGCGGCCGATAAGCTGGTCGCCGCAGGCAAGCCTTTCGATGTGATCATCGCGAACGCAGGCGTAATGGCAACTCCCTTGAGCAAAACCGAAGACGGATTCGAGACACAGTTCGGTACCAACCATCTTGGCCACTTTGTCTTCATCAACCGAATTGCATCGCTCATCAAGGATGGAGGACGTTTGGTGAACCTTGCCTCCTCCGGCCATCGCTTCTCGAACATCGATTTGAACGACCCTAACTTCGAAACCACGCCGTATGAGCCCTTCGTTGCCTATGGACGCTCGAAGACGGCGAATATCCTGTTCGCCGTAGAGTTCGACCGCCGTCATCGCGGACGCGGCGTACGCGCGGCCGCGGTACATCCCGGCGGAATCATGACCGAGCTGGCGCGTCACATGGATCCCGGAGCCATCGAGAAGATGGTTGACGCGATCAATCAGCAGCTCGCCAGCGAAGGCAAGAGCGGCTTCGAGTTCAAAACCATTCCGCAGGGTTCCTCAACCTCCGTTTGGGCGGCTGTGGTCGCCGGCGGCGATGAGGTCGGCGGTCAGTACTGCGAGAACTGCCATGTCGGCCACATCGTTGCCGATGACGTAGCGATCAGCCCCATCAGTGAAGGCGTTCGCGGCTATGCTCTCGATCCCGCAAATGCAGCAGCTCTCTGGAAGAAGAGTGAGGAGATGGTCGGCGAGACATTTGCATAAGGCCACCCGGTAATGACAAAAGCGGAGCCATATGGCTCCGCTTTGTATTGCTACTCCAGCTTGCTCAACCCAGGCGCTGCCAGTGATGAATACGATAGTCGGTCTCTCCGGCAACTGTGCCTCGCCCTCCAGACCACCGCATCTCCGCACCTGCATCGCCCTCCAACCTAAAACTCAAAGCCCCATTGCCGTACACACGCGCCGATAGACGCCTCGACTCCGGCGCAGCGGTATGAGCTCCCACATCAGCCCAGGGCACGATGCTGCCGGCCTTCACATACACAGGAATCTTCTCGGCCGCTCGATCGACTGTAACTGTCGCGCCGCCCTTGATCAGCTCTCCTGTCCAGAAGTCATGCCAGTCGCTCCCACTGGGGAAGACAGCTTCCCTCTTTGCCTCGCCGGCAAACAACGGAGCCACCATCATGCGGTCACCGATCATGTATTGATCGTCCACTTTCGCCAGGCGAGCATCATTCGGCCAGTCCATGATCAGTGCGCGGAACGGAGGGGTTCCGTCCGCCGCATAGCGATGAAATGCACTCTTCAGATACGGGATCAGGCTCATGCGCCAGCCGATGATCTCGCGGCAGCGCGATTCGGTTGCTTCCCAGTTGGCCATATCCTGCCCAGCGTTATTCAACTTGCGATTCAGTTGACGCCACGGCGGACTCTTGATGTACCAACCATTCACGAGTGCCAGCGGCGAGAAGACGACGCTTTGCAGGCGCCTTAGCAAATCCTCTTCGCTGGCGGCATCACGCACCTCCGGACACCACAGTAAACCGCTGAAGCCGGAGTTCGCCAAGCCGCGAATGAAGTCCCGATGGTTATACAGATCGCTATAGAGAACAAAGGGGTAAGGCGTAGCCAGCGCGCCGCTGGAACGCACCAGACCATAGGTCTTCAGGTTCCGCTTACGATACTCATCCCAGATGGTGTATTGGTAGCGAAGCCCAAACACGCTGTGCATTTGCTCGCCGTCGAGTCCAGAGGGAAAACGGCTGAGCTCAGGAAACGACCAGCCTCCGGTGTAGTCAGAGTTGTCGCATTCATCCAGCTTGAAACCGCTGACACCCGCATCGACAAAGGTCTTGCCATGGTATTCACCGAAGACACGCCTTGCTGCAGGATCAGCAAAGTCCGGCGTCAGACCTCCCCAAACGCCATAGTCTCCCGACAGTGACTTCATTGCAGGAAACACCGGCGATGCCGGATGCACGAAAGCGTGCTCCCAGAGATTGACGCGGCAGTTCAACGACTTCATCTCTGACAGGAATGCTGTCGGCTCCGGAAACCGCTGCCCCTCCCATGCAAAGGTGCAGGAGTACGAGTGACTCTGCCAGCCCGGCTCCAGCCCGAAAACATCGCAAGGAATCTTGCGATCACGAAACTCCTTCATCAGTGACACGACCCTCTGCGACGTTGATCGTGAGTCTGCACGATACCAGAACCCCAGCCCCCACTCCGGCGGGACAAAACCGCCGCCCGAAAAGACGTTATAACGACGCACGGCATCCAGCATGCTGGGCCCGGCGAAGAGATAGACATCAACGCCGGAGGCATTCGGTATCTCCACCGTCACCTGCCCCTGGTCCGCAGTATTGATGTTGTGGGTGTAATTCGGATCAGGATTGACGTTGCTGACGTTCGTGGCCGGCTCCTCCGGCTTGGGCCGTGCGTTCCCGACAAAGAAGCTTGCGTAACGAGCCGTGTCGACCAGAATCCCCACGCCCTTGGTCGTAACGTAAAACGGCACGGGAGCGTGAGAGTCTCCTGAATCGAACCTGGGATCGGCATTCACGCGGATGGTCTTCTTCTTTCCTCGCTGATCGAAGGAAAGAAGCTGCAGCCCTAAGCCAAAGACGAGTTCATTGGGCCGGAGCGGCAATCGAACAACTGTCCCCCGAACAGAAGTGGCGCCCGAGATCGAAGGAAGTGGAGATTCGGCCACACGAGGCAAGCGATCAAACCCATTGACCTGCGGATCCACCAACCGGCCTGAGACCGGGGTGTAGGACTCCGGAGTTCCAATGCGTGCTCTCCATACACCTGGGTGAACCTCGGTCCAGTCTGCTGCTTGCTGTAATGACTGTTTTTTCTCCTGCGCAAACAATACTCCTGGCGTTGAAGCTACAGCGCTCGTCATCAGGAGACGTTTCGCCAGGCTTCTTCTCGTAAT
>JABFXN010000213.1 GCA_013361705.1 Acidobacteriaceae bacterium
GCATGCCAAGGCCGGCAATATCAACACGGCGCTTGAGACGATGGATACCCCGCTGGTATCGATCTTCGACTGCGACCACGTGCCCACCCGCAGTTTCCAGCAGATGACGGTCGGCTGGTTTCTCAAAGACGAGAAGCTGGCCATGTTGCAGACGCCGCACCACTTTTACTCGGCAGATCCGTTCGAACGAAACCTGCGCCAGTACCACAGCATTCCGAATGAGGGTGAGCTGTTCTACGGCATTATTCAGGACGGCAATGATCTGTGGAATGCGACGTTTTTCTGCGGGTCGTGCGCCGTCATTCGCCGCAGCGCCCTGGATGAAGTAGGCGGTATTGCGACCGAAACGGTGACCGAGGACGCCCATACCTCGCTTCGGCTTCAGAAGCTGGGATACAACACGGCGTATATCAACATCGCGATGGCCGCTGGATTGGCGACCGAGACTCTGGCAGCGCACGTGGGACAGCGAATCCGCTGGGCGCGCGGCATGATCCAGATCCTGCGTACCGATAACCCTCTGCTGGCGCGTGGCATGAAGATGACGCAGCGCCTGTGCTACTTCAATGCCATGGCGCACTTCATGTATGCGGTTCCACGCCTGGTATTTTTGTGCGCTCCGCTGGTCTATATGCTCTTTAGCCGGACGATCATTCCCGGCTACTGGGTGGCCATTCTTGCGTACGCCCTCCCACACCTCATCATCTCCAGCATGACCAACTCGCGCGTGCAGGGGACACACCGGCACTCGTTCTGGAATGAGATCTATGAGACTGTGCTGGCGCCTTACATCCTGATGCCCACCACGTTGGCGTTGCTGAATCCCAAGCTCGGCAAGTTCAATGTGACCGATAAGGGCAGCACTCTGATGGAGACGCGATTCGATCGCTCCATCGCCGCGCCGACAACGTGGCTGCTGCTCTTCAATCTCCTGGGACTGGCATTAGCGCCCTATCGCTATTTGGTGACCGATCCAGGACATCCGGGTACGGTGTTGAGTAATACGGCATGGATCGTGTTCAACATCATCATCCTGGGAGTTGCCGCGGCGTGCGCGCATGAACAGAAACAGCGCCGCAAGGCGGTTCGCATCGAAGCCCGGATTGGCATACGGGCGCGCCTGCCTGATGGACGTGAGATCTCCGGATCCACCTTCGACATCTCGGTCGGTGGGGCCTCCATCGTCCTGGAGGAGAATGTTCACCTGGAGAAGGGAGACATCCTTGAGATGTCCTTTCCCATGCAGACGAAGTCTCGCACGGTAAAGGCTAAAGTACTGGCGATTCTCTCGGGTGAGATCCGCATCGCGTTCTACCACCCGACTGTGGTGGAGCAAGAGACTCTGGCGCGCGTGCTGTACTCCCGTGCTGATTCCTGGGTGAGCATCGAACGCGAGGTTGAAGTGGATCGTCCCCTCGTGAGCTTCGCGCGGGTGGCCAGGCTGTCCCTTACCGGGCTGTATCAGGTGACGCGCGGTCTGTTTGCTTCGAAGAGCGTCATCCTCTTCGGTCTTCTGCTGCTTGGCGGAATGGGATATGCCCAAACGACGCCACAGCAATTCGCTCCGCCGCAGGTTCAGTTACCTCCTCAGACCTTCCACCCACCGGCCGTTGGAAATGGGCCAGCTCCAGCGCCGGCTCCGACGAAAAAAGCTGTAGCCCCAAAACGCCAAGCAGCGCCGGCAACTCCGACCCCAAAGCCTGAGCCAGTGAAACAGACTGCGGTTCGGCCATCGACACCTGCTCCCTCGGCGACGCCTGTTGCTCCTTCACCAGCGCAAGCACAGGCGCCGGCTATCGCTCAGAGCGCGCCGGAGACCGCACCGCTTGCCGGTACCGCAAAGCCGATCCGGATCACGCTGAAAGATATGGGGATGGATAGCGGCATCGAGCTCCGGGGACCGCACAGCTACTATCCCGTGGGGTTTTCGTTACCGTATACCTTCGTTTCCCGCCATGCAGTACTGAAGGTGAGCTATAAGCTCGCTCCGGGCGTCACGCCTCATCCAGGAATGTTGCGGGACTCCCTCAATAACACCAACGTCGGTGAGATTCCGGTAGTGAACACCGGTAGTTTCGCCTATGCCGAGATAGGTCTTCCGACCGATACGCTCATCCGTAGCAATGGCCTGACATTCGAGTTCACCAGTAACGGCATCTTTCAGACAGAGGCCCAGGCAAAGGCGCAGGCACAGGGATGGATCGGGGCCACCTCGACGGTGGAGGTCACGGGCGACAGTCTTCCATTCCGTAACGATATCGGTCTGCTGCCGATGCCTTTTCTCGATCGGGACCTGCAAACGACCACCACGATCCCGTTTGTCTTTCTCTCACAGCCTGGCCTGAAGACGTTGCAGGCTGCCGGTGTGGTTGCGTCGTGGTTTGGCACGCAGGTAGGTCCGAAGCCCATTCGTTACACAGCGTCTCTGGAACAGTTCACTGAAGGAAACATAGTCGTCTTTGCCGACAGCGCGGCAAAGCTTCCGGAGAGCCTGAGACCCGCGCAGCCGGAGCCGGGTCCCTATGTCGCGGTGCGGAGAAATCCTTATGATCCAAACGGAACCGTACTGATCATTGCCGGGAATGATGAGGACCAGTTGCTAGCCGCAGCGCGTGGACTGGCACTGAGGAAAGGCGCTCCCACAGCAAGGATGACGGAGCCGTCGCAGCCTGAGGGAGACACCCTGCGTATCAGCGATGTTTCGCTGCCCTCACAGCGTGACATTGACGATGCGCCTCGCTGGATGCCGACCAATCGCCTGGTGAGTCTGGCCGACTACTCCAGCAAAGACCTGCTCAAGACAGATGGATCGCACCCGGTGCCGATCTATTTCCACGTGCCTCCGGACCTCTTTTACGGGGAAGTGCAGAACCTTCGCATGCTGGTGAGCTATCGCTATAACGCGGCTACCATTCTGCCCGGTTCGGCACTGCGGACCTATGTGAACGGAACGCTGGTCAATGAGGCTCCGCTTGCTGTGGGAACTGGGACGGTCGATCGTCAGCGGCAGATCGTCGTGCCTGTGGCTGCGATGCGTCCGTTCGGTAATACGCTACAGTTCAGCTTCGATTTCATTCCGATCAAGGTAGGCGCCGCGACCGAGGGAGAGATCCTGAGCAACTCGGCCCTGGACATCCGAAACCTGCCCCACTATGCAGGTCTGCCTGACCTGGAGCTCTTTGCCAATGCCGCGTTCCCATTTACGCGCAGAGCCGATCTCTCGGAGACGACGGTGATTATGCCGGCGAATTCCACCGCGAATGAGATCTCTCTGTATCTGCATCTGATGAGCCACAGCGGCTCTCAGACCGGATATCCGGTGTTACGGGTTGAGGTCGCCGGACCGGATGCTGTCCTCGGTAAAGACCGTGACTACGTGATCCTGGGCAGCGTGCAGAGTCAGCCGGTCTTCAGCTCATTGGATGCATCGCTGCCGGTAACCTTCGCAGGAGATGCCATTCAGGTGAAGCAGGGACAGGGAGTGCTGGCCCGATTGAAGGACTTGTGGCAACGGGTCGAGGGGCGCTTCGTTACGCGCGAGCTTCCTTCCAATGAGGGAGGCCGCATCGATGCAATGATCGAAGGAATCGAATCGCCCGCATCGCCGGGGCGTTCCCTTGTCCTCATCGCGTTGCGTGATGACTGTGCGGCCAAACTCTTCGAAGATGTCTTTGTAGATCGCTCTCAGTCGAGCGATATCGGCAGCTCGGTCAGCCTTCTGCGTAATGGAAAGTTCCATTCGTATGGCATGAATGACCGTGTCTACTATGTGGGGAATCAGTCCCCGTACCGGTTGATGCGCATCTGGATGGCACAGTACTTCATCACGCTGGTGATCGCGATGGTGGTTTTCAGCCTGATGCTGGGTTTCTGGCTCCGCCAGTATCTGGCGGAGCGGGCTCAGGCCCGCCTTGCGGTTGGCTATGAAGCGGTGAATAGTTAAGAGCATTTTCCCTGTAGTCATGTGGGGGCTTCCCCATCTATAGGCATTTCCGCAATGAAACGCCGCTGCACGCCTCTTCCGAGATGCCAGTAACAGGGAAAATGCTTCAACTCTTCACCGCTTCGCAGGCTGCGGCTGGTTCGGGCTCTGGTCTAGGATCGCTTTTGGGGGAAGGCCTGCGCATGCTGCTGTTCATCAGAATCAGGCCGGCGATCACCACGAGCACTCCTACATAGGCCAGAGGTGCAACCTGTTCATGCGCCACGAGTCCCCAGAAGATGCCCCAGATCGGCAAAAGATAAGTCACCGCAACCACGTGTGTGGCGGGAATGTGGGCCAGCAGGTTGAAGTAGAGGAAGTAGGCAACGCCACTCCCAGCAAAGCCGAGAACCAGAATGGCCAGAACAGGCGGTAGCGTGATGTGGACCGGATGCCGCGTGAGAGCGGCTACGGGAGCCAGCATCGATGCCGCCAATGAGAGCTGTGCTGTCGCAAGGCAGATGGGATCGAGTCCCTGTAGCTTCGCCTTCGCGATAAGAGTCGCAGTTGCGTAGCCGAGCGTCGCCAGCACAATCACGGTGATTCCGAGAGTAAGGTTGCCTTGCCCAGGCGCCGGATCGGAGGCTCGGCTGTAAACCACCAGGGCCACGCCGCCGAAGCCGATCAACACACCGAGTATCGTAGCCAGTCCCATCTTCGTGCGGTGCACTGCCATGCCCAAGAGCATGGTCCAGATCGGGAGAGTCGCATTCAGTACGGCAGCAGTATTGCTGGGCACAGTCTGCTCTCCCCAGGCAAAGAAGCTGAAGGGAATGGCGTTATTGAAGAGCGCCACCGCGAGCAGCCAGGGCAGCATCTTCCGCGGAGGAAGCCGGTTTCCCCTGAGTTTCAGCAAGACAAGCAGCAAGACCGCGCCTGAGCCGGAACGCAGCATTCCTACCCAGACGGGCGGGAAGGTTGTGGCCGCAATCCGGATCATGAGGAACGAGATGCCCCATACCGCCGAGAGCAGGATGATCTGCGCGATGTGCCGTGGCTTCATGGAGATTAACTTTCGCAGGTCGTTATGAATCGCGTCCAGCGAATTGATATGATGACTTGCATCGGAATTCCTGATGGGAGTGAAGTCGTGCTCGACCTCAAGCAGGTACGGACTTTTGCGGAAGTTGCGCGCGAAAAGAGCTTTACCCGCGCTGCCAGTCAGTTACATTATGCGCAGTCCAGTGTGACGGCGCAGGTGCACGCGCTTGAAAGCGAACTTGGATTGCCGTTGTTCAACAGGCTTGGCCGGCAGGTGGAACTGACGGCAGCAGGTACACAGTTCCTCGCCTATGCGACCCGTTTGCTGGTGCTCGCCGAAGAAGCGCGTACCTCGGTGCAGAAGAGCGGGCAGGTGGTTGGGCCTCTGGTGATTACAGCGTCGGAGAGTCTGTTAACCTACCGTCTGCCAGATCTGTTGCGCAGTTTCCAGTGCACTTACCCTGGCGTACAGCTCACACTGCACACCAGTACGCAGTGCGCTTCGGTCAGCCCACTGGAGCCAGGCATCGACATCGCCATCACTATCGATGAGCCGATCGAGGTGCCGCAGCTTCTGGTGAAGTGTGTCCGCCGGGAACCGATGCTGGCTCTCGTCGCCAAGGAGCATACGCTTGCCGGCCAGAAGAAGGTTACGGCAGCGGAGATTGCCGAACACCAGATTCTGCTCACGGAGCGCAGTTGCAGCTATCGTGCATTATTTGAACGTACCCTGGCGCAGTGCGGCGGCCGTGTCAGTAAATGCCTGGAGTTCGCAAGCGTCGAGGCGCTGAAGCAGTGTGCGCTCGCACGCATGGGCGTCGCGGTGCTGCCGGAGGTCGTGGTGGCGGAGGAACTGGAAAAGGGAAACCTGGTTGCGTTGCCTTGGCCGGAGAAGCGGCTCGCGGTGTATACCCAGGTCGTTCGCCATCGGGACAAGTGGTTTTCGCCGGTGATGCAGGCATTCTGGTCCATGGCGCTGGAGATGTTATCGGAACGGTGAAGATTTGCAGCTTCACCGTTCCGTAATTGAGTGGAGATTATTTCGCGGCGGCAGGTTCTGCGGTGGGCTTCGGTGCCTCAAGCAATGAGGTCGCAACAGTAAGCTTCTCGCTTTCCTGTGCTGTGGAGATGGCGAGAATGCGGATCTTATCGTTGTTCGGCAGTGTGATTGTCTTCGCGCCTTCCGCGACATCGATCGGATAGGCAAAGAGATAGGAATACTGGTAGGGCTGGTTAAGTCCTTGCGGCGTGTGAATGTGCGAGGCGTACCAGGCAAGACCAGCCGTTTTCAGGAAGCCGGGTTTCAGGCCAACATAGTCGTCCGGATAACGTGGCGCCGGCGGGCGAGCCTCGCGCTGCTGCAGGTCTGCCGGCGGCCATGCCGCATGATTCGCTGAGATGGCCCAGTCGCGACCGGGCTGTTCTTTCCAAAGGCGCGTATCCCACTGGCCGATATAGCCGGTCCAATCCTGGATCTTGAGCGTTGCAGTATGAGAGCCGACCTTGAAGACGCCGGTCTGATCACCCTCAGCAGATGCAGCCAGAATGTAGACACGATTGAAGTGTCCTTCCGGAAGCTTGATAGTCTGCCCTTTTGCTACGACTGCATTTGCGTTGCCCGTCTTCGCGGAGGCAAGGTCGAAGACCACGCCGTGATAGTCGATTTTGTCGGGAAGCATCTCGGCGGGGATTGCGTTGCCTTTGCCGTCGAAGCCACCGCCATTGGTTGCGGTATCGTCGTTGCTGCCGGCGGCAAGGTCATACTGTAGCGGCACGGATTGAGATTGAACCGCATTTAGCTTCGCCGAAGTATCGGCAAGCCGGATGGCAAAGGTTCTTGGTTGATAGGCCGTGAACGATGTCTTGAGAACACCTTGCTCGACGACTGCATCGCCGAGCGGCTGCTCCTGTGCGTTGACTTCGCGGGCGGAAGCAATCGGGCCGGCAAAAGACACCTGGATATCCTGCGCCGGTTTGCCGTCAAGCTCCACCATACGAAGGATGGTTTCATCGCTGTCTTCGGCTTTCTTCAACGCAAGGATGCGGATACGCGAGTTGTTCAGATGAACGAGGGAGAAAGATCTTCCGAGCGTTCCCTGGTGCTTGCCGGTCTGGAACGCGATAACGGGAGCGTTCATGCGATAGGCCTGCCAATCTGTCTGCGCACTGCGCCAATCGCCATCGTGTCCGGCAAGACCGAAGACAAACTCGTGATGTCCCCAGTCCTGGTTGGCCTGGTCGGAGTAGGGGATCGGCCGCCCATTGTTCGAGGGTTTCAGGCCGGGAGAGCGCAGAAGTGTCAGCCGGATGGTGTTGTCGTTCAGCTTGTCCGAACCATTCTTGAAGTCGGTCAGGATCGTTGCGCCGAAGCTTCCGCTCTTGTCCTGCAGATCGATCCACTTGTGTGAGGCAACCTCGAACTGCCGCTCATTGGCATTGGGTCTCTGAACCGTCCCCAGATCCCAGTTGTAAGTGGCGTTCTCGTTTGACACGCTCAACGGAAAGGTCGCCTTCAGGTTGGCCGAAAGTGTCTTCCAATCAATGCTGTTCGCCCACACCACCCGGTTGCCGGCGTTTCCGGCGGAAAGGCTGATGGTCTGCACGAACTTCGAGCCCTCGGCTTCGCGGGTTACTTCCAGAGCTACGCGGGCGGGACCATTTTCTTTGATGCGGATCGTAGGCTTGCCTGCGACATAGGCGCGAGGCGCCGCCTGCTCCTGATCGAAGTCCATATTCCATGCCGGCCATTGCTTTGGCTTGTCATTGGAGATGGCAAGACGCACAGGAGCGGAGAGAAGTTCTTTCTTCGTCTGCTTGTCGTAGATGCTGGAGACATCGCCATCAGCGTTGAGCTTTACGAGATAACGAGCGTTTTCGAGGGAAGAGTTCGTTACCTTGAGGTCGGTTGAAGGTGCAGCTTTTTGTGCCGCCTGCACGTGATAAACCGCATATCCCACGGATGGGACTGTTGCCAGGAAGAGGACTTTTCCGTCGACGATCTGTGCGGGTACTTCTTTGCCCTGGGCATCGATCACTTTGACGTTCTTCGGCGCGGCTCCGGGGAAGTGGAGATCGGCTTCGACCACATCTTCCCGCTCAATGTTCAGCGGATTGAAGAGAACAACAGGGATGCCCGTGCCTTCGGTGTCGAGTCCAGAGGCGATCGCCTGGCTCGCGCTGGTGAGCACACCGTTGAACTGATTGGCGACGATGGCATCGTCATTCCACGCATACTCATACGACTTCGGGGTGGCGGTTCCAGCAGCGGTGTCATGGAAGTGGCCTCCAAGCGCCAGCATCCAGGCATCGTTCAAACGCTGTTGCGGATAGGCGGCGCCTCCCATCCAGGCAGCGGCGAGCGACGACTTCTCCGCGGCGTCGGCCAGAAGCTCATTCTTCAGCACCCAGCGCTTGTGATAAGCCTGCGAAGTCAGCGAACCGGCGGAATGGTTGATGAGCTCAAGATCTCCCTTAACCGTTGGCAGCTTTGAGGTCATGGACGGGGGAATATCTTTGAAGAGCTGGTCGGCGGTCGCAATGACGACGTGAACGGGGCCCTCGCCCACCTGCACTTCCGCTCCGCTCTCGGCAGCCTTGGGTGTCTCGCCCATCGCAAATGCACCGCGCGGTGGTGTTGGCAGAACGGTCTTGCTCTTGGTGACGATCGCTTCCAGAAGTTTGACGGTGGACTCCTGGGTCGCGCCGCCCACATCTCCTGTACCGACGTAGTGATAGTCGGCGAAGAGGCCCGTCACCTTTCCATCAAGATCGATGCGCTTGACCCAGTTCGGTTCGACATTGCGGCGAGGAAGGGGAAGTGCGGCGAGCTGCTGCGGCGAGAGACGTGCACGTTCTTCGCTGGTAAGTTGTGGTGCGTTGGCGACTGCCTCTGTTGGTTCCTTGCTCAGGTCGGTATAGGTATTGCTGCCATAACCGCCAGGATTGAGGGCTGCGATCACACCCTTTCCATCAGGGCCGTACCACATGCCCACATTGAAGGGGATGCCTTCCGGCGTCTGCTCCGGTGAATTCGGGCCGCCGATCTTTGGCGCCGGCTGCCACTCGGCATTCAGCTTCTGGGTCGAGAAGCCCTTGATGCCGGCATGGGCAAGGATGCTCGGTAGTGATGCCGGGAAGCCGAAGCAGTCCGGTAGCATGTACTCCTCGCTGGCTTTACCGAAGTCTTTGCGGAAGTAGCTATTGCCATACAGGATCTGCCGGAAGATGCCCTCCGCGCTGGGGAGATTGACGTCGCCTTCCTCGACGGACGAGCCGGCGGGATACCAGCGGCCGGCGGCAACATAGGTGCGCATCCGTGCGTAGTCGGAAGGGAAGTACTCCTTCATCAGGCGGTAGCGATTGGCTCCGGTCCAGTTGAAGACGTAGTGCGGATAGCGATCCATGTAGTCGAAGTTCACACGCATGGTCTTCAGCAGATATTCGCTGATGGTCTGCGGAAACTCCCATCGCCACTGGGTATCGAGATGTGCATAAGGAACGACGTAGAGTGTCGGCTGGCTGGTGATATCGGGAGCCTTCATCGTCTGGGGAAAGGCTGCACTGGAGAGCGCGCCGACCCACAAGACACGGCGAAGGAGTCTCCGCCTGGAAGTATTGCGATATCTGGCGTTGAAGCCTGGACGTGAAGAATCCATCGATCGCATCTGACCGCTCCTCGTTCCTTGAATCTGATTTGTAGGGAGAAAGAGAAAAGCCCCGCGGCGTTTGCCGCGGGGCCTGTGGTTTAGAACGCGTATCTCAGACTGAACTGGAACTGGCGTTCCGACGCGTAGGTTGTTCCCTTGTTGGTCACCTTACCGAACGTGCTGCTGGTCGGGCTCATATCGGGGTTATCCAGGTTGGGATGGTTGACGAAGTTGAACGCTTCGGCCTTGAAGACCAGTTGATGGTTTTCGTGACCGGGGATGACGTGGAAGGCCTTCTGCAGTGCGGCGTTGTAGCTCTGGAATCCGGGGCCGTAGATGGAGCCACGGGAGCCACGTGCAGCAAAAGTTCCAGCGGCAGCGGGTTGATAAAGGCAGGTTGAATTGATCGGGCCGCAGCTTGTACCAACTTCAAACCAATGTCCTGAGGTGCAGAATGAATGCGGCAGAGCAGACTGGCGGGTGCGGTTGTAGTACTGGTTGCCCGAACCCGGTCCAACACCAGCCTGATCGAGGTTGCGCGTCACACTCTGCGGGCGTCCAGACTGGGCCTGGATGGTTCCGGAGAACTGCCAGTCGCCAACCACGGTGCGGACGAACGGGTTGCTTGCATGGGTTCCGTAAGGGATATCCCAGACGTAGTTGGCAACCATCACGTGTTTGGTGTCGAAGTCGCTCGGACCATACAGGTTAGCGTTGCTGAAGGCGTTGGGAATGTTTGTACCGTTCGAAGAGCCGTAATCCAGGCTCTTGGACCAGGTATAGGCCACACCGAAAAGGAAGCCCCTGGTGAGGCGGCGCTTCACGTTGGCCTGCATGCCGTGGTACGTCGACCCACCGTTGTTCTGGGCCTCGATGATGGTAGAGAAGCCCTTGTACGGACGAAGCGCATCCGGAGCCTTGACGGTCGGATTCGCCTGAATCGTACCGGGCTGGAGCGAGTTGATATTTGCCAACTGCTCCAGGTGGTAGCCGCGACGGCCAACATAGCTCAGGGTGAACGTGGCGATGTTGGTGAACTCGTGTTCCACCGTCAGGTTCCATGCCCAGGCCTCTGGGCTTGGATAGTTGTAAGCGTGTGAGGTGAAGGCCAGCGGAGTGACGCTTCCGGCGGCTCCGCCGGGGTTATCAACACTTCCCTGACTTACCGTAGACGCCGGCTGGAACGGAGCATTGCCGCCGACGTGCACCGTGTCGCTGATGCCGAGACGCTGCATGTAGCGGCCGCCGCCGCCGCGGATTACCGTGCCCGGCTCAACCTGGTAGGCAAAACCCACGCGAGGCTGGATGTTGGTATAGACCGTCGGCGAGTAGTTCGAATCGTAGCCGCGGAAGAGTCGCTGGTAGTTGCCGTTCAGGATGTTGTCAGGAACATGTCCCTTGGCGGCGTCGGGGAAACCGGAGCCCGGGATCACGACGCCGTTGTACTGATCTCCACCGGTCAGGAAGCCCGTGGTCGTGTTGACGGTGGGAGCCAGTGACGGGTTGTAGTCCTTCGGGCTGAAGAACGCCTGGTTACCCCACAACGAGTGATAGGGCTTCATGATGCTGTAGCGGACGCCATACTCGAGGACGAACTTCGAGGTCATGCGCCACTGGTCCTGGGCAAACATCTCGAACATGTTGCCGCGGAACGGAGTGTAGGAGCGCTGGCCGATCTCGCCGTAGGTGTCGAAGATGCCGAGCGCTGCGTTGGCGACTGCAGCCTTGGAAGTAGAGCCGCCGCCACGGTTATCCGTAAAGACGAAGAGGCCGTTCTGGTTGTTGGTTGTGCCAGGGCGCGTGTTGTCGACGCTGATCTGGTCATAGTTGTTCTCGCCGGCGTACTCCCATACTCCGCCGAACTTAAGCGTGTGGTTACCCTTGACCCAGGTAAACGTATCGCCCACGTCGTAGACCATGCCACCGGAGCGCGACGGATATGGACCGCCGTCGAGCGTGCCAAAGCTTCCGAGCTGAATGGTCGGGATCTTGTTGGGAACGACCTTGTTAGCAGAGCCGAAGAGGTAGGGATAGTTGATGCCGTACTTGGTACGGTCATAACGGCCCGAGGACGTGTCGATGTTGATGTCGACGTGGTCGGCGGCAGCCGAGACGAAGGCATCGTTGATCATCGTGGAGCTGAGGGTCCAGGTGTGGTGCAGAACGCCGATCTGATTCGGACGGTGGAAGATACGAGGATTAGTGTTGAAGTTGCCGAAGTGTGGCTCGTAGTCGTCGTAGTTGTAGTTCAGCAGGCTGAAGCGCAGGCGATGCGCGTCAGTGGGGACGAAGTCGATGATGATTGTGTCCTTACGCTGCTTCTCGGTGTAGAGTGCCGTGTCGGTCCAGTTGCTGGACGCATTTCCGACGAGATTGGGTGTCGGATAGGCGTTCAACAGGCCAATGCCGTTCGGGCTCAGCTGCGCGGTCGGGATGACGTTGTTGGCATAGGCAACACCCGTGGTGGGATTCACGATCTGCACAGGGGTGCTGTAAAAGATGTTCGAGCCAAGCAGTTCACCGAAGTCACCGGTGCGCATACGCACTGTCGGCACCTTCAGCGTGGCGCTCGTAGTGTCATCGTGGTTGTACTTCACCCACTCCTGACCCAGCAGGAAGAAGAGCTTGTTCCGGCCGGTGTTGAAGTGGCCTGGGATGAAGACCGGCCCGTTCAGGTTCCAACCGAACTGGTTGTAGCGGAACGCGCCACGCTTCAGACCGGCGTTGTTACGTTGCCAGGTATTGGCATTGAGGTAGTTGTTACGGAAATACTCAAAGACGCTGCCGTGGAAGTTGGCTGTACCGCTCTTGGGGACCAGACGGATCAGGCCGCCAGAAGTACGGCCGTACTCGGCCGGATAGTTCGAGCTGAGGACCTGAACCTGTGAGGTCGAATCCACGTCGGCTACGCCGGTGCTGGTGCCGTTCGAACGCGTACGCACCATCGGTGCGCCGTCGAAGGTCTGCATGCTCTCCTGCGAGCGGGCTCCGTTGATGTTGAGCGGGTTATCGAGACCGAAGCCAAGGGCCGCCATCGAGTTGTTGCGGACGACACCGGGTTCCATCTGGGCCAGGTAAAGCGGGTTGCGTCCGTTGAGCTGGATGTTCTTGACCTGCTCCTGGGTGATGAGCTGGCCGACCGAGGCGCTCTCAGTCTGCACCGTATTGGCGTTGGCTTCGACCGTGACCGAGGTGGTGCTGTCACCCACCTTCATGGTTACGTCGACGCGGCGACCGATGTTGGGATCGACCTGGATGCCGCTGAGGGTTACGGATGCAAAACCCGCAGCCTCCACGCGCAGGGTATACGCCCCAGGCGTGACGTTGGTGATGGTGAAATTGCCTTCATCGTTTGAGACCGCATGGGTCTCAGCGCGGGTAGCGCTGTTCTGAAGGGTGATATTCGCCTTCGAAACAAGCGCTCCGGAAGGATCGGTAATGGTTCCTGACAGTGAAGAAGTATCCTGCGCAACGAGTGAATACCCCGTTAAAAACAGATACACCAGAACGGATAGAAATATCCGTATAGGAATTTTATGGCGTTTCATCCAGCCTCCTCGAAAAAGTACAACGACATCGTTTACGTAAAATTATGATTGCGCTATCACAGCAACAACCTGTTTAAGCGTTTGGAAGAAGTATTGTCAAGATAGATGCACCGATTTTATTGTGGAATACTGACGCTACCAGAAAACCGGTGATATGGTAGCTCTCTCAGATTTGAGGCCATGATTGCATCAACAATCGAAGAAAAAACGGGCAACGCTGCAAGATGTGGCAAAAGCAGCCGGAGTGGCCCCCATGACCGTCTCCAGGATGATCAATGGGCATCCCTATGTCACGCCGGCGACTGCTAAGAAGGTCCGTGAAGCTATCCGGAAGCTGAACTACCGCCCTAATCATGCCGCACGGATGTTAACAGGAAAGTTATCCCGCTCGATCGGGCTGATTGTTCCTGACATCTCCGATACGTTTTTTTCGGTTGTAAGCCATGCCGTCCAGGAGACGGCCCGGGCCCAGAACTATCTGGTGTGGCTTGCCGCGTCTGAGGACGACCCCGCCATTGAGGCGGCACAGGTCGAAAGCATGACCCATCACCCCGTGGACGGCATTCTTCTGGTTCCCACTCAGAGCCGCGAGCCTTACCTCAAGGCCATCGTTGCCGGGAATACACCGGTCGTGACGATCGACCGCCCGATTGAGGTGGCCACCACAGATTCGGTGGGCGTTGAAAACCAGGCCGGCGCCGTGATGGCCGTGGATCACCTGGTGGAGCATGGTTACAAGAAGATTGTGTGTATTTCGACAAATGCGCACCTCCGGACGATGAAGGACCGAATTGCCGGCTACAGGGACTCGCTGCGGAAAGCGAAACGTTCTTATCAGAACGAGCTGGAGTTGAAATCGAGTGCTTCTTCCAAGGCGGTGCTGGCCGAGCTGCTTAGCGCGCGCAACCGCCCTGACGCTATTTTTACGGCGAATAACGCGTCCACCATCTGGGTGATTGAGGCCCTTAAGGAACTGAACATTCAGATGGGAAAGGAGATTGGGCTGGTCGGTTTCGATGACGTCGACTTTTTCACCCTGATTACCCCTTCGGTAACTGCCGTACGCCAACCCGCCGCCGAACTGGGAAATGTGGCCACCCGGTTACTGCTGCAGCGGATCAACGGAGAGTTCAAGTCGACGAGTGTCCGAACGATTCTGCCCGTAACACTTACTATTCGTGAATCCTGCGGGTGCCGAAGAGCAAGTGCCTAGTCCCCCAGCCCTGCCGGGCAAGCTGTGAGAATGTGACGCCGCCTGAGAACGGTAAGAAACAGGAGATGCCTTGAATCGCTATCTGGTAAAAGCAACCGCCGTCGGAGCCTTGGGGGGCCTTCTATTCGGCTTCGATACCGCCGTTATCGCAGGCACTACACAACAATTGACCGAGATCTTCCATCTCACACCGGCCACGCTGGGCATCACCGTCTTCATCGGCCTGGTTGGAACAGTAATTGGCGCCATGGGATCGGGAGTACTGGGGCAGCGGTTTGGCGGGCGGGAGGCCTTGCGGTTGATGGCCGTGCTTTATACACTCTCCGCCATTGGCTCTGCCCTTGCCTGGAACTGGGATGTGTTGCTGGTTGCGCGCTTTATCGGAGGTCTTGGTATCGGCGGATCGTCCGTTCTGGGACCGGTATACATTGCTGAGCTGGCGCCGGCAAAGTGGCGTGGCCGCATGGTTGGCTTGTTTCAGGTGAACGTCGTCGTCGGTATCCTGCTGGCGTATCTGTCGAACTTCCTGATCACCTTGATGCACCTTGGAGCCGCTCAATGGCGTTGGGAGTTCGGGGTGGCGTTCCTTCCGTCTCTCTTCTTCCTGATCCTCCTGTACGGCATCCCGCGTAGCTCCCGCTGGCTGGTGACGACGAATCAGACCGATGAAGCCCTGGAGGTGCTGCGCCTGATGGGCTCGCCTGACTCAGAGGCCGAGCTGCAAGAGATCATCGATTCCGTTCATCTGGAGCGCGGTGTCTCGCAGGAGTCGTTGTTCCAATGGAAGTACCGGCTGCCGATCTTTCTGGCTGTCTCAATCGGCATGTTCAACCAGCTTTCAGGCATCAACGCAATCCTTTACTACTCGAATTTCATCTTTGCTTCGGCCGGATTCAGTGAAAGCTCGGCGGCGTTACAGACTGTCGGTGTGGGCCTGGTCAATCTGCTGGCGACCTTTCTGGGAATGAGTCTGATCGACAAGTGGGGTAGAGTGACACTGCTGATCGTGGGCGCGGCGGGAATGGCAGCGGCCTTGTCAGGGACCGCGGCGATCTTCTATCTGAACGCGCACCAGGGTCTGCTGATCTGGATGCTGGTTGCCTTCATCATCTTCTTTGCCATCTCCCAGGGATCGGTGATCTGGGTCTACCTGGCGGAGGTCTTTCCGTCGCGTGTTCGTTCCAAGGGGCAGAGCCTGGGTTCGTCGTCCCACTGGATCATGAATGCGGCCATCGCAGGTGTCTTCCCGACGATTGCCGCGAAGAGCCAGGGGCTTCCGTTTGCGTTCTTTGCGGCGATGATGGTGGTGCAGCTCGTGGTTGTGCTGGTGGTGTATCCCGAGACGAAGGCGATCTCTCTGGAGCAGATCCAGTCGAAGCTGGGTGTGTCCTGATCATTGCCGGTGGGTAAAGGAAAAAGCCCCGAACCATCTTCGGGGCTTTGCTATTGCTATATGGATAGGTATTACTCGTCGGCAACGACGGTCTGCTGCTGTTCTCCCAGCCCCTGGACTCCCAACCGGATGACATTTCCGGCACGCAGATAGACCGGCGGCTTCTGGCCGAGGCCGACTCCCGGAGGTGTGCCCGTGCTGATGATGTCACCGGGCTGGAGGCTCATGAAGCGGCTCAGATAGCTGACCAGGTAGGCTACGCCAAAGACCATGGTCGATGTTGTGCCGTTCTGGTAGCGGTGTCCGTCAACCTCAAGCCACATGGAGAGCGCCTGTGGGTCGGGTACCTCATCGCGCGTGACCAGCCAGGGGCCGGTCGGGCCGAAGGTATCGGCGCTTTTGCCCTTGACCCATTGTCCGGTGCCTTCAAGTTGGAAGGCGCGTTCGGAGACGTCGTTGATGACGCAGTAGCCGGCGACATAGTTCAGCGCGTCCGCTTCTGAGACATACTTTGTCTTAGCGCCGATCACCACGCCAAGTTCGACCTCCCAGTCCGTCTTCTGGGAGCCGCGGGGAATTACGACGTTGTCATTGGGGCCGCAGATCGATGATCCGGCCTTCATGAAAAGAACCGGTTCCGCCGGTACCGCCATGCCCGACTCGGCGGCGTGGTCTGAATAGTTCAGGCCAATACACAGGAACTTGCCGGGCTGGGCGACGCATGAGCCCAGGCGGGGCTGCCCTTCGACCAACGGAAGGGAAGTAGCATCGGCTGATGCAATCTTCTGCAGCCACTCCGGCGTGAGGTACTGCCCGGCCAGGTCCGGAACAATCGATGAGATATCGCGAATGCTGCCGTTCTTGTCCAGGATGCCCGGGCGTTCTGCCCCAGGGGCTCCATATCGTAGAAGCTTCAATGCCGATCTCCTTGATGATGAATACGGGTGCTCATGAATAGAGTAGTCTGCCTTATGCGGATGATGCGAGTTTGTGGCGACCTTGGTGCGAAGATCGATATGGGAACGCTATCGTTATCAAGAAGAGCACAGAGCGTAAGCTGTATGACGGAATGGTAGATTTCGAGAAACATTCCATGGACGACTTCTACGACTGGCTGGTTAGAAAGTGGTTTGACGGTTCCGGCGCCCAAGAGGCCCTTTCTGGCGATCTTATTGCGTGCGAGGTGAGCGGCGTAGGGTGCATTCGCAACTACGTCCGAAAGGGCTATGACATTGAACTCCTGTAGGTGGCTTGTGTTGTCTCTTTGCTGCCTGGTGGTGGGGACAGCGGCTGCGCAGGATCGCTCTCCGCTTGCACCCTATCTTTATCATTCGCACTTTCAGCCCGGCCCTGGTGCTTCTTCCAACTCC
>JABFXN010000320.1 GCA_013361705.1 Acidobacteriaceae bacterium
CCTACCACCTCTTTCGCCTCGGTGAAAGGCCCATCGGTAACGCTGATCTTGTCGTCAGAGCGCCGAACCCGCGCACCCAAAGCCGAAGGCAGACAGCCCTCAGTGCCGAGAAGCCAGCCCTTGGTAAAACCTTCCTCGATCAGCTTGCCCATGGTTGCCATCTCTTCCGCGGAGGGCGGGGTGTTTCGTTCAGGCGCCTTGTAGATGCTTAGAAATTTCATTGTTGTCTCCTTAGAAACGTTGGGGTTGCGAGCCGGGCTATTCAAGGCCATCAGCTTGCGAAGTCCGAGTTCTATCTATGCGTCGAATCAGGGCTCCCCTATTCGACAAAAGAATTAGAAAAATGTTTATTTTTCTTTGCGATCATCTCGGACAGGCCCCAGTACCGCTCCGTCACCTCAGAGCGAGGTATCGATGCAATCGGTTGCCGGCTCCGCCACAGGGCGAACCTCCTTTGCCGTGACCCTTACATCGCTCCACGACATTGTTGTCCTGAGGATGGCAACTTGCCTCCTTGCAAGGAACATCCAAAGTCTGTTGGAATTGTTTCTCCAAGCGCATCCATTCATATCTGCCGGAGCCCCTCTTGAAGAAGACAGTACTGTCTACGGAACTCTTCGGGAAAGAAAGTGTATTTACCGAAACAGGCAAGAATTTTCTTGCTGCCATCATTGCATCGTCGGAGGACGCAATCATCACCAAAGATCTGGATGGAATCATCACAAGCTGGAACGAAGGAGCCCATCGTATCTTTGGTTACCAGGCTGAAGAGATGGTGGGTCAGTCCATCCGGCGGCTTATCCCCGAAGAGTTGCAGCATGAGGAAGATGCGATTCTGGCGAAACTCCGCGCTGGAGAGCGCATCCGGCATTTCGAAACTACGCGGGTCAGGAAGAATGGAGAGCGGTTCCCCATCTCCGTCACGATCTCGCCGGTTAAGGACGACTCTGGAGTCATCGTCGGCGCCTCCAAGATTGCCCGGGATATTACGGAACGGCGACGCGCCGAAGAGAACCGTTTCCGGCTCGCTGCGATTGTCGATTCGGCAGATGACGCCATTATCAGCAAGGACCTCAACGGCATTGTCACAAGCTGGAATAAAGGAGCGCAGCGCCTTTTCGGGTACCTGGAAGAAGAGATGATCGGTCAGCCGATCCTGCGTCTAATTCCGGAAGAGCTCCAGTATGAGGAAAAAGAGATCCTGGAAAAGTTACACGCCGGCGAGAAGGTAGAGCATTACGAGACCACTCGTCTCAGCAAGAACGGCGACCTGCTCCAAGTCTCCATCACCATCTCGCCCATCCGGAATGACGCAGGTAAAGTGATCGGGGCCTCCAAGATTGCGCGCGATATCTCTGGACGCAAGAAGATGGAATTTTTGCTGGTACAGGCCGAAAAACTTGCGGCTACGGGCCGCATGGCGGCAGCCATCGCCCACGAGATCAATAACCCGCTTGCGTCGGTGTTGAACCTTATCTTTCTTGCCCGCCAGAGCAGTGCTTCCAGAGAGGAGATCCAGGAGTATCTCGGCACCGCCGAGAGCGAGCTTGAGCGCGTCTCTCACATTGCCAGGCAGACACTCGGTTATTACCGCGATAACGCATCGCCGTGCGAGGTCCACCTCCACGATCTGGTCCAGAATGTCCTGTCGGTCTACCGAACCCGGCTCCAGTCGCACAACATTGTGCTGGAAACGACGTTCAACGATCTAAGAAGGATCAAGGTTCGGCCCGGAGAAATGATTCAGGTGTTGTCAAATGTCATTTCTAATGCAATGGACGCGATGCCCCTCGGCGGCTCCATGTCGATTACGGTTGCACCGACCAAGAAGGTAGACCGCGATGGAGTTCAAATCACAGTCCGGGATACGGGCGGTGGTATTCCCCGTGAACATCTCGACAAGGTCTTTGAACCGTTCTTTACCACGAAGGGAAACCTCGGAACCGGTATCGGTCTATGGGTAGCGAACCAGCTTGTCCAGCGTCATCATGGCCAGATTTCTATCTCCAGCAGCACGGAGCCAGGCGCTAGCGGAACAACGGTATCAATCTACCTGCCATTTGGCAGTTTTGAAGGGACAACAGCGAAACCTAATGGTGCTCAGCGTGATAACTAACCGGCATGCCATAGAGCCATATTTGCAACCAGACGTCCGTCTGACAGACGGTTCAGAGCCTGCTTTCTCTGTTTTTAGCCCGTCGGAATCGGATCAAAAAGGATCTTCGCCGGCAAGGATTCGGGTTCTGGTAGTGGATGACGAGAAACTTCTGGCCGATACGACCGCGGCAATTCTTCGCGGAGCCGGTTTCGACGCAAAGCCGGTATACGGCGGATGGCAGGCTGTGGAGACAGCTCGATCCTTTGAGCCGGACTGCCTTCTTACCGATGTCAAGATGCCGGAGATGAATGGCATCGAACTCGCGCTCGTTATCTCCAAGATGCTTCCCGCCACAACGATTGTGCTTTTTTCCGGGCAAGCAGGAATCACGGATCTCCTCGATGACGCTCGTGACAACGGTTACGAGTTTCCATTGCTGGCCAAACCCGTGCATCCGCTGGCTCTCATCGAAAGGTTGAAGGACCTGACCCGCCAAAAATAATGCTTTCCGCAGAGGACCCAGCCTGGCCGGCAAGAAAGGCCCAGGAGCCATTTCCGTCGTGTCAGAGCAATTCTCCTAACGCTGTATTGCTGGGCATCCCGGGAGAGAAAGTAAAGCGGCGTTTTCATTGCGGAAACGCCCCTAGATGCGGAATCCCTACATTACAGAAAAATGCTCTAGGCTAGTGGGAGTTCCAGGTGAAACGCGGTCGCAAATGGTGCTGCATAGTCGCCAAGGATGAGGCGTCCACCACAGCGGGTCGCGAGTTCTCTTGCCATCCAAAGACCGACACCTGTGCCGATGTCCGTTTTGGTAGTGAAGAACGGTTCGAAGAGATGACGGAGCACCTCGGCCGGAATGCCCGGCCCGTTGTCCAGAATCCGGATACAGGCAACGTCTTCCTGAGAAGAGACCTCGACCACGATCTCTCCCATACCTTCGGTTACGGCATCGCAGGAGTTATTCAGAAGGTTGATCAGGATCTGGGTTACGTCTTCTTTTGGAGCGCTGGTCCTTGCCGGGCTCTTCTGGACTGTTCTGATCTGGCACCCCTTGGATGCGCACCGCGCTGCGAATAAATCGACGGCCTCCTTCGCAATCTCGTGGAGATCGGTAGGCCCTCCCTGAGCAAATGCCCGCTGCGTCGGGAGATGTCTCGCAACCGTGCTCAAGCGTCTGATCTGGGTGTGCGCTACCGCAAGGTATTCGCGAGACTCTTCGGACAAGGCCGGATCGGACAGAGCAAGGTAGATCAGGTTCGTCAGCGCCGCCAGCGGATTATTGAGTTCGTGCGCAATCGTGGAAGACAGGCGCCCGATGGCTGCTAGCTTTTCCGACCGGATCAGCGCCTGCTCCGATCGCTTCCTGCTATCGACATTGCTTGTAAGACCGATCCAGGTATGTGGTCTTGTGGCCGACGGTCTTCCGCGCGCCTCAAGCCAGTGCATCTCTCCATTGGGCCATAGACACCGGAACTCAATCTCAAAGGGTGCGTCTTTTTGAAGCGCGTCCTGGTACAACTGTGACACACGATTACGATCGTCGTCATAGACAAGCTCCAATGAGGTCTCGGGAGTGGATGCATCGAAGAGCGATCTTCCAAAGACATCGAAACCTTCTTCTTCCCATGTCATGCGGCCGGTCGAAAGGTTGTAAGACCACGCAACGGACTTTGAGGCTCTTTGCGCCTCGGTCAGAACTTCCCGCCGTGCGCCGAGTTCTGACAAAGCAAAGGCCAGGCAATCACGGTTCCGTCTCTGCCACTCCCAGCCCGCAGCGAAAAGATACCCCACACCAAAGGTTACGGTTGCCCGCAGCACCGCTCGAACCGGATGCTCGCCATGGTCCAGTTCGAGAAATTTCCGCCATGCGCCAAAAGACATCGATAAGGAAGCTATGATCCCGGCAGTGATTCGCTGCCAGAGAGTAATCGCCCCAACAAACAACAATGCCAGAGCAAACGGTACGTGCTTCAGGAACTCAATATGGAGGCTGACACGTGTGAGGAGAAAAGGAAGAAAAAAAGCTGCGATGAACCCGCCAATGGTTCGCAGGGAAGGGACCTTGCCCGAGGATATTAGACCGAGGCGAGAGGACATGCGCATTCAAAATTCTCTACGATCGGCGCAGTTTCTCCGATAAAGAGACTATATATCGATCAATCAGGCTGAAGTGGTTTAAAGATTGCCTCTTTCTTTCGCGAAAGATCCTTGAATTTTTCGATTCGGCATTACCGTTTCCCGAAAAGTTATCCGGTTTACTTCCATGCAACATAACTGCATTTCGGATTATTACCTTTGTTTATTCCTCTGGTAATCGTGGGGCGATAAACGCACTCAGGAGAGAGGACGAAGAGAGGGGGCAGAAAAGTTAGTAGTAGGGAACTCCAGCGAATAAGTTCGCCGTTGCCCCACCCTTCCGTTCCGCGGAAGAATGGGGCAACGGGAGTATGGGCAGCACTGACAGCCAATAACAAGGTGAGGCGACCATGTTATGCGGCGGTGTGAGGCTCAACTCTCATGCGTGTATTGCAGTTCTTCCACGATCACCTTTGCGGCTTCGCGGGCGTCGGATTCCTTGTCGGGCGGAAAACTGATAGCGCCGACGCGGGCGTGGCCGCCGCCACCATAACGTTCGCAGATTGCGGCCAGGTTCACCAGTTTCTCCACCGGCACCTTTGTCCATGGGTTGGTGCCCACAGCGACCTTTGTACGGAACGACGATTTGCTGAGGCCGATGTTGTAGACGCCATCGGGGAAGAGATAGTACGGGATGAACTTGTTGTAGCCTTCGGTTGGCTGGTCGGTGATGTCGAATGTAATCACACCGCGCTCACACGTCGCGCGCGAACCGATCAACTCGACCGATGCCTGATGCTTGGCCAGCAATGGCTCCAGCAGATCGGCAACGAACGGCTGCTTCAGAATCTCTTCCAGCGGCATCTCGGTGAGCATCGGGATCAGACGCGGAATCAGCGTGTCATCCTGCGTGGACTCAATCACCATGGTCAGGCGCATGGCTGCTTCCTTCATGCCGACCGCGGCCTCGGCGCTCTCATACTTGGCGCCGTCCACGATATTGGCCCAATAGATAAGGTCCTTCAGGCCGCTGACATCCATTCCAAACTTCGTACTGGCGATGTGCGCAATGAAGCTGGTGCAGGAGGTGTAGGTCGGGTCGAAGAAGTGCCGCATCGTCTTCGAACCATCGTTTTGACCCGCCTCGAAGGCAGCCTGATCTTCTTTTGTCAGGAAGGCCGACTGGTGGTGGTCAAACCACCAGGTCAGTCTTGGCGAGGGCGAGTACTTGAAATCGACAATGGCATTCTCATCGCCGATGAACTCGTTGCCATCGAATAAAGCTCCGGCACGATGCACCAGGCCCTGGTACTGATACTCCGTCGCGGTGCCGATGCACTCCCGGTGGAAGCGTGTAAACAGGGACGCGGAGCAAGCTCCATCAAAACATCTGTCGTGATAAAAGACGCGGCAGTTCAAATGCGGGCAAGACCTCACTCGATCGCAGCCTGTTTTCACTGCGAAATTCTAAGCATAGAGCATTTTCCCTGTGGGTGTAGCGTAGGGGTTCCTCATCCTGTGGGCGTTTTCCGCGATGAAAACGCCACGGCACGCCTCTGCCGGGATACCCAGCAACAGGGAAAATGCTGTAAAGCATTTCCCTGTCGGTGTAGTGTAGGGGTTCCGTATCCCACGCGCGCTCAGGCGAGAGGGGTGTCAAGCAAGCTGCATACCGCGGAAGTTGATATCTCTGGTGTGAGTGAAGCCCAGCCGCTCGTAGATCGCAATGGCGCGGTGATTTGCAGCCGCCGCATGCAGGTAGCTTTCCGCGCCCGCATTGCGATGTTCGGCCATCACATGACGGATCAACGTAGCGGCATATCCCTTCCCGGTGTGTTGCGGATGCGTGCAGACAGCGCTGATCTCGCGCCAGCCCGGCAGCGAGACCCGCACCCCGGCCATGGCAATCAACTCTCCTTCGACGCGGAGGCCGTAGTACTGCCCCAGTTTCCAGGTCGCGGAGCGAAAATAACCGGGAAAGGCCACATCGGTCAGGGCAACCATCTCATGCGCCTCGGCTTCGCCCAGGAGAACGACCTGGTCGCTGAAGGCGGCCACAGAAGAATCGCCGGCGAAGTGCATCTGTACGCCCGGGAGCAGCACGCTCTCCACCAGGCCGTCCACCGCGGCCAGATCGTCGCCGGTGAGATAGACCTTTTCACCGGGATGCAGCAGATCGCGGAAGGCAGCCATGCAGGCGGGGTCGCGGACATTCGCAACGCCGCCGAAGGGGATCACCTCCGCCGGATAGCGGCGCGCGAGATCGCCGCCGATGGCGAGTGAGGCATTCGCGGTAACCAGACCGCTCCAGAAGGGATTGGTAAAGTCAGGATGACTCACAGTGGTGACTCCCTGCGGGCTTCGCTCAGATCGAGCTCACGCTCGATCTTGCGCTGCACCTCGTCGCTGATGCGTCCCTCGTCGCGCAGGCGGAGAAGCGCATTGCGCTCGGTATGAATGGCGGCGAGGGCGACCTCGCGATAGCGATGCGAATGACCTTCGTTGGTCTCCGGCGCGCCGCAGTCGGCTACCGCCTCCAGACGGTGCTCGTATTGATGAATCAGATCCTCGTAGGCGTGCCCGGCGTGATCCCCAGCGCGATCCCGGCTCTCCTGCAGATAAGCCAGCGCCTCTTCCAGCACAAGCTTGCGGGCCTCGTTCTCTTCACAGTCGGGGCCGCTCTGATTATCGAGGCCGAGCACACGGATGACCTTCGGCAGAGTAAGTCCCTGCAGCACCAGCGTGACAAAGATGACGCAGAAGGTAAGGAAGACGATGAGGTTCTTCTGCTGGATCTGCTCCGGCAGCGAGAGCGCGGCAGCCAGAGCCACGACACCACGCATGCCCGTCCAGCCCACAACAAACGATGCCTTCATGGCCGGATAAGGCACATGCTGCCTGAGCAGACGTCGGCGGACAAAGTAGGCCACCCGCGACCCCGGAGCGACCCAGACCAGCCGAAGGATGATCAGAGCAACAGAGAGAATGATGCCGTTGCGGATCATCTCCATGTGGCTGTAACCCTTGATTCCCGCCAGCACGGTGGGCAGTTGCAGACCTATGAGGACGAAGACCAGGCCGTTAAGAGTGAACTCCAACGTACCCCACACCGCATAGGCCTGCATGCGGACCTGGGGCGAGAAGATACGCGCCGCCTGCTGGCCAAGGTAGAGACCGCAGGCCACCACGGCGAGAACACCGGAGGCCTTGACCTCTTCCGCCGCAAGATAGGCGCCATAGGGAACCACGAGCCCGAGAGCGATCTCGACCGGCCCATCGTCGATCCAGTGCTCCAGCCGGGTAAAGACAGCGCCGAGCAGCAAGCCTACTCCCACACCGCCGACAACCAGCCAGAGCAGCCGGAGAAGTCCGCCCGTGACCGTAGGGGTTGTACCGTGCAACATGAGGTCCAGGCCGAACTCCAGCGCCAGGAGGCCAGTGGCATCATTCAACAGGCTTTCACCTTCGAGCACGTCTACGATGCGGCGAGGCAGCCCCAGGCGCTTGGCGATCGCGCTGGCGGCGATAGCGTCGGTCGGCGAGACGACAGCCCCCAGAAGCACGCCGGCGCGCCAATCGAACTCCTTCAAAAGCCAGCGGTTAGCCACCCAGGCGACGCCAATGACGGTAAATCCAACCAGCCCCACGGCAAGCATGGCAATGCTGGTGAAATTGAAACGGAAGTCGCGCCACGAGGTCTGCCATGCAGCCGAATAGAGCAGCGGCGGCAGAAAGACCAGAAAGACGATATCCGGATTCAGAGGGATAGCCGGCAGGTGCGGTACAAAACTGAGCAGCAGGCCACCGATGACCAAAACGATGGGATACGGCTTCTGCCACCGCCGGGCCACGCCCGCGATCGAAGCGACGAAGGCCAGCAAAAGCATCAGCACCAGTTCCAGCGAGTGCAGATTTCCACCCATCTCAGCAGCATACCGGAGCGTCGGTTAGACTCAAGCTGACCATGGAAGTAACCGACCTCCAGGCTGTTGCGACCTCAGCAGAGCGCAGACGCCGGATTTTGAAGCACGTTGGCATCAGCGCCGGCGTTGTTCTGGTTCTCGCGCTGATTGCAGGCGTCTCATTGCGGCTGTGGCTGTCACATGCTCTCAATGCGAGTCTGCCGCAGGTAGACGGAACCGTGCACACGCGCGGGCTTAGCACAGCCGTCAAAGTAGAACGTACAGCAGAGGGAATGCCGGCGATCCACGCGGGCAATCTGCACGATCTCGCGTTCGCGCAGGGATATGTCACCGCGCAGGACCGCTTGTGGCAGATGGACATGCTGCGGCGTTATGCCGAAGGGCGCCTGTCGGAGATCCTCGGCTCCATGACGCTGGAGCATGACCGGGCACAACGCTATCTACAACTGGGAGCGGCTGCCGATGCCGCGCTTCCTCACGTAGCACCAGACCAGATGCAGTTGCTGAATGCGTATGCCGATGGTGTGAATGCGTTCATCGCCGAGAGCGAGGGACATCTGCCGCTGGAGTTCCGGCTGCTGCACTATTCCCCCGCGAAGTGGACACCGCATGATTCGCTGCTGGTGGGTCTGTCGATGAGCCAGGAGCTCGCCACCTCATTCCCCACCAAGCTGGCTCGCGAGACACTCACGGCGCGGCTGTCGCCCGAGCTGCTTGCGGATCTCTATCCGGTTGGATCATGGCGCGATCATCCCCCCGTCGATGGCCACCCGAGTCTCTCCGCCCCCAATCAGGACCCGCCTGACGCTCCGCTGGATGAGACGCAGACGAAGCTGACGCTTCCCTCCTCATCCATCGAAGAGCTGCAGCATGTCCTTCATCCCTTCACCTGCGATGGCTGCGTCTCCGGATCCAATAACTGGGCGGTGAGCGGAGCGCACACCGCAACAGGCAAGCCGCTGCTGTCGAACGACATGCATCTGGGGCTCGATATTCCGGGCATCTGGTATGAGACATCTCTCGAATCGCCTGAGCTGCACGCCACCGGTGTCGCTTTGCCCGGCGTGCCCTTCATCATCGTGGGCCACAATCAGCACATTGCCTGGGGCTTCACGGCATCACTCGCTGACGTGCAGGATCTCTATATCGAAAAGCTGCGGAGCTCCGCAGCCAATCCGAAGCAGCGCGAGTTCCAGACGCATGAAGGCAACTGGCTGCCGGTGGCGACCCGTCAGGAAGTGATCCACGTTCGCGGTGGGAAAGACGTCCCGCTGGAGATCAGCCTGACCAGCCACGGCGGACATCCCACTCCCATCATCAGCCCGATGATTCCGCGAGAACAGCGGCCGCTGGCGCTGGCATGGGTCATCTACGATCCTGAGATCACCGCCAGCCTCCCCTTTCAGGCGGTGAATCAGGCAAGCAACTACGAACAGTTCGTCACGGCCTTCCGTTCCTTCGGCGGACCATCGCTTTCAGCCGTCTACGCCGACGACCAGGGGCATATTGGCTTTCACGCCATCGGTAAGGTGCCGGTGCGCGGCGACGCTCAGCATCCCTCCGGCCTGTCCCCCGTTCCGATCACGGACGGCTCCTATGAGTGGAGCGGATATGTGAGCTACGACCTCATGCCGCAGGCACTGGATCCTGAGTCCGGTGTACTGGCTACGGCGAATGCCCGCATCACGGCGGACGATGCTCCGTATACTCTGTCGCTCGACTGGGAGAACCCTTACCGCAATGAGCGCATCTGGAAGCAGCTGCTGCCTTCCAAGGGGCTGACCGCAGCCGACATGATGAAGCTGCAACTCGACGTCTACTCTGACGGCGACCGCGTCATTGCACAGAAGCTGGCATATGCGATCGACCACTCGAAGACCAAAGACAAGCGGCTGCACCAGGCAGCCGATCTGCTGCGCGTATGGAACGGCAACATGGAGACCAACTCGCCGGCGGCAGCAATCGTGAGTGCAACGCGTACAGCTCTGTGGCCCATGCTGCTACGGCCTCTGCTGGGCAGCGATTGGAGGCTGTACCGCTGGAACTCCCGCTCGTTTGTGCAGGAGGAGTTGATCTCACACGCCCCGGCACGATGGCTTCCGAGCCAGTACAGTGACTGGAACGATCTGTTGACGGCTGCCGTCCAGGAAGGCCTGCGGGATGAACATGCTCCCGGAGACCTGTCGCACTGGAGCTATGGCGCCATGCACCGCATCGACCTGCAACATCCTCTTTACGGAACGAACCGGATCTTCCGCCGCATCTTCCCTGCCCCGGCCGGCCCAGGCAACTTCCCGTTGCCTGGCGACACCATTACCGTCCGTGCAGGTTCTGCGACCTTCGGCGCCAGCGAACGTTTCACGGCCGATCTTGCCGACTGGGAGAACTCGAATCTTAATCTGCCTGTCGGCCAATCCGGCAATCCGAGTAGCGCAAACTTCCGCGACCAGTGGACCAACTGGTATGACGGTAAGCCTCTGCCCCTTCCCTGGAATACGGTGAAGGCGCAGCACACCCTCACGCTGGAACCATGATTCCACCGGCGTGGAAGCGACAGCTCGCGCCTGCCGCCGTCATCGCGGTGGCGGCGTTTCTAGCCGTGCTGCCGCTGGTGCTGCATGGCTGCTCCTGCGGCCATGACTTCGACTTCCACCTCGTGAACTGGCTTGAAGTGCATGCGCAGTTTCAGCGTGGTGTACTGCACCCGCAATGGGCCTTCACCGCAGCCTGGGGAGCAGGAGAGCCACGCTTCGTCTTTTATCCCCCGCTTTCATGGGTGATCGGAGGCCTGCTTGGCTTCCTGATGCCTTACACGGCCGCTCCGATTGTCTATACCTGGCTCTGCCTCTTCCTTGCAGGCGTGGCATGCCTGCGCATGGTATCCGTAATAGGCGGTGAGACGGTAAGCCGGCATCGCTGGATACCGCCGGCCATTGCCGTAGCGTACCTGGCGAATCCATATCTTCTGTTCACGGCTTATGAGCGCACGGCCTACGCCGAACTGCTTGCGGCGGCATGGATGCCGCTGCTGCTGACAGCATTGCTGCGCGAAAGACCACGATGGCTGGAGATCGCCATTCCTGTCGCGCTGCTATGGCTGACGAATGCTCCTGCCGCGGTACTGGGATGCTATGGCCTGCTGATGCTGGGCCTGTTGCGACTGGTTCTATGGCCGCGTGCGCTACGCCGCGAGACGATCGCGCAGTTCACCCTGGGCACCCTCTTCGGTCTGCTGTTCGCATCGTTTTACATTGTGCCGGCGGTCGTCGACCGTAAATGGGTCCAGGCGGCGATGGCGATCGTCGAGGGCGTGCGACCCGAAGACAACTTTCTCTTCGGCCACACGACCGATCCGCTGCACGATGCGGTTCTATGGCAGACCTCGCGGATCGCGGTTGTGCTGTTCAGCATAAGCATCACCCTGGTGCTGCTGCTTCGCCGAGACAAGACAGCGCGTCTGCTGGGCGCCATGACCGTGCTGCTGCTGCTTCTGCTGCTTCCGGTCTCGGCGGTCATCTGGCATCACGCGCCGCAGCTCAGCTTCCTGCAGTTCCCCTGGCGGTTCCTTTGCCTGCAGCAGGCCATCGCAGCCGCACTGCTGACCCTGTGCGTACCGGCGCTTACTCGCGCGCGGAGTACATGGATCATGCCTGCCGGAGCCGTGGCAGTTCTAGCCGTGACTACCGTCATCGCACATCACTTCTACCAGCAGGAGTGCGACGAAGAAGACGCGCCCGGGGCACACATTGTTCTCTTTGCCCGCGGAGGCGGCGTGATGCCCACGGATGAGTACACGGTGCGCGATGCCGACAATGATGTGCTGCAACAGGGCAATCCTGTATGGTGGATCGCCGGCAAGCCTGATGCTCCTGCGCCCGTGCTGGGTCCGGGGACAGAGATGCGTATGCGCGTCCTGGGCCTTCCTCCCCGTCCAGAGGACGTCACCTGGAACACAGAACATACGCGAATGCAGGTGCTGTGGCCGCGGTCATTCTGGCTGATCGTGAACCGCCGCGCATATCCCGCCTGGCAGGTGACCAGCAACGGTGCGCCGGTCCCCATTACCGAACGGGCTGATGGTTTGATGGCAATTCCTCTGCCCGCCGGACCGAACGAGGTGGAGATCCACTACCGCCACACGCCGGCCGAGATGCTGGGCGTGGTGCTCTTCCTGATGGGCATACTGCTGGCAATACTGATGCATCGAATTGAGACGCAGGGGCGGCGTGCACTGTGACCATTTATTCTTAAACGCGAACGCAATGTCTGTTGAAACTATCCTTACCGAAGCCGTCACGGTGACGGACGCCGCGCTGGAGCGCTTACTGCCCGGCCCCGATGCCCAGCCGCATTCCATTCATCGCGCCATGCGCCATTCGACCTTTGCCGGCGGAAAACGCCTTCGGCCCGCGCTGGTGCTCGAGGCAGCTCGCATGGTTGCCGGCAGTTTGCCTGAGGGCGTGGAGGAGTGCGGCGCAGCCATCGAGATGCTGCACACCTACTCGCTGATCCACGACGATCTTCCGGCGCTGGACAACGATGATCTGCGCCGCGGCAAGCCGACTTGCCATGTCGTCTACGGCGAAGCAATCGCCATTCTTGCCGGCGACGCCCTGCAGACCACCGCCTTCCAGACATTGGCTCATCTGAACTGCCCAGCGCCATCTGCGATACAGATTCTTCGCGAGGTTGCTATCGCCGTAAATACAGGCGTGGGTACCGATGGACTTGCTCCCGGCATGATCGGCGGGCAGGTGGTGGATATCGAAAGCGAAGGCAAGAAACCGACGGCAGAGCTGGTGGAAGCGATTCACCGCTCGAAGACCGGAGCGCTGATCACGGTCTCCATCGTTGCCGGCGGCCTCTATGCCGGCGCCTCCGCAGAGGATGTGGCGCGCCTGCGCACCTTCGGGGAGAAGCTGGGTCTGGCCTTCCAGATCGTGGACGATGTGCTGGACCTCACGCAGGACTCTGCCCAACTGGGCAAGACAGCAGGCAAGGACGCCGCAACCGATAAGGCCACCTGGCCCGCAGTCTATGGAATTGAGAAGTCGATTGCCGATGCCGACTCCATGATCCGCGAAGCGTATGACGCCATTGCTCCGTGGGGCGAGGCAGCAGAACCGCTGAAGACGATTGCGCGCTTCCTTGTCGAGCGGAAGCACTAGGAAAAGTTGAAGACGTGCGGCGTGGGTAGGTGGAGTGTCTAGGCACTTTTGGCCAATGAGTTGCAGGTTTGTAATTTGAAAGTTGAGGACGTGCGGCATGGGCGGCGCGGAGTGTTTGGGCACCTTGCGTCTGAGCATCTCCCGGCTATCAGATGTCGACAGAGGCTGGACAAGCTATGAGCATCGAGGAGATTCGCCGAGCCCTGCGTGACTGCTTCCACCCTGCGCTGAAGCTGAACGTGGAAGCTCTGGGCCTGATCGACGACATCGCTGTCACGGTCGATCAGGACGCGCCGGGGGCGGGCATTCCTGGCGTGCCCAAGAAACACATCATCCACCTGCGACTCTATCGTCCAACCGAAGACGAGACTGCGACAGCAATGATGACGGAGCTGATCCGCAACCGTCTCTACGGCTTTCCCGAGACCGGAACGGTCGAGATCACGCTGCTGGACGGATGGACACCACAACGCCTGACCGACGAAGCGCGCGAACAGCTTGCTGCGCAGTTAAGGCCGCAGCAGTTAGTGCAGATAAAAGCTAAAGGTTGAAGACGTACGGCATTGAAGCCCATGCACCGGGTGCCCCATCCATCGCATCGCGATGGGTAGGTAAGGCGGCCACGGTCGACAACAAGCCGCAGAATCAAAGCGCTGAAGGCGCGTTCTATACCAGCCTGGGGCAACGCCCCAGGTTTCGGCGCCCACAAGATGTCAAAGGGCTGAAGGCCCGCTCTATAATTCGTTCCTTTATTCCGCAAGAAGGCGCTTGATGTTGGCCTCAACATCCTCTTTGCTTACGATTCCCACGTAGGTGGCGGCAATGCGTCCCGATTTGTCGATCAGGAATGTCGCCGGATACGAAGCGAAGCCATACGACTTGATGACCCCATCATTACCCATCACGATCGGATAGTTGACGTGGCTTCGCGTATCCACCCCAGTATGTGGGTCACCCAACCTCCGGCACTAGACTTCCAGCACGCGCTCTTCTGCGACCGGAATGTGATCCACAGTGCAGGGACCCTTCTTTCCGGTAGCGTGCACGATGGCGGCGACGCTTAGCAGGGCCAGCGCCAGGATACAGACGCCATTCCACTGCCAATGCACCCAGGCGAAGGTCACCAGCGCTGAGCCGACGGCCGCGCCCGAGAAGTACACCGTCATGTAGACCGTGTTCAGGCGGCTGCGGGCTGAGGCGTCGAGGCCGAAGATGCGGGTCTGGTTAGCGATCTGCGACATCTGCGCGCCCATATCGAGGACGATGACACCAATCACCATCGCACCCACGTGGGCCGCCATCGGCATATGCAGGCGGTCCTGCACCCACAGCCAGATAAAGCTGGCCGCCAACGTTACCAGCGCCCAGGAGAGGACGTAGCGCGGTCCATGGCGATCTGCCATGCGTCCGGCAAGCGGAGCGACAACCGCTCCGGCGGCTCCCACGACACCGAACGTGCCGGCCACACCGGCTCCGAGACCATAGCGGGTGCCGAGAAAGAAGGCCAGCGTCGTCCAGAAACAGGAGAAGGAAGCAAAGATGAGTGCGCCCATCGCGGCCGACTCGCGGAGCAGCCGCTGGCTCGACCACAGAGTCCAGAGTGAGCGGATGGCCTCGCCATAGCTAAGCTTATGTTTCGGCGGCAGTGCCGGCATGGTGCGCCGCAGCATGGGGACGAAGCTGAGATTGATCACCGCGGCGACGACAAAGACAGTTCGCCACCCCGCCGCGGCGCCGAAGTGGATCCGGCTGACCCAGCCGGAGAAGGTACGGGCCAGCAGTACACCCAGCAGCAGACCGGTCATCACCGTGCCGATGGCGCGGCCCCGCTCTTCATCGCTGGCAAGGTCGGGGGCAATCGGCAACACGATGTGCGTTACGGAAGCCAGCAGGCCCACCAAAGCGCTGGCAGCAATGAGCCAGGGCAACGATTGGGCGGCAGCCGTCAGAAGCAGCGCAACCGAGACGGCGGCGTACATGCGGAGCATGAGGCCTCGGCGCTCCTTCAGATCTCCCATGGGGACAAAAGCCAGCATGCCCAGCGCATAGCCGACCTGCGTCGCTACGGCGACATACCCGGTGGCTCCGCTGGTGGCGCCGAAGGTGTGACCCATCTCCACCAGCAATGGCTGGTTGTAGTAAATGCTGGACACGCCCACAGCGCAGGCAAGACCAAGAAATGGCAGTGGGGTGTGCTTTTGGGCCTTACTCATAGTGGTCCTACCACTGATTGTAGGCCCTTTGGAGCAATTCTCCTAAAGGTGTAAAGCGGAATTCCGGCTGCTTGCGCCGTTTTCCACGAAGAAAACAGCTCTCGCTGATTTATCAAACGACATTGGCATTGGAGCATTTTCACTGCAGGTGTACCCAGAGGGTTCCGCAGCTATGGGCGTTTTCCCCAATGAAAACGCCGCTGCACGCCTTTTCCGCAATACCGGACAACAGTGAAGATGCTCTAAGAGATTGCTCTGGGAACTATTTGCTTGCGTGGCGTTTCACGATGGACAGCTTTTCACCGGCCAGGATGCGTCTGGCCTGGCTGCGCGCGTGGGTGGCCCAGGGACCGATGGGGTCCAGACGGACATACGCGAGCCAGTGCGGCAGCGCCCGGCGGCGCTCTGCGCAGCGCTCGAAGGTCAACGCCAGGTTGTAGTGAGCGTCGGCGTAGGAGGGCGACAAAGCGATTGCGCGCTTGTAAGCCTCGATGGCCTCAGGAAGCCGCTGGAGCTCGTCCAGCACGTTGCCAAGGTCGAAGAAAGCCAACGCGTAGCTGGGGTCGGCAATCGTGGCGCGGCGGTAGAGCTGCTCGGCACGTCCATACAGCTTCTGGTTGTAGTAGATGGTGCCGAGGTTGATGCAGCCCGGAGCGTGGTTCGGATCGAGCTCCAGCAGGTCGATATAAATCTGCTGCGCCTGGCCAATGGTCGCGGTGTGCTCTTCCAGTTGCACCGCCTGCAGGAACATCTCCTGCACGTGCATTGCCTTGTCGATGGCCGTCTCATGCGCGCGCACCACAGCGAGCGGACGGGATGCCTGCGGATCGAAGTCGAAGAGAAGCTGCTGCGCTACAGGATCCACCAGGGCGCCGGAGTGACGGAAGACCAGACGGGAGCCGCGGCGGGCAACGGACGCCGCTTCAACCAGCGGATTGGTCATTCCTGAGACGCGCTGCATGGCATCGAGGCCGGCGCGGATGGAGCGGGATGAGATACGCGAGGCGCTGAGGTCGCGCAGACGGCGCAACCGCACCAGATCTTCAAAGCTATAGCTTTCCTTGACGGCGGAGAGGCCGGCACGCTCCCACCCGGCCAGTTGCCGGGGATGGAGCCGCAGAATACGAAGCACATCCTGGCGGCTGTAGCTATCGCTTGGGGTTATCTCAGTCGGCACCGTCTCCTCTTGTGCCGAGTATGCTTCGCAAACAGGCTGTAATCAAGAGGGTTAGCGGGGTCTACGGAAGAAACCAGTGGATTTCGCGTACCAAATCTGGTACTAAAGTTCGCCCGTATCGTCCGTGAAGCCCAGAGCGACGAGACAAGGAGCAACAAGAATCACGAGAAAGAGGACGGCGATGAAGAGATCGTGCATGGTGAACATCTCCGATTCATCGACGGCTCAAAGCTGCACGTGAACGGTGTTTGTTTTTGGCGCATCCAGATAGGACGGGAGAAACAGATTTCTCCGCCCGAGCGCTTCGAGCTGACAAACGAGGGTGTTACTGCTCTTGGATCACGATCTCGCTCACAATTCTGGTTGAATCCAACCGAA
>JABFXN010000326.1 GCA_013361705.1 Acidobacteriaceae bacterium
GGCGGCATCAACCCGATCGGGTCCACAGCCTCGGGCGGTTCTGCCCGTGCTGTCCGAATCGGCGATCCATTCAAGGCCGGAGGCACAGCGCCGGCTGGCGGCGCCAGTGCCTGCCCCTCGCAGGTACGCACCAAGGACAATTGGTATAACCCGTGTGCTTTCGCCAATCCACTTCCGGGAAATACCATCCCGGCAGGAACCCTCATCACGAATCCAAGCCAGGTGCTTGCCTATCTCGGTGATAAGCAGAACCTGATCTATGGTCCTGGCTTCTGGCGCGCGGACTCGTCTCTCTTCAAGAACTTCACCACCTTCCGGGAACAGTTCCTCCAGTTCCGGGCTGATGCCTTCAACCTGTTCAATCACCCAACCCTTGGCAACCCCTCCAATACCAGCAACGGAAGCAATGGCGGCCAGATCACGGGTCCCAAGAATCTTCAGGCAAATGCACCTGATGCACGCTTCCTTCAACTCTCTCTGAAGTATGTTTTTTAGGTAACTGAATATGAGGAACAGAGCAAGGTGTAGGCGCCTTCCTCTGTCCTTCGTTCGATGGAGTCTCCCGGATGCAATTGCGTTTTCTCGCCCCCCTTTGTGCCGCTCTCGCTCTAACCGTCGTTACACCCGTCTTCGCTCAGGAGTCTCCCGCTGTAACGTCTCCTGATGGACGCCTCAGAATGACCTTCACCTTGAAACAAGCGAAAGAACCTCACGAGGGAACCGGTGCTCTCGCTTATTCGGTGACCTTCAAAGGAAAGAGCATATTGAACGAGTCGGCGCTCGGTCTCGATCTCGACCCAGGGCCAATGCTCGGGGCAGATGTTCGAATTGCAGGGGCGGAGCCATCATCGGGCGTCGATGACTACAGTCTGCGCAATACGAAGACAAGCAAAGTCCACGACCCATATAACGCTGTAGTCGTGCATACGGTGGAACCCGCCGGCGCCCATCGGAAGCTCGATTTGGAAGCACGTGCCTATAACACCGGCATCGCATTTCGCTATCTACTTCCAGCAGAGGATGGCATGTCGGATCTCAAGCTGAAGTCGGAAGGAACGGAGTTCCGATTCGCCGAGGATGACACGGCCTGGGTATTGGCTCTGCCAAACTACCGCAGCAGTTATGAGAGCGAATACGTCCGCCTGAATCTCTCGGCCTTGAGCAATCAGGGCGGTGTCTCCAGCAATTTCTTGATCGGGACACCGGTCCTGTTGCATCAGCCAGGTGTGGCATGGCTTTCGCTGATGGAGGCGGATCTAGAAACCAATAGCTCGATGTATCTGACCAACCCCTCAGGAAACTGGGCGGGCCACTATCTTTCCGTCAAACTCTCTCCGCGATGGGATGATCCGCAATATGCCGTTCTCGGCACGCTGCCGCATCACTCGGCATGGAGAGTGCTCGGTGTCGCCGACGAACCCGGACTGCTGGTCGAGTCCAATCTACTGACCGATCTCAATCCTCCGTCTCGCCTGACGGACACAAGCTGGATCCGTGGGGGCAAGGCCAGTTGGAACTGGTGGGTCGACAATGTCAGCAAGACAGGACACTCCGCTTTCACCACCGAGGTAATGAAGGAGTATATCGATTTCTCAGCGGCAAATGGGCTGCCGTACTTCATGCTCGATGCCGGCTGGTCGAAGTCCGGCGACATTACCCAGTTGAACGGCAAGGTCGATGTGCCCGAACTGGTCCGCTATGGTGCGACCAAGAACGTGAAGGTCTGGATCTGGCTCTACTCCACGTCGGTGATGAAGCAGATGCAGGAAGCATTTCCGCTCTACGAGAAATGGGGCGTAGCCGGGCTGAAGATCGACTTCGTCAACCGTGACGACCAGCAGGGAATTCAGTTTTACTACGACGTTGCGAAGCTGGCGGCGGAACATCACATCATGGTCGACTTTCATGGTTGTCACACCCCGTGGGGACTCCTGCGCACGTATCCGAATGTCCTGAGCTATGAGGCTGTTCTGGGATTGGAAAACAATAAGGTTGGACGCCGCGATAGCCCGGTCGACCGAACGACCTTTGCCTCGACCCGGCTGATGGCCGGGCCAATGGACTTCACTGCCGGGGCCTTCGACAATGCAACCGAAGACAAATTTGTCGCGCGCAACGAAGCTCCCATGGCCATGGGAACTCGGGCTCAGCAGCTTGCACTCTACGTCATTTACGAGACACCCTTCCCCATGCTCTCAGACAGTCCGCAGAACTACACCGGCCAGCCAGGTTTTCAGTTTCTGAAAGATGTCCCTGTTGAGTGGGACGAGACCCGTGTGTTGTCGAGCATGCCGGGCGAAGAGACTGTGATCGCACGACGTCATGGCGAGGACTGGTATCTGGGCGCCATGACCAACTGGCAGGCGAGGACCTTGCAGGTACCACTTAGTTTCCTTGGCAATGGACGTTACACCGCACAGATGTATGAAGATGGGCAGGACGCAGCGACAGAGCCTAAGCATCTCAACATCTCCTCCAGGCAGGTATCGGGCAAGGAGACATTGTCGCTTCGGTTGGCTCCGGGGGGTGGAGCCGCGATTCGCTTCAAAAGGGAGAACTAATAGTCGAGATGTTCGTTCCCGGCCGTCAATGATCGGTCTCATTAGACAGGCAAGAAGGGCCGCCCCATGGGGCGGCCCTTCTTGCCTGTGATGATTAGCGAGTTTCCATGGAGGTAAGGCTACCGACGGCGGCTCCGTTGTTGGCAGAGAAGATCGCTTGTAGACGGTAGGTGTCGTCATCGCGGCAGAGCGGTGAGAAGACAATGGGCATGTTCAGACTGCTTGTTGATCCGCTGGCGATACTACCCAGAGGAAGTGGTGTCGCTAACACTGGCTTGGCATAGCATCCTGTGCCGGCAGTGGTTGGAATCAGCGTGAAGCTGTTCAGGTGAGCGTTCTGTGCGATGGCATTGCCCGCATTTGTGAAGGAAAGCTGCCAGACGCGGAGCAGATCTGGACCGGTCTTGTTGGTAATTGCAGCCGTCAGGTTCGATGTGCCGACAATCGGTCCAACGGTAATGCTGTCCAGTCCAGGAGCGTACCCGCCGGAATTGGGGTTGCCGATGACGATCTTGTTGCTGCCTGCATTCAACTGCACGGGCAGAAGCAAAGGCACCGGGGAATCAAAGGTGCTGCCGTTTACTTCCAATGGGATTGCAGCGCCGTCGTTGACGGAGATGTAGAAGGTGCGCGGGCCGCTGGTGGTGTAGTCGATCTCAAGCTGATACGTGCCGCCCTGCGCGACAGTGACGTTGGAGAAGGTGACAGCATTCTGACTGCCGTCGCCATAGTTCCCAACATAGGCTCCGCCGGAGCAGAAGCTACATCCGCCAACGCTGGCCGAGCCGCTCAGCTGTGCGGCTTCCGCCTCGTAGGTGATGAAATCGGGTGCGATCGCGCTACCGTCGCCAAAGATCACGATGCGATCGAGGTCCGCGGCATAGGTTCCGGGATTGCCAAATGTGATGGCGTTGTTCCCGGCCAGCAGCGTTGCAGGAACGGTCGTAGCCTGAGGCAGGTTGAAGCTGCCTCCACCCATGTTCAGCGTTGCAGGACGGCTTCCATTGACGGTATACACCAGGGCACGCGGTCCCTGCGTCAGGGCATCCACTTCCATGCGGTAGGTGCCGGGCGCCTGCACGTAGACGTTGAAGGTTGCGTTGTTCGTTGTAGGCGAGGTGCCGAGATAGCTTAGCTTTGCGCCGCCAGAGCAGGCAGAGCACTGCGAGACATAGGTGGTACCGCTGAGCGTTGCGGACTCCGCCTCATACACCCGGCCTGCCGGTGCGGAGACCGTACCGAATGGCGTCACCTTCAGCAGACGTGAGCCATGACCAAGGACGGTTGTGGTGAAGGCCGCGGGTGAGGCTCCGAGGTTGATGCGGTTCCACACATCGCGCACCGCGGTAGCGCTGCGGAAGCCGAGATCGCTCCAACGTACGGTGACCTTGCTGGGCAGTCCATTCAGGTTATAGAGCGCGACATAGATACTGCCGTCTGCCTGCTTCGACATCCATACCGGCTGCGAACCTCCGGTTACCTGTATCGCAGGACGTCCGGACTGATCGACGGCGATCAGTTCATCGTTCGTGAAAGCAGACTTGGCGAAATCATCCAGCTTCGTGAGGTCTCCGCCCAGATACATGGGCGAGTTCGCCATGGCCCAGATGGTGATCGCGGTCTGCTTCTCGTCATCGGAGAGGCCGTCCAGCGCGCCATCACCGACGTCGAGGGTATCCATGTCATTCCATCCTAGCGTCGTGCTGGTCTCATGCTGCCAGCCCACATCGTCGTACTCACGCAGCGCGATGCGCGGCCAGTTGGTGAGCGTAGCGCAACGGCCTTCGCACTCCACGTCGTCGTCAATACGGCGTGCATTGGACCACTGCTGCCAGACAGAGGCATAATCCTGCGAGAGCTGCCATGAGACCGTGAGCCAGATCGGTCGGCCGGTCTTAGCGATCGCCTTCGACCACGCTTCGACATCGGCACGGTTATCGATGGAGAGATCGTTGGAGTAGGAGCCAGGCGTTACGGCATCAAGCTTGATAAAGTCGAAGCCCCAGGAAGAGAAGAGGGCGACGACTGAGTCGATGTACTCCTGCGCACCCGGCTTCGTAAAGTCGATCTTGTCGTGATAGGGATTCGGCGGATTGCCGGCAAAGGCATTGCCCTTGGCGAGCGGAGTCACAACGATGTCCTGCGTGTGGTATTGCGTGCCAAGGATCGGGTAGTTCCCATCAACGGCAGGCTGTTCGATGCCGGGAATCCAATAGATGCCGGCCTTCTGTCCGTTGGCATGGATGTGATCGACAAGCGCTTTGATGTCGGGGAAGGTTGTCGTGTTGGGGATTGGCCGTCCGTTCTGGTCAAAGCTGCCCTGCCAGCCGGAGTCGAGATTGATATAGACGAACCCATGTTCCTGAAGCCCCGATGCCTTCAGCGCGTCGGACTGGGCGATCATGTTCGCCTGCGTCAGAAAGCTGCCGTCAAGGGTCTGCTGGCTGAAGCTGCTCCAGCCAAGATAGGGTTTCTGTCCTGAGCCATTGACCTGTGCATTGGCGTGGGGAAGAAAGAAGGTAAGTCCCGTAAGCAGGACGAGAGGTCGAAGGAAACTACGTCTCATGCGATCACTTCCTCTGTTACCGATATGTGCCTCAGCAGACGAGGGGGGAAGAGGTTTGATGATTCAACGTGCCGGGATCTCAGGCCATTGATAACGGCTAACATGAAAACGTGTACGATAACGATTTGTCAATCAAGTTTGCCATAATATTTCTTCTGAATATTTGGCGTGTACGATAATCATTCTTTTTGAAATTCGACCTTGAAGACTATCCGGGTTTTTCCGCGTCCGGACAGAAGAATGGGGAGCGTCGTTAAAATCAGGTGTTATGGCGAAGCAGTTCTCCTCGATTGAGCCAATTCATCGTGAGTTCATTGGGAAGCAACGAATCTTCTTTACCGCGTCAGCCGCCGCGGAGGGTCACGTCAATCTCTCACCGAAGGATGCCTCGGCCTTCCGCGTGATTGATCGCAATACTGTCTTCTATCTGGATCAAACGGGCAGCGGCAATGAAACCGCCGCGCATCTCCTTCGGGATGGCCGCCTTACGCTGATGTTTTGCGCTCTGAATGGGGCGCCGATGATTCTGAGGCTCTACGGCAAGGGGCGAATCGCTCCGCGGGGATCGAAAGAATACGACCAGTTGCTCATCGCGCACTTCGAGGGGCCTGAACGTCCGGGAGCGCGGCAGATGATCGTGCTCGATGTCGAGATGGTCCAGAGCTCCTGCGGGTATGGGGTTCCCCGGTTCGAGTACCTCGAAGATCGCACCACGTTGACTCGCTGGGCAGAGTCCAAAAGCGAAGCTGAGCTAGAGGAGTATCGCAGGCTCAAGAACACCCGCAGCATCGACGGGTTTCAGACCGGTATCGACGAGTAGCCGAGCTTCCGTAATCCGGGGGGATGCCAGGTGGGTCGACCCCAGAAAAATAGTACGAAATAAAAACTAAAGTCTGGAGCAAGGCCGCCGATACCGTACGTAAGCGGTAACGTTACGGCTTGGAGCGATTTCCGTAGGAAACGTTTTCCAGCGGAAAGACCCAATTATGGCAGCCAGATACGAAGTTCGCATGACTGTGGGAGAATACATCGCACGATTGCTCGAAGCTGAAGCCAGCCAAATGCCTCCCGCGGATCATTGCGAGGCAGAGCAGTTGCGGGATCTGGCGCGCATGCACCGTCAAATCAAGGACGCAAAGTCGGTGCGTATCAGCGCTGCAGCCTGATGAGAACCGAGTGTTCTGCTCTGTCCGTCGCTCTACTCTGCCTGCCAATAAATCAGGGCGGGGAGTAGCGGGAAGTACAGCGCCAGAATGATTGGCGTCTCTGCGCCTAACTGCGCACGCTTCGTCTGGGCATACTCCAGCATTTTGGGCGCATACAGCTTTCTCTGGGCAGTAAGGAAAGCGGCCACGTCGCTTCCTGAGTTTTCTGAGGATTTAAAGTCCACGATCCAGAGCGTCTGTTCCCCTGAAGCCAAGGGAGCATCGCTTGCAAAGAATGTGCGGTCGGTACGCAGATGTCTGCCGGTCTCATCTTCCAGAGCAGACTCGCTTGCCGCTGCAGTGTGCGGCGCCAGCAGCCAGCGGCCTTCAGGATCCAGCAGCATGTTTTCCAGGGCCCGCACTACCTGCTGAGTCTGATGCGGCAGGTCTCCCGGTGCAATGCCCTCTGTACGCAGGAGAGCGTGAGCCCGCGGATGCCACTGAGTGACATCCGGTTCCTCTTCTCTGGCGATGGCGTTCGCCATGGATTCGACAAGCAGATGAACCACATTGCCGAAGGCCCTTGCTTCAATACCGCCCTGAGGGCGTTGATAACTCGGCTCCGGCGATATTCCCGGTTTATCCGGCAGGGCCAGCCAATCCATAAGACTCAACGCCGCAGGCAGCCGAAAGAGTCCACTTCCAGCCATGGCTGTAGTGCTCTCGGGTTCTGCTTCGTCGAATGATGGGAAGGGGAGCCCAGGAGCAAGTACTGGAGCAAAGTGCCCCTGTGCCGCCGGCCAGGCAGCCTGAAGCAGGGTCCCCGCCTGGGGTTCTACGGTATTCTTTGCGCTCGTATGGGCAAGGGCGAACAGATGCAGGCTGCGCTTCGCCCGAGTTGCAGCGACGTAAAAAAGTCTTTTTCTTTCAGATGTTTCTCGTCGATTGTGGATGTCTTTGATCCAGGATGTGAGAGCGTCCTTCTCCTCCTCTCGAGGAGCAATCGGCGAGAGGAGCACCAGATGACTGTTCGATTCCAGCTCCAGCCAGGAGAGGGCGCGTGAGCCAGTAATTCCCGATCTCCGCTCGAGTGCCGGCACGAAGACAACATCCCACTCCAGTCCCTTGGACGTGTGGATTGTTAGCAGGTCGACCGCGTCCGGCCGGTGTTCTGGTGTGGCGTAGAGCTTCTGCAATCGATCGGGCAGCGTCGTCAAAGAAGCCCCTGTCGATTCCAGATTGTCGAGCAGACGGAAGAAAGCCTCTGCGTTGGTCAACGCCTCCGGTGTCAGGCCGATGTCCCCGCCGAGTGATCTCCAGGTCCTCTCGACCCAGCGAGAGGTGGATTGGGTTCCACGTTCCACGCCGGCAGCCTGCAGCACCTCCCACGTCCGCCAGGCGCGAGCCGCCGCGTCAGGGGCCAGGAGTGCGATGCGCTCGGCCAACAGCCGTGGGACGGGCATATGCCGCCAGGCATGGTCGTCCTGTCCCGCCAGCAGGTGCATCTCAGCTAACGACAGACCGCACCACGGCGCCCGCAGAACTGCGAACCATGCGGGGCGATCCGCCGGGTGCAGCAGGGCTCGTGTCAGGGCCAACAGGTCCAGAACCTCGATGCGCTCGGCCAGCGAGTCGATCTCGACTGCGCGGTAGGGAATACCCTCGGCCCGGAAGGCCGCGATGATCTCCAGCAGGTGTTTGCGGTCGCGGACGAGTACGGCCTTTGACCCGGCCTCGTCCTTTGCCAGGGCTGCAATCTCCTTGGCGAAGGCGCGGGTCTGTTGCCGAGCCTCGCGCTTTCCCTCCGGGGAGAGCTGGGTTGCGGAGCTTACCCAGGCATGCCAACGGAAGGGGTCCTTGCCGCTAGCCTCTAGATGAGGCGCCGCCTCTGTGTAGGCAATCGCGTCGTCAGCGAAGATCGGTGTGAAATGGCGGTTGAACTCCTTGACCAGATGATGCTGGGACCGGAAGTTTGTCGTGAGCTGGGCCACCTCCAGCGGGATGGTTCCCAGCTTCTTTGTCTGCATCGTCTCCAGGAAGCGCTCCACACGCGCCTGTCGGAAGAGATAGATCGACTGCTTCGGATCTCCGACGAGGAAGAGCGTCTGGCTGACACCATCCCATCCCTCGGTCAGTTTCTCCAGGAGGTCGTACTGCGAGGTGGAGGTGTCCTGCATCTCGTCCACCAGGAGATGCTGCAGCCGCATACCCAATCCGGCGGCCAGCGAAGCGGCCTCAGCGTCCTGATCCAGAGCGGCGCGTGCTGCCAGTGAGAGCTCCGAGAAGTCGCACTGTCCGCGCTCGGCGAAGAGCAGCCTCAGCTCCACCATTGCTGCCCGTAACAGCCGGAAAAGAGCCTTTGCTATCTGCCACTGATCGTCGGGATAGGCGGCATCGGGAAGACGTAGCACAGCCTTGAATTGGGGCAAAGCCGCATCGTTCCGCGAGACGTCAGCGAGGAGGTACTGGAACTGCTGCTGCAGCGGCTTCGAGGCCGCTACCTTCATGTTCTTCCGATTAAAGGATGAGCCGGATCGCCATGCCTTTCCTTCGCCGGTCGTGAACATGGTCGCAAAAGTCTTCCAGTGCTCGACGGCATGCGGCAACGCTTCCGGATGTTCGGTAAGTCCGACACACAGGACATACGGATTCGGAATCGACTCATACGCCGGTTCGTCGCCGAAGGCTGCCGCCAGACGAGCGATGCGATTCGCCAGCTCGCTGCCAAGCATCTCCAGCAGCTTGCTCAGCTCTTGGCAGATCAGCCGTTCTATCGCCTCTTCCAGCCGGGGACGAACCTCTGTATCCAGCCCTTCATCGGTCAGGTCGCCTGTCAACGGAATGATATGGCCCCATTGCTCGCGCAGGGCCAGCATCTCCGCCAGCAGCGCCTCGCAGTCTGACAGATTGCCGTCGCGGTGCAAGAGCAGCAAGCGGATGTCGTCGTTGAGCACAGCATCGTCTCCGCCCAGCAGACGCAGTGTGCGCGATGCTGCCTCGCGATAGAGCGCTGACGCATCATCGACCGGTTGTTGTAGAGCGCCGGCTCCGGCCAATACCGGCAATGCCCGCGCCAGCTCCGTGCAGACAGAATCGATAGTCCGGATATTCAGCCGTCCTGGATGTTCCAGCAGGTGCCATCCAAGCAAGGCATCGCGCTCCAGCACCTGCATCGCCGTGCGATGTACCTGTGCCTTGTGCTCCCACTCCTCGGCCTCAGGCTCCGGCGCAGATTGTGCGGCCGCCAAGGCTCCCAGCACCCGAGCCTTCATCTCGGCCGTTGCTTTCCGTGTGAAGGTAATGGCGAGTACCTGCTCCGGCTGCTCCACAGAGGCATCGGCCAGCAGCTTCAGATAACGCAAAATCAGCAAGCCGGTCTTGCCGGAACCAGCAGGCGCCTCGACGAGCACAGACGCTCGCGTATTCAACGCTGCCTGGCGCTGAGCAAAATCCGCGGGCCGCTTACTCATCCTCATCCTCCGCCGTGTCTTCATCGTCCCGATCGAGGTTTGCAGGATTCAGCCGGCATAGAAGGCGCTGTTCGCAGAACTCGCAGGTGGCAGGATAGTTCTTCGGGTTCACCTCGGCGTGTCCTGAGTAGAACTCCTCGGCCAGCCGCAGCAGGACGTCCTTCCACCCGGCAAGCGTTTTCTGGAAAGGCTCCTTCGGCTGATGTCTGTTCGGCTTTGGCAACACGCCCACGGCGCTCTGAAAGCCGGCGAGTTGCAACTCCTTGCCGGTGCGCAATGTGGCAAAGGCAATTGCCGCAATGGGCTCTTCCGCAGGAAGAGAGGCATAAAGAGGAAGTTGAGGCTCATCCGGACGGTCGCCAAGCCACGACTTCGGCTTCGCCTGGCCGGTCTTGTAGTCGATGAGTACCAGGCCCTCTGTGGTGCGATCGATGCGGTCGGCGCGAAGGGTCAGCTCCAGCGGACCAAACGCGACATTCTCGCGCTTCTCTTCGACGCCGGCGACGGTGAAGTCACTCCGCTTCTTCTCGTACTCCAGCCACTGCAATATCAGCTTCCGTAGTCGCTCCCGCTGCACGCCCAGGTAAGCAAGGTTCCAGGAAGAGGCATCGGCGGCGATCTGTGCGAAGGCGTGGTCGATAGCCTCTTCCACGCGCCTCCCCAGTTCTGAAGTCGGCATAGCCTTCAACGCTGCCTGATTGACTGTGTTCTTCCAGAAGTGTTCAAGCACCGCATGTGTCACATTGCCGCGGGAACGAGGAGTCAGGCCCGGAGAGTCATCGTTGATAGCGCGCGTATGCAGGCGCCCCTCGGCAAAGGCGCGAAATGCACAGGCAGCCTGGTTGCGCAAAAGACTGCTGCCACCGCGTAACGTCCCATGTGGAACCGGAATTGGTTCTGTATCGTCAATCGGTTCCAATTTCACATCAGGGGATGAGATTGGCTGTGGTACCGCGTCAATCTTGAACAGATGAGTGAACAGTGGAGATGGCAACTGCTCTCCCTCCGCGAACTCACGGGCATAAGTCACCACCACTTTGGGTGCACTGGCAAGGATGCGGTTTGTGATGCGCTGTGCCTGGGCAATGTCCGTCGCGGCATCGGCTCCGGGCATGACGTTGATGCGTTGCAGCGCGAAAGGCAGAAGGGGATGGGCGGAGACCGGTGCAGGCCAGGCCGTGCTGGTCGCGTTCAGAAAGAAGGTCGCGTCGAAGGTGCTGCCGGCGGACTCGAGAGCGCCCATGATCTGGATCGGCGCATCAAGGGAGCGCAGCGAGAACAGTGTGCTGTGCGCGGCCTGTTCTAGGGCACCGAGCATGTGGCTGAAGCTGTATGTTCCGCCCGTGAAATCGAGACTTGTCAGATCGTCGAGCAGGTCCTGCCATCGTTCCATAAGTTGGAAACCGGCGGAGTCCAGCGTGCGATCTCCCGGCCATCCGCAGGCCTCAAGCAGGGCACGAAGGCTGGTGGACCACTGGGAGAAGCTGCGCGCGCGCGTACTGGTGCGGCGAATATTCTGGAGCACCTCCTCCAGACGATCGAGCCGCGGAGCATGCCGCGTCCTGATCAGCGAGAGCAGCCGATCGGCAGAGAGCGTAGGTTCAACTAATGCTTGTTCGTGCAGAACACGAGCATCGAAATCCGCACGCGCCAGCAACTCCACCTCGGCTCCCTGGAGAAAAGGTGAGCGCAGCAGACTTGAAACCTCGTCGAGAGGGAGAGGCCGGTTGGTCCAGCGGATCAGCCGCAGGGCTGCAATGATCGCGGGCTGCTGGGCGAGTGGTGTGCCGAGCGTGAACTCAAAGGGCGCGGGAGCCGTGTTGCCCACACGATTGAGCCACGGAGCGACCGTATTGCGAAAGGCACGTTCGACGATCGATCGCTGCGAATGCAGATCGGGCACAATGACTGCAATCCGAGCCCCAGGGTCCGCCGCATGTAGATCCCGCACCTGTTGCGCGAGGTAACGCAGCTCATCATCGGGACTATTGGCGGCATGGAGCGACGCCTGTGCGGTGATCGCGGTTGGTGGTGTCTCAGAGAAAGTGGTCCATGTACGTAGCGCATCCAGCAGCGCCTGCTGCGCGGGCGTCAGACCATCGAAACCGTGCAGCAGATACTCCGGGGAAAGACGAAGCTCGCCGGCCTTCGCGAGCAAGGCGGTCTCAAGTTCGGCGGAAGAGAGGCAGGCATCGGCGCGGCACATGCGTTCGAAGGCATGGAGCCAGCGAAGAAAGGCCTGCTGATCGGCGTTCAGATTGTGGACCTCAAGATTGCGCCGGGCACGATGGCGATAAAGCAGTGTGTACGCACGTTGCGCCAGCGGTGCCAGCGAACCTGCCGATTGCAGTGTAGAGAGCCGTTCATCGTCAGCGATGATCTGACGCCATAGCTCTGACTCCTGCCATGGGTTGAGTAGAAGCCGATGCTCATGGCCGTCAACAAGAAGCTGTTGCCAGAGAGCGTGCGTCCAGGCCGACCAGGGAAGAATGACAGGCGCCTGCCACACGCGCTGACCTTGCGCGCGCTGATGTCGTGCGTATTCGCGCGAAAGCGAACGGGCGGCACGTTGATTGCCGGTCAAAATTGTTGCGCCGCGTTGCAGCGCTTCCAGGATCGCGGTGAAAGACACTGTGTTCTAGCTTAGATGGTTTCCTACAGCGTTGTTGCCGGTGCTCGTCTGTGGAGAACGCCTTCCTTGCGTTGTCATCATGAGCATAGCGAAGGACCCGCTGTTACTACCGTTTCCTCGCCCTGGGTGCCCCACACTCACAACGCTAGGGTGGGTAGGGAAGCCTCGCATTTGGACTACTGACTCCCTATCGCAACGCCCAGGCGATCAATGTCGGTCCGTGCTTACCTGTCTGTTGCTCGTACTCCGCATTGAGCTCTTCTTCCAAAGACAGGAAGGTCGGATCTACCTCTGCGACAGCAATCTCCTCGGAAGTCGCTGTCCTAAAACACAACTCACACACGGCAAGACCGTCATCCTCAGTACGCATAGGAGGGCCGAACGTGCGGCAGGGAATTGGGCGCGCCTCGTAGAGATCGCAGGTGCCGGTCGCCGGATCGAGCACCGGACAGGGCTCATCGTTAGCGAAATCCTCAAATGCAGGATCGTCCGGATCGAGCAAACCGGTCACCGGGTCTCCCGGAAACTGGGGGCTCAGGCGGTTAATAGCATCTTGCACACGTGCTTCGATCGCAGCTCGCTTTGGAGATACCTCATACGCTAAACGCAGGCGATGGGCATCGAGCTGCGAGATGGGAAAGACGCCGATGCAGCACTGGTGGCAACCAGGATGGCAGGCAAGATGATGCCCCGCGCGCTCTGCGGAGGAAGCCAGCGCTGCAGTGGTGATCTGAATGAGGTCCTGATCGGTCACGGGATTGCCCGTTACCAGTTTAAAGCGAAAGGCCCGGCAGTGCCGGGCCTTGTTGGATGCATGGAATACTTCTATTTTTTCGTCAGCTTGGCCGAAGGCAGAACAGTGATTGCCTCGCCCTTCTCGGCCTTGACGGTAAAGTTCTCCGCGGTAACAGTGGCATCACTGATGCGGAAGCCTGTACCGCCTTCCAGGTGCACATTCTTCAGCACGACGTTCTTTACCGGCGACTCCGGAAGGCCGATGATGACGCCGGTGGTCTTGGCATTGGTGGCAGTGACGTTTTCGATGGTGATGTCATGGAAGAGCGGCGTCAGGCGCGTTACCGTCTGGGCTGAATCGCCCTCGGGTGGAAGCACCTTCGGGTAATACTCCGAGATCAGGATGGCCATGCCCACGTTCTTGATATCGATGTCCTTGAACACGATATTCGAGACGTCAGCTCCGCGATCGCGGTTGGCCTTGATGCGCAGGGCCTGATCAGTGCCGTCGAAATGGATACGCTCAGCACGGATGTTCTGTGCTCCTCCGGCGATCTCACTTCCGATCGAGAGTCCGTGGCCGTGCATGAAGGTGCAATCGGTGATGGTGATATTTTTTGACGGAGCATCCGGCCCCGGCGAGTTCACCAGGCCCGACTTGATGGCAATGTTGTCATCGCCCACATCGGCGTAGAGGTGATCGATGATCATGTTCGAGGTCGAGAACGGATCGACCGCATCAGAGTTCGGCGAGTGCTCCGGAGCCAGGATGCGAACGTTGCGGATGATGACATCGTCGCAGTAGTAGGGAACCACCTGCCATGAGGGCGAGTTCTGGAAGGTGATGTCTTCCATCTTGATGTGCTTGGAGTAGCTGAAGACCGCCAGGCGGGGACGGAAGATGGTATCGCCACCCACAAAGCCCGCATTCTTGCTGGCGCGAGCTTCCTTCCACCAGCTTTCGCCGTTGCCGTCAATCACGCCACCGCCGGTGATGGTGATGTTCTCCGCGTGGTCAGACGAGATCAGTGACTGACGGCCCGCTGCCCGCAGCACCTCCATCTTCGGATAGTCATCGTGGTCCGCAGATCCCAGAAGCGTCGTGCCCTTCTCAACGCGGAAGGTGATGTTGCTCTTCAGTACCAACGGACCCGAGACAAAGGTTCCGCCCGAAAGCACGACCGTGCCCTTCTTCGAGGAGCAGTCATCAATGGCCTTCTGAATCGCGGCGGTGTTCTTGGTCGCCCCATCGGCCTTCGCGCCGTACTGGGTCACATTGCAGACCGGGGCCGCATATGCGGCTGCCGTCATCAGAATTGGTAGGGCCAGGGCAAAGAGAGACTTCGACATGCGGGTAAGACCACTTTCGGAAGAATTAGATGTTTCCGCAGGAAAGCCTACCGGTTTCGCTGGAGAAGAGTCAATAAGTGGACTGACCAATTTTACTCGGTCGGTCTGCAATACAGCGATGGGTTGCCTCGGCACTCGTTGCTTGTCATTGAGCGCATTGGCGGCTTAGTGCTCCGTGGAGTTCAGGGAGCTAACTTTTGAGCTTGCTTTACGCACCTGGTCCCATCCCGTAGCAAGCTCGAACGCCAGCCCCTGCCAGGTATGGTCACGGGCTTCTAATTTTCTACGGTTCTCTCTCGCGATCTCTCGGAATAGACGGAGCGCGCTCCGATCATCCATGCCGGATGTGTCCCGATCCAGATGCTCCTGCAAGAGCTCGCAGCGGAACGCGCGAACAGTACGTGGATCGGAGAAGGCGACATTCATTTCACCGTTTCCGAAGAGTGAAAAGCGGTGCAAATTGCACGATCCGACGGTAGCCCATTCGTCGTCGACTAACATCAGTTTGGAGTGAACATAGACTGATTTGCGATTACCGTCAGCGCCTACCCCTGCAATACCGGTCAACATAAAATTGGCGAAAATCCCGAACTTTACCAGAGGTTTAAGAAAAGCGGGCAGCTCTAGCTGAGTCTGCACAGCGACTTCAGGATCGGAAGGCACGAGTAAAACCACTTCGACGCCTCGCGTGAGAGCCCGATGCAGGCAATCCACAATTTCGGGCACGTCGATCTGCTGATTTTCAATATAGATCGAGCGGCGTGCAGCGAGGATGGCGGCACAATACTGTTCGAAATTTGATCGCTCACCCGACGCGATATCATACGACGCTCCTTCCGGTGTTGCTCGTCCGTCAACATAACGTCCGGAATGCATCGTTCTCTGTATCTGCACCACCACCGCGCCGCGTTTAGCTGGAACACGATTTGGAAACTGCAAATTCACGTCGCAACCAGTCCCCCAGCGGCCTTGCTCGGAAAATCTCTCACTTGCTTCGTTCCAGCGCTGTACAAAATTGTGATGGACGTCCACCACGGACGGACCTGCAAGCTCCAGGTAAACATCATGATTGTGCCCTTCACCGCCATGGCCAGGGGCGACCATAGAATGTGGATTGAGATTGATCCCGCCCACAAACGCCGTTTCATCCGCGGCGCCGGCATCGACAAGCCAGCTCTTCTGATGCTGACAGAAACCTGGTTTGGCCCGATCCCAGCGGATCTTCACGCCAGATCGTCGGTGATAGAGGAAGCCGATGTGCGTCGCGGACCCCCAGAACGCGTTTTGCCTGAGCCACGCGGTCTCCTCGTCCGGTCGCCAGAAGATGATCCGCACATCGATGCCTCGGGCAGCCGCACGATCAAGGACATCGAATGGGGTTCCGCGGCCGTCCGGCATCTCGCAGGCTTGCCACATGAAAGTCACCGTTACCCAGATGCTCCGTCGGGCTGTCTCGATCACTTCGCAAATGCGCCGGAATGCGGGTTCCCCGTCAATCAAGGGCCGTACCAGATTGCCGGAGCGTGTGGGATATGAACCTGTTTGCACAAAGGGAATCGCGATGCTCGTCTCTGGCACAATATCCATGAAAACCTGAGCCTTTGATTGATCCCTTGTTCAGGTACGCTCAACCGCACCTCGTCAGGAAAACTGTTACCTGGCTGCTTTACGCATATTCCTTCAATACTCGGTCGAAGATGGTATCGACATTCGCAAGCTGACGTTCGAATGTAAATGCCAATGCGATCTTCTCCGGGGTCAGACGTTTGCTGACCTCAGGATCAGTGGCAATACGCTCCTTGAAGGTCGGCCCTTCACCTTCGCTGGCCCATGCGGCCATGGCGTGAGACTGAACCAGCTTGTACGCATCCTCGCGAAGCATGCCTGACTCGGCCAGATCCAACAGGAGTTGGCCAGAGAAGACCAGTCCGCCCGTCAGCTCCAGGTTCTTCATCATGCGGTGTGGGTAGACCAGCAGCTTGTCGATCAAATTGGAGGTCTTGTCCAGGATGTAGTCGAGCGCGATGGTCGTATCGGGCAGAATGACGCGTTCGGCCGACGAGTGCGAGATATCCCGCTCGTGCCACAGGGCGACATTCTCCAGCGCTACCTGTGCATTGCCGCGGATCACACGTGCCAGGCCGCAGATGTTCTCGCAGGTGATGGGATTGCGCTTGTGCGGCATGGCGCTCGATCCCTTCTGCTTGGCGGAGAAGAATTCCTCCGCCTCGCGCACCTCGGTGCGCTGCAGATGACGGATATCAAGGGCAATCTTGTCCAGGGTGCTGGCGATAACGGCCAGCGTGGCGATATACGCGGCGTGACGGTCACGCTGCAGCACCTGGGTCGAGACGGAGGCAGACTGCAAGCCCAGAGAGGCGCAGATGCGCTCTTCATGCTCGGGCTTCAGGTGGCCGAAGCTGCCAACAGCGCCCGAAAGCTTGCCAACACGCATGTCTTCCGCTGCCGCATCGAAGCGCTTCAGGTTGCGATGCA
>JABFXN010000114.1 GCA_013361705.1 Acidobacteriaceae bacterium
AGCACATGAAGATAACCGGCGTGTTCGCTCATCTGATCGGGTGTGCTGCCGCACAGCGTTCCCGAATAGAACATACGGGCCGTGAGAGAAAACCTGTCAAAAAAGGGCGCGAGATGGTCCATCGATACTATAAGGTATATCAACGATACTCCTTATGCCTATGCGTATTGTCTTATCTCCATAGATGCTTCCCGTGCGGCGCAGAAGCGCTGCCGGAGATTCGGAGATTGGAAACAGATCAAATGAACGCGCTTATCAGGCTTCTATCGAAATCAAGTCTTCTCAAGGGAGACCTCGACAACCATCTCATCCGCACATCGATGGTCATCATCTACTTCTTCTTCGGGTATCAGAAATGGTTTGACTATGAGGCACAGGGCCTCGTCCCATTCTTTACTCACGGCCCTCTCATCTATTGGATGTACGCAGCCTTCGGTATCAAAAGCTCGACGTACTTCCTGGGAGTTTCGGAGTGGCTGTTTGGAGGGCTCTTGCTTGCCGGCTTCTGGAACAGGAAGGCTGGAATCCTGGGTGCGCTGGGATCGGTGTTCACCTTCATCGCGACGGTGACGATCATCCCGTTCATGCCCGATGGCTGGGCTCCGTCTGCAGGCGGCTTTCCCGCGATGGTTGGGAACGTTGCTTTTCTGATGAAGGATGTGGTGTTGCTGGCCGTGTCGTTCTATCTGCTGAAGCAGGATCTTGCTGAGTTGACGCCTGCGGAGATTGCGTAACTAAGGCTTGCTCGGACTGGGTGGGAGCCGTGGCCTTCAGGCCACGGTCGATCGATCCAAGAAAGAAATGGGCTTTAGCCCTGGGTCTTTTCTAATAGATAGAGAATGCCCAGGGCTAAAGCCCAACCTATTTTTTATCGCTTATCAGCGGGCTGAAGCCCGCTGCTCCCACCTAATTCGAGGTTCGCTCGAATCTCCCACCCATTGTTAGTCATTCCAACGAACAGGTTCGGTACACTGTGATCCTCCAGACTTAAGCTCTGGACAAGCGTTCCTCATAGGAGAACTTCATGGCTTCCATTACCGGCTTTGGTGGAGCATTTTTGCGGGCAAATGATCCGAAGGCTCTTTATCAGTGGTATGAGCAGCATCTCGGCCTGGTAAAAGCTGATGGAGCGTTCGGATTTCCCGCTCCGACGCAACACCCGCGGGTTGTCTTCTCCTTCTTCAAGCAAGACAGCGCGTATTTCCCTCCGGAACAGAAGGCGATGATCAACCTTCAGGTGGATGACCTGGATGGACTGCTGGACCGTCTGATCGCCGAAGGCGTCACGGTCGATCCAAAGCGCGAAAGCTACGACTTCGGAAAGTTCGGCTGGGTCACCGACCCGGAAGGAAACCGCATCGAGCTTTGGCAGCCGATTGATTGATGATGACTGACGCTGCTGGTGCGGTCTATCGAGATATTCGAGATTGCCCATGCACCGGGTGCCCCATGTCCCCTTAGGGACATGAGCCCGGCTTTTATTTTCTCTAAGTCTGCACGTCTAGTTACTTGGCCGGAACAGAGATGGTGATGTTGCGGTATTTGATCACGCCGTGGTGATCGCCCTGCAGATAGAACGGACCGGGCTCGGCCTCATTGCTATCAAGAGCGCCACCGGTCGGGCCGGGGATCTCGACGTTGTCGTGGTATACCTTGCCATCGCGCAACACCGTTACATGTCTGCCGACCAGGGTGATGTCGAACGTCGTCCATTTCCCAAGCCCGAGCTCTGAGCCTGCCGGCGGCGGATAGTGGCTGTAGATCGCTCCCATCTCATGCGATGGCAGCTTGCCGCCTTCGGTGCCGACCTGTACCTCATAGCGGCCGCGCAGATAGATGCCGCTGTTGCCGCCTTCCGGGCAGTTCACTTCGATATGCAGTTTGAAGTCCTGGAACTTCTCGGTGGTCATGATGTTGGCCGCACCGTGGGTCTTTTGACCGGGAACTTCCGGGTTGTCATTCACCAGCTCGCCATTGCGTGCCACCCATTTGTTGTTGTCGACATTGCCGATCGGCTCCCAGCCTTTCAGATCCTTGCCGTCGAACAGAGGCCGGGGCTTGGTCCACTTCTTCGGCATGGGCCGATCCAGCGAAGGCGCCTTCATGCCGGCGAGTGCTGGGCCGTCGGTGTTGCCGTGCTTCTCGACGCCGGTCAGCTTGCCTGTGCTGGGAGAGGTGAGCTCCCAATTCGTTGCTTCTCCTACACCCACGATCAGCTTGCCCGATTCGAGGTGGGCGTCCGAGATCGGATGCCAGCCGCCGCCCCGCGGCTGAACGCGACCTTCAATCTTGCCGCCATTCTCGGTCAGCTCAATCCACTGCGGATATGGTTTGCCGGTGGCGGGGGTAACGGTCATATCCCAACGGCCGAGAAACGCTTTGGTGTCTTGCGCAGCAACGGTCGAGGCGAGCGCGATCGCCATGAGAGGTGCAAACAACATCTTCGTTTTCACCCTATGAGTGTAACGCTACCGCCGCTCGAGTATTTTTCCTGCAGGTGTAAAGCGGGGCTTGTGCATCTATGGGCGTTTTCCGCAATAAAAACGCCGCTGCACGCTCCTCCCGGGATACCCAGCAACAGGAGAAATGCTCTAGTGGGGTTTTATCAGCTTTTCGTGTCGTATTTGCAGGGAATTACTTCAGCTTTCGGTTGGCACGGGAAACCTTCTAAGGACAAACAACCGGAGCCGAAGTAAGCTACTTGCGAGAGGATTCCTCCTTTCTCTCGTCACTCTAAAACTTGATGAAATCTGGAACGCCTTTATGACTCAGGAGATTTCTGTCACACCTGCTCGGCGCGAGAACACAATCTGGCCGAACCTGGTCGCCTTCTTCATCTTGTACGCATTCGCAGCCCTGGCCTTATTGCATTTTCTGCGACCAGACTATACTCCGCGCTCTCACATGATCAGTGATTACGCGGTCGGACATTTTGGCTGGTTGATGCAATCCGTCTTCGTGGCCATGAGCCTTAGCTATCTCTCATTGGCAATCGGACTTCATCGGAGCGGCCTGCGTTCGCTGGTCGCCCGTATCGCGATGTCGCTGCTTGTGGTGGTCTCCATCGGCTTGATCGTCTCCGCGATCTTCCCCACAGATCTGGAGGAGTCTACCGTAAATACTCGCACCGGCACTATCCATACCGTCAGCTTCCTCATTAATGTGGGCGGCAGCATACTGGTTGCGCTACTTTTACCGCTTGCTTACTGGAAACATCCTGGCTGGCGATCGTTTCGCGTTGAGTCGGTACTTTGGGCCGCCCTCATCCTCATCGCCTTTGTTATCCAGTTCCGTACGCTGCATCGAGGCGCTCCCTACGGCATCACCAATCGAGCGTTTGTCCTGGTCCTTTTCTCATGGATGCTTATCACTGCTTCTCGTATGCGTACCGTTTTGATTCGCCCCACTCCGGCTCTTGCGGCAGTTTGAATTCAAGCGGAAGCGTTCGCTGCTGCTCGCCCGACCGGAAGGTGGCTTCAAGAACAGCCATGACGGCAAGAGCATCGCGCGCGGAGACGGGTGCGGGCTTGTGGTGAAGGATCGCATCATGCACACCTTCGTAGAACGGCAGTTGGTTGCCGCGAGGCGTGGGGTATTCGATCGTCTCTCCCGCTCCGGAGTAAAAGACCGCGGGCACAGGATCGATACCGAAGGCGGGATCAAGAGGAGACATGCCTGCCTGCAACTGCGCCTCCTGCGTATCGAGCCCGTACTTTACCCAGGTGCCCTGCGTGCCATGGAGGATGGAGCGAGGCAGCGAGCCTGAGGCAAGGTTCATGGCTTCAAGGACGATGCGCTTATCCGGATAGCTAAGGATGACGTGCGCCCAGTCATCGGTCTGTCCGCCGTCACGCAGGATCGCGAACGAAGCCGTAATCTGTTGGGGCAGGCCGAAGAAGTGCAGCGAGATATCGATCATGTGCGGACCGAGATCGAACCAGAGCCCGGCACCGGGACCGGCGTCCTCTCTCCAGCGCCTGCGCACGACAGGACGATAGCGGTTCATGTGGCAGTCAAACTGCGCCACGCGTCCGAGCACTCCACTTTGCAGCACTTCGTCGATGGCAAGAACTTCACTCTCCCACCGGCGGTTATGGAAGACGGTGAGCATACGGTCTTTACGAAGGGCAGCGGCGCGCAGCTTTTCTGCTTCGGCCAGATCGAGAGTGAAGGGTTTGTCGACCACGACGTGCTTGCCGGCCTCAAGCGCCGCCATCGCCAGCGGGAAGTGCTCTGTGTTCGGCGTGGCAATCACAACCAGGTCAATCTGTTCATCTGCGATCAGCTCCTCCGGCGTGCAGATGCGGACGTCTCCAAGCACCGCGCGGATTTCGTCCCCTTTGGAAGAGGCCACCGTGGTGAGACGCAGGCCGGGGACAGCCTGAATTAAGGGAGCATGAAGGACACGGCCAGCGTATCCATAACCGATAAGACCAACGTTCACAAAATCACTCATCACTACCATCGTGCACTATGCGTGGGGGATTCTTCAAAAGGGGGGCGAAGACTGCGGCGTCTTTGTTTGTTATCCCTTGGAGCGCCGCACCCTGGCAACGCTAGTGTGATGTACAGTTCGTGACATAAACCATGAAGAGCTCTCGAGCATTCTCCCTGTTGCTGGGTATTCCGAAAGGGTGTGCAGCGGCGTTTTTATTGCGGAAAACGCCCATAGATACGGAAGCCTACTCTACACCTACAGGGAGAAAATGCTCTAGTGTTTCAGCGAGCGCACTTCGCACCGCAGGTGCGAATGTTTTGCTTAAGGGGACGGCTTTAGCCGTCCCGTCCCCGCACTGAAATACATG
>JABFXN010000386.1 GCA_013361705.1 Acidobacteriaceae bacterium
CACCACACACGAGCGTGTCGATCGCCGTTTCTATCTCGCGGGCAGCTATATCGCGCACCAGGCACTGGTGCAGGGGCGGATCGATCTCTATCCGGAGTACACCGGAACTGCGCTGACTGCTGTACTCAAACAACCGCTGGACCGCGATCCAGAACGAGTTCTGGCTACCATTCGCGCTATCTATGCCAGGCAGCATCATGTCACCGTCGCACAGCCGTTAGGCTTCGAGGACACGTTTGCCATGGTGCTGCGGAAGGATGATGCCACTCGTCTGGGCATACAGACGCTCTCCCAGGCCGCCCACTTTGCCGCTCAGTGGAAGCTTGGTACCGGCTACGAATTTGAGTCGCGCCCGGATGGGTTGCAAGGTCTGCAGCAGACCTATCAACTCCATTTCAATGGTCCTCCGCGGGTCATGGATCTCGGTCTGCTATATCGCGCCCTCGCCAGCCATCAGGTGGACATTGTCTCCGGCAACTCGACCGATGGACCTATCCGCGCTCTGGGCCTGGTTGTGTTGCAGGATGATAAGCGTTACTTTCCTCCCTATGAAGCGGTGCCGCTTGTCCGGGAGGATGCACTCCGGCGTCACCCAGGGCTCGCGGCGGCGCTGCAACAGCTCGCCGGAAAGATCTCTGCCGAAGAGATGCAGACGCTGAACCACGAGATTGACGGCAATCATCGGGATGTTGCCGAAGTCGTACGAGAGTTCCGCCAAAGGAAGGGATTGTGATGGTTGAACCCTGGCTCCGCGGCAGCCGCACCGAAATCGAACCCATTCGCCGAGCGGTACTGCACGCCCTTGATCTTGCGGAAGAAGATCTCTATCGATGGTCGAAGGATCTTTCACAAAAGGAGCTGCACGCGCGGCCGCATAACCTGCCTTCGGTCGCGTTTCAGCTTCGTCATATCGCGAGGTCTCTCGATCGCCTGCTGACCTACGCCGAAGGTGGTTCGCTGACCGAGATGCAACTGATGCTGCTTCATTCTGAAGCAGATCCGCGGGGAACTCCCGAAGAGGTTCTCGCGGAGCTCGGTGGCGCGTTAGCCACGTCTCGTGACCGTATTCTCGCGATGACTTCAAGCTTTGGAGAAGTTCGCCATGTCGGGCGCGACAGACTTCCTGTCACCCTTGGTGGCTTGCTGGTTCACGTCGCCGATCACACGCAACGTCACGTCGGTCAGGCTATTACCACCTCGAAGGTCGTCGCTGCGCTTCGGCCAGGGAAAACGCTCTAAAACTTATAGACCAGGTCGAGGGTGAATAGCAGTTGGCTTCTCTTTGTGCCGTTGTCGTAGCCCTGGCGGTCCCATGAGTGGTCGAAGCGCAGATCGGAGCGCAACATGACCGTAGAGCCGAAGTTCTTCGTGACGTAGATCGTGTTGGCCGTATAGCGGCCGGGAACGCCTGTGCGTTGCCCCTTCTTATCGTTCATAAATCCGTTCCGCGTGCCAACATAGAGCTTCGAATTCACAACGCGATTCAGATAGTTCAACATCGCATACTCGGGCGCGAAGCAGCTTGCCTCTCCGGCAGCGCAGAAGGCCCCATTCGCCCCGGTTTCAACGGGAAGAATAGGATGAACACCGTTGGCGACGTTCGGGACATCGCGCTCGTACATGACCCACCCCTCGGTCGCCGTATTCCATTTCGAATTGAAGCGATGGTTCCAGACAGCATCGAAGTGCTGCACGTTGTTGTAGGCATAGTGCCCGCCGTTGATGCCGCTGGCGCAGGCGTCGATATTGTCGTGGTTCGATCTGGTCGAGTAGTTCAGGCAGACCAGCGCCGAGGGCGTGCGATCTACAGTCCATGGAGCAACATCGTGCCCTGCCGAGATGCCGGCCTGTATCATCCACTGTTTCGTCAGCTTCAGCGTCGCGACAGCCCCGGTCTCGGTGGAAGGAGCCATGGCGAAGATGAGTGAGTGCGTGTGGGTGAAGTTGCCTGGCGACATCTGCGTTTCAATTCCGGGCAGGGCGAGGAAGCGGCCGGCGCGGACGATCAACCCCTCTTTGACAGGGAAGTAGAGGTCGAGCGATTCCCATACAGGATCAAAGCCGTACTGACGGTTGTGGTCCAGCAGTTGCCCGCTCCAGTATCCTTTGGCCGCCATGTAGCGGTAGTCCGAGCCAAACAGGCCTGAGAGATGGAAGCCCCAGTCAAAATGCTTCGTCTGCATCGTGTCGGGCTGACGTTCGAGCACAACCACCGCCTGGTTCAATAGCACGCGATTGGGCAGCGAGCTGTAGGCCAGCGGGTAGTTGGTCTGGGACGAGGTGCTCGCGTTGCCTGATGCCTCTACCCACCCATAGAGGTGAGTCTTTGCGCCCTCACGCCGCAGTGCGGCCATTATGGGATAGACACTGCTGTCCGGCGTTCCGATGGTGGGAGAGCCGCCATAGCCCCAGTCCGAGCTGGGAAATGGAGGCGAATCCATAGGAGCGTCAAGTACGCGACGCGGCGCCGGTTCCGTGCTGGGAGCCGCATTCCAATCGCTGAGGTAGAAGTGGGCCAACCGGCGGAGAATGCCTCCGGCAGGCTTTTGGACAGCAGCAGGGCCTTCGGTATCCGCGTTCAGTCCCGGCTCAAACCGGGCCTTCAACGTATCCGTATTGCTACGGCCAGATGACTCCTGGGTTAACAGAGCACCCGGCGCGCACACAAACATAAGGCATAGCCCTGCAGCGTGGAGGGCATGTCGATTCAAAATCTACTTCTCCCGTGGTTCCGCGCACGAAACAGACTCCTGCGTCGGAGTCCAAAACTATGTGCGTCTACCGGAACCACGGAAGTCTAGCATCTGAAGACAAAGTTGGTCATGGAGGCAGACAGGGCAGCCGCAGATAGCGGCCCCTCTAGATGCTGGGAAGCAAGTGCCCCATCTTCTCGCGCTTTACCTGAAGGTATTTTTCGAAGGTCGCCTCGGGTTCCACTTCGGCCGAGATGCGTTCAATGACGGTGATTCCGCCAGCTTCCAGCGCAGCTACTTTTTCCGGATTGTTGGTGATCAGCTTCACAGAGGTGATGCCAAGCAGCTTCAGGGCCTCGGCCGGCAACTCAAAGTCGCGGCAATCAGCTTTGAAGCCTAGCTCCTCGTTTGCCTCGACCGTGTCCAGCCCCTGATCCTGCAGGGCATAGGCCCGCAGCTTGGCCATCAGGCCGATGCCGCGGCCTTCCTGCTGTTCATAGATCAGGATGCCCGCTCCGGCCTCGATGATCATACTCATCGCGAGCTCCAGTTGGAGACGGCAATCGCAGCGAAGGGAATGAAAGACGTCTCCGGTCAGGCACTGCGAGTGCACCCGCACGAGGGGAGGGGCAGAGAAGACATCGCCGTGGACCAGCGCAACCACACCCTCAATCCGTCTCGCAGGCGCAGGCAGAGCTTCGTTACACGGCTGTGGATTGGCGACTACGCCCTCAAAACCGTGAATCCGAAACTGGCCCCAACGGGTGGGCAGATCGGCTTCAGCTACTTTACTAACTCGTTCAAAGGGCATTGTGTTGATTATAGTTCCGTTAAGTTAGATGAACATGGTGCGCCTTTGGCTTCGGAGTAGTTGTCACCATCTCGTAAAAGACAGCTAGAGTAAGAATGGCCTATGCATCCCACCGACCCCAAGCTGATCCTCATCACGCTCCTGGTAAAGCTGGGTGTCGCGGCGGCGGTCTCCAGTTCACTCTCACGGTCAAGCCTTTTCAAGGATCTGTTGCTGTCGCACCATCGCACGCGGCGGCAAACCCTGGTCCTGCTGGCGCTTATCTGCACACCATTGATGCTGGGTGTATGGCTGCGGAACATTGTCCCAAACTTCCTGGCCGCCGATATCAGCTTCGAAGCCGTGATTCTGCTGGGGCTCGTTTTGGGTGCGGGACCTGCGATGCTGGGTGGTATCTTCCTGGCCCTTCCGGCCTTGCTCCATCATGAGTACCTGGCGCTGCCGGTGAACATGCTCGTCGGCAGCTTTGCCGGTGGATTTCGCTCATTTACCAGCCTGGAAGACGTCTGGTCGTTCACACCCCTTATCGACCTCAGCCTCTACCGCTGGGTCCGCCGAAATCTCCGCCGCCCCCATTTGGACCGGCAACTGCTGTTGCTGCTCCTGATTGCAGTTCTTGAGCTAGGCGCAAGTGGTTTAGCAACAGTGTTTCCCAAGCGATTCTTCTCGCTTCACTCGAATAAATGGCTTGTAGAGCTAGCTCTTTGCGCCTGTTCGCCCGTAGTCGTGGGAATTCCACTGAAGATCTGGAATGCGGTCCGCATCGAGCGAAAGCTGGAAGAGCAGACCCGTCTGCTGCTGGAAGCCCGCCTGGATGCTCTGCAGCGGCAGATCAATCCGCACTTTCTTTTCAATACTTTGAACTCCATCGCCTCGCTGGTCCGGTTCAAGCCCGAGCTGGCGCGAGAGATGGTGGTCAAGCTGGCAAATATTTTGAGGGTTCTTCTGAAGGACCGAGAAGCGTTCGTCCCATTCTCAGAGGAGCTGGCGTTTACTGACAATTACCTTCGAATCGAGGTCGTCCGGTTTGGCGAGAAGCTGCATTTCGTAAAGGAGATCAGCCCGGAGACGGAGCCTTTGGTCGTACCCAGCATGATCTTGCAGCCGCTGATTGAGAACAGCATCAAGCACGGCCTGGAACCCCGGATTACCGGAGGCACGGTCACGCTTCGCAGCAAGCTGGATGGCGAGCAGCTCCTGATTGAGGTGGAAGATGACGGCATCGGGATGGCTCCGGAGAACGACGCGCCGTCACCGGTGAGCGGCCTGGTACGTCCAGGGACAGGTATCGGAATGCGGAATGTCCGGGAACGCCTGGAAGTGCTGTATGGCGATTCGGCCTCCATGGAGACCAACAGCCGTCCCGGCAGGGGGACCAGGGTGACTCTCAGAATGCCAGCCATGCATGCCCATGAGGCGGCGGCATTGTCGGAGACCTAGCCGTATCCGCCCTACACACTCTACGTCCGATAACACATATTCTGTAGAGTTGATAGCCGGCGCTCTGCGTCCTTATCTTTATTTCGCCTTCTTGTCCGGATCGCCTTTCTTTTCTGCGGCTTACAAAGGACTGCAATAACGCTGTGCTAGGATGCGAAAAATACGGTTCTTCTCATCTTCCTCTTCCAGCATCAGCCTAAAGGACCTTGCAGCACTCGCACTCTATGAATTTGCGCCGAATCTTCAAGACGCTCTTCACGAACTTTCTAGGTCAAGGTGTCACGATCATCTCGCAGCTCATCGTGCCGCCGCTGTTTCTCCGGTCCTATTCCAACGGCATCATGGTCTACGGCGAATGGATTGCGCTTAGCGCCGCCGTCAGCTACCTCGGCACCCTCAACTACGGTATCCAGAACTACTCCAACAACCAGATGTCGATCCTGTACAACAGCGGCGACATTGAGGGCGCCAAGAATGTCCAGGGTGCGGCGCTGCGGCTGCTGGTTGGGTTCTTTACGCTTTTTGCCATCGCCGGCCTGATCGTCTTTGTTCTGCCGATCTCGTCGTATCTGAACCTGAAGGTCGAAAGCCCGTTCCAGAACTCTCTGGCGCTATACCTGCTGATCTTGCAGATCGCCCTGAACATGCTGTTCAGCCTGATGACTAATAGCTACATGGTCGTAGGCCAACTGCACCGCGGAAACTACTGGGCCAGTGCACAGCGACTGTTCTCCATCGTATGTATTGCAGTGACCGTGAAGATGCACGGTTCGTTCCCAGCCGTCGCCGGGGCGCAGTTGGGGGCCTTCTTCACCTTCCTGATCCTGGTGATGATCGATATGCGGCGGAATGCGCCGATCCTTCTGCCGTCATTGCGGTACGGCAGCATGGAGCATGTCAGGGCGATTATCAAACCCAGCGGCCACTTTCTGCTGATCGCCCTGGCCGGCTTTCTTACCTGGCAGGGTCCCATCATCATCATCCAGCGCATGCTTGGCCCGGCGGCCGTGGCCACCTTCGCCCTGGTGCGCGTGGTCTTCCAGATGGCTCGGCAGATCCTCTCGATTGCCAGCTCCACCATCTCTCAGGACATCACCATGCTCTTCGGCAAGCGTGACTGGAATGCCCGGCATCAGCTTTATGACCTCTCGGAGCGCGTCGTCCTCTTCCAGACGCCGATCGTGACTATCGGAAGCTTCCTGATGTGCCCGTTCCTCTTTACGGTCTGGCTGCACAAACGGAACCTGTACGACCCTAAGCTCTGTTTCCTGATGGCCATTGTTTCGGCGGTGCTAGGAATCAAGGAACACAAGACCCAGTTCCAATCGTCCTCGAACAAACACGAGCGCTTCGCCGTCTTCAGCGTGCTCGGCTATCTCGTCATGTTGGGTGTGTCCCTCCCAATCATGAGGCTCTACAGCCTTACCGGTTTCATTCTCTGTTGGCTGGTCTGGGAGATCATCCAGACCTATGCTGTCGTTCGCTTCAACGAAGACATCTTCCCTACCGAATACAAAGTCAGCCTGCAGCCGATCACCCGGCTTGCCATCTTTATGAGCGTCGCGTTCGCCCTGTCGTTCTACCCATCCAAACTCGAAGTCAACTGGTCGCTCTCCGCGGTTGTAGGCTTCTCCTGCGCCACCGTTCTGCTGTTTGCGGCTGCTGCATACGCCTACTTCGGGATTGGTGAATTGAAAGAGATCCTGCAGCAACGGATTAGAAACCGGTTTCTCAAGACTCGTTCCGCCTGAAAGAAACAACCATGTTGAAGCGACTATTTCTTGGGGGCAGCCGCCTGTGTGCACGGATGGGGTGGTGGACCATGGCGGTGGGGAGCCTGGTCTACGCCGGTCCCCTTCCGTCGCTTGCTGCCTTCGACCGCGGCAGACTCTCCTATGCTCTTCTGCTCTCCAGGAAGAGCGGCACATCCCAGACGCTCTTTAAACGGCTACTGAAGCGTGACTTCGGCAAAGACGCAGCAGTCGATATCGAGATCGCCGAAATGGCCATGCGGCTTGGCAACCCCTCTTTGGGGAGGGATCTGTTGCAAAAGGTCGCCCAACGCGACCAGGGGCACACCGCCGTAGTCGCTGAGACAATGCACCGGTACCTTACCCAGATCCTTGATGGGACGGTTTCCGATATCCTTCACCGGCAGATCGAGGCGCTCGCGCTCGGATCGGGCAGCCGCGTAACGATTATTACGCTCAGCGGTCACTATCTGGAGATGTTCGAGCTCTGGAAGGAACAGGCGCTGAAGTACGTCGACCAGCGTTTTCTGGTGATAGCTCTCGATAGCAAAGCAGTCGAGGTAGCATCGCGGTTGGAATGTTGCCGCGTTCTCGACATCTCCTCCTACTTCCTCTTCGATGCCAACGGCAAGATCAATCCTCACAGCCGACATCTGCTCTGGGTGCTGCGCTCGCTGATTCTGAAGGCGCTGCTCGACCGCGGGCATACCGTCTACTCGATGGATATCGATGCGGTGGCGGTTGCTGATCTGGACACAATGCTTACCACCCTGCCGCAGGCCGACATCGTCGCCCAGGAAGACTTTTCCATTCCCATGGATGTGGCCCGCAAGCAGGGGTTCATCCTTTGCTGTGGCTTCATGGTCTTCCACCCCACAACAGCCACCCTGGCGTTTATGAAGCGCTTCGCCGATCAGGTGATTCTGGAACTGGACGACCAACTCGCGCTCAACCATCAGATTGCGGAGGCAGGCATCAGGGATATGGAAACGCAGCCGACCCATCGCCGCTTCTCAGTGGATGGCGCGGTGATCGTCTGTCCGGACAAACAACGAGTCTCCCGGGATGTCTCCTACGGAACCGTCGTGCGCCACTTTCAGCAGCGGAATGAGAGCATTGCGGAGCTTCGGCAGAAGCTGGGAATTGGTTAGCTGTTACAAGCCGCCGCCCACGAAGTGGACGATTTCGACCTTGTCATTGGTCTTCAGAAAGGTCTCTTCCCAGCTGCGGCGGGAGACGATCTCTTCATTAAGCTCAACCGCGACGCGGTCACTCTTGAGGCCTGAGGCGCTGACTAATTCCCCAACGGACGCGCCCTCATTCAGATCCGGAAACTCTTTGCTCTTTCCATTGAGCGTAATCAGCAACGGCATATCTCTAGTTCTACCCTAATTGTGGCTACGGCTTCTGTGTAAGCGGCCACAAGAGGTTCAGCGGCCCTTTCCCGTGTCCGATCGTCGGGGCTCGCAGCATTCCCTGCCGGACGTATTCCTTAGCCGCTCCGGCAGCTTCCACTGGCAGCTGCCCCTTCACCAGGCCACACAGGAAGGCGCTCGAGAAGGCGCAGCCGGTGCCGTGAGTTGCGAGCGTAGCGATATGCTCACCGGCAAGCCAATGCCCCGCCGTCTCGCCGGGCAGCAGGACGTAGTCGTCCGGAGTTTTCAGATGGCCGCCGGTGGCAATGACGCCGACTCCGTACTGTTGCCCAAACTCGAGAGCGGCACTCTCGATCTCCCGGGGCGTAGCGACCGGCATGCCGGTTAGAAGCGACAGCTCATCGACATTCGGCGTTACCCATGCGACCTGTTGCAGAAGGCCTCGGAACGGGGCCATGGCCTCCGGGTTCAGTAAAGCTTTGCCCGAGCTGGATCGAAGGACCGTATCCAGGACTACCGGACAGGTTAGCCGCTGAAGATACTCTGCGACGACCTCCACGACCGCCTCCGAGCCCAACATACCAATCTTGATGCCGGCGGGCGGCAGATCCTCATCAAGAACGTGCAGCGTCTCCGCCAGAACCGCCTGTTCTATGGGATGAACGGACGCGACTCCGGTCGTGGACTGGACGGTCAACGCGGTGATGGCGCTTGTTCCAAAGAAGCTATGGGCGGCAAAGACGGCAAGGTCTGCTGTGATGCCTGCTCCAGATGAGGGGTCGTACCCGGCGATCGTAAGAAGGTTTTTGGAGGATTTCAGGGTCGCTTCTCCGCGATAAAAAAGGCAAAAAATCTGTGGAAAGGTCCTTCCTGGCCAACTGAAGTTGGTACGGAAAGCATCCCTCTTTCAGTAGGCAATGTAGCACTGGGCCCCAGAATGACCGCAAAAGCTCCTGTGACCTCCGTTTGTCTATATCACGGTAAGGCCTAAGGAACAAGTCGAAAAATGAAGGTAAGTCTCTGGGTTTGTTTGACTTAGCGTTTCAGGAAACTAGAAAATAACAGTGGAGCAAGAACGTATGCAAGAAAAATTTTCTTCCCGGCTGCTGAACCGTATTCCACGCTTGCTGACAGGAGTTGTGGCCTTCGGTTTGGGTGTTTCAGCAACAGCTACATCGGCCGCTCCTGCGGACGTTCCAGCAGATCCCCCTCGCGATCTCAACAAGGCGCCGAACGACGGTAAGATCCGTAAGGCGACTTCCAAGAAACCCTGGTACCAGACTGGCATAGCGTCCTGGTATGGTTCCGAGTTCCAGGGAAAGCCAACTGCCAACGGCGAGAGCTTCGACATGCATAGCCTGACCTGCGCCCACCGTACGCTTCCTTTGGGAAGCTGGGCGCGCATTACGAACCTCAAGACGAAGAAGTCCATATTTGTTCGCGTGAACGACCGTGGCCCTCTGCTGGAAGATCGGATCGTCGACCTCTCCTACGCCGCTGCCCGCAAACTCGGGATCGCCGGCCTTGGCAAGGTTCGCATTGACCCGGTAAACGGCAGCAATCCGGATCAGGTGCGTGCTCTGGTGGCCCAGACAGCGTCAGTACAGCCGCTGTTGTTCGCCTCCCGCTAAAATCGAGAGCATGAGCTCTCCACAGATTCAGTCCCTCGACCGCCTCATCCTCGCGCTGGATTATCCCACTCAGTCAACAGCGCTCCCGGCGGTCGAGGCTCTTAACGGCCTCATCTCCTGGGTCAAAGTCGGACTGGAGCTCTATCTCGCCGAAGGGCGACCCGTCATTGATTCCCTTCTGCAGCACAAGCTCAACATCTTCCTCGACCTGAAGCTCCACGACATCCCCAATACCGTGGCAGGAGCTGTTCGTTCCGTCTCCGGATTGGGAGTTGGTCTGTTGACCCTGCACGCCGCCGGCGGACCCCAGATGCTGGAAGCCGCAGCGAATGCCGCGGCAAAGATTCCCGGAGCTCCCAAGCTGCTGGCAGTCACCGTGCTCACCAGCATGGACCGTAGCCAGCTCGCCGCCACCGGGATCACCCGCACACCGGCCGAGCAGGTCGCTCTCCTGGGGAAGATGGCGATCGATGCCGGTGTAGACGGCCTGGTCTGCTCCGGAGAAGAGATTGCGCTGCTGCGCGCGACTATTGGCGATGAGCCGCTGCTCGTTGTTCCCGGTATCCGCCCCGCCAGCTCTGAAGTTGGGGATCAGAGGCGGGTTGTTACACCGGCTTCAGCGATCCGCTCCGGCGCGAGCAAGCTGGTTGTGGGGCGCCCGATCACCCAGGCGACTGATCCGGCGTCAGCGGTCTGTTCCATCCTGAATGAAATTGATTCCTGCCTTCCTGCACTTCGGCCTTAACGACAAAACCCGGCAAAAGCCGGGTTTGTGTTTTGAACTTCAAGCGTTGCTTAGAGCTTCTCGTAGAAGTCGCACGCAGAGCAGGAGATATAGACACCGCCGGGAACGTTGCGCTCACGGTCCTTGACGCGCTTCACGATACGCGTGGGCTTGGAGCACTTCGGGCAATCCGTGCTCTTGGAGGTGTCCATCACCTTCTTACGATCTGCAGTCTTGGCAATTTTTGCCATGGTAGCTCCTTCGTCTTCGGGCCAGGCCACGAAGAAAATGTCTCATCGTTCGCCCCATCGCAGACACGCGAATTCGCGATCTGCTTGTATCCTGCCCCAATCCCGCATTGTGCGTTGGAAAAGGAACCCGCTCGGGCGAGCGATCGTTTCTATCTTACCTCAAGTTGGACTGAAGCTGTTGCTCAGGCTTGTCCTGCTGATCCTTCTTGTCCGGAGGTAATTGCACCAGAGAGGGAGAGCCGGGTACAGTCTGCTGTTCTCCGTCACGCCGCAGCGAAGGAGGAGGCGCCTGTTTGCCGCTTCCCTCCTCATCTGGCTTGGCGTCACCCAAGGCAACCGTCCGGACGGCATCTGGATTGATATAGCCGGCCATCTCATCCTTGTCGTGCACCTCGATCGGTTTACCCAGCTCCGCAACCTTGATCATCACGACACGATCGCCGACAAAACGGACAAAGCGGATTGTCTGGGGGGTGCGACCGTAGATCCACTCTTCGTACTTGTTGCCGCTCGCGTCATCGATCTTTTCCCGCACCTTCATTACCGGTTGCCCCAGCGCAGCCAGTACCATCCGATGATTCATACCGACGAGGACGCGATGATCGGCGACGGCAAGCTTCAGCGGTTCCGGCAAGGTATTGGCATACGCCTCTTCACTGGTTTTCACACCGAAGTCAATGACCGGCTCCAACAGGCTCTTGACCTCAGCGGGGGTAAGGTCCGGGATGAATTTTTCGAAGGCGAGCGTGATCCGCGAGCCTGTCGGCTGGTCTTCCGGGGCGACGACGTTGTTGTCGTTGAACTGCACATGCGAAAGCCAGCGGTGCTTCTTGAAGGGGCCGCCGTCCAGATCAATGATGAGGCGGTCCTTCTCAAAGTGCAGGTTCGTCACGACGACCCGGTCTCCGGCCTGCGCAGAGATGCCCTTCTTATAAAGAGCGTCACGGATAGCGTCTGAGTCCGGAGAGAGCGTGCCATTGGCCTGCAGGGTCAGTCCCTGACCACCCATCGGCAAAGCCCGGTGAGCGAAACCCTGTTCCGCTTCGAGCATGCGCAGCAGATCTCGCCGGCCTCGCTCTGTCAGCGGCTGGGACGGCAGCTCGACCCTTGTGGGATGAAATTCTGTGACCATGCCGTCGGTAGCGGTGATTTTGCCAACAACAAAGACCTGTCCCCGAGCCGCCGGAAGCCAGAGGGCGGCCAGCGAAGCTGCTACCACCCAATACTGTGCCCGCGATGCCATGGAGGTGTTACCTCAAGTTACCAGCATCTTGCGCCTTCCCTGAGGGGCTTGGCAAGTCAGCGTTTTGTCATTTTTCCCCAGATGGGAAATCTGATTGTTCGGTAGACCGAGGTGCAACTGGCAAGGGTGCAGAAGCCGGCATGATCTGGATGAGTGCTGCTTGTTTTGCGGCAGCTTCAGCCTCCATGGCAGCGTGCTGTGGTGGGGGCGGCGCGTCCATGGGATACCCGCCGGCTACGATCGGATCAAACCCGTATTTCCAATTGAGGTCGCGGGTTACCCGCACAACGACGGCGATGCCACCCAGAACGACAAATGGCGCCAGCACCGACGCTTCCGGGCCGTAAAGGCCTCCCGTTAGCCAGAACGGAAGACCGGGATGAGCCTGCACTACGCTCGAGAAATCCAGACCACTCACCGGAAGGCCGAAGAGAACACCCATGCTGGCATTCCAGCCGAAGTGCAGTCCCCAGGCCATCCAGAGACTGCGTGTCTGCAGATATGCCACCGACAGCATGATGCCCGCCAGCATGGTGACAAAGACCGCCGGCCAGCCTCCGTGGGGGTTGTTCAGATGAACCAGGCCAAAGACGGCGGCGAGCAATAAAGTAGCGACCGTCGGTCCAACGGCATCGCGAAGTCGTTGAAACGCATAGCCGCGGAAGGCGACCTCTTCAACCAGGGCGGCGACCGCCAGCACAATCAGGTTGTTAATCGTGAGCAGGACTGACCGGGCGCTCCACCAGAAAGTGAGGTCGAGCCTGCCGGAGAGCATGATCGGTAATACCAAGACCGTGATCAGTCCCCAGCCCGTAGCAACTCCAAGGGCGATCTCCTTGCCAAATCCCTCTCGCTGTATAAGCCCCATGGCCTTGATAGGACTTTCCTGCCCATCGAGAAGCCGTCCCATGCCCCAAAAGCCGAGCAACAGCAGGGCCAACCAGAATGTCCGGAAAAACAGTTCATGTGCCGGACTATCGATATTCGACGTCGCCATGACGGCAATGATCTGGGAAGCAAAGACCCAGACGGTGCCAAAGACAAAACGCACGGCTGCGCTGCCCCGAGTCTGGCCTCCAAAGAGCCCACCGGGGCCACGCATACGGTCCTGGGTCTGCAAAGTCATCGTGGCAAACGCAGCTTAGGAGGCTACCTCAAAGAACTGGGCCATGTTGCGGAACTTGCTGTAGCGTTGGGCCAGCAAGTCATCAACGCTGAGTGCACGAAGGTGGGCCAGATTGGCTTCCAGGCGGTCGTTCAGAAGGGAGACCGAATAGGCGGGATCGTTCTGTGAGCCACCCTCCGGCTCAGCAACGATTTCGTCAACGCAGCCCAGCCGCATCACATCATCTGCCGTGTATTTCAGCGCCTCTGCTGCCTTCTGCTTTTTGGTTGCATCCTTCCACATGATGGACGCCGCACCCTCGGGAGAGATCACCGAGTACATGGCGTTCTCGAGCATCAGTACCCGATCGGCCACAGCCAGGGCGAGTGCTCCGCCGGAGCCTCCCTCACCCGTGATCGTGGCCAGGATCGGCACGCGCAGACGAGCCATCTCGATCAGATTCCGGGCGATGGCCTCGGCCTGGCCACGTTCCTCCGCGCCGAGGCCTGGATTTGCGCCAGCCAGGTCGATGAAGGTGAAGACCGGACGGCCAAACTTCTCAGCCAGTTTCATGGCGCGCAGTGCCTTGCGGTATCCCTCTGGGTCGGGACTGCCGAACTTGCGCAGCATGCGCTCCTTCAGAGTGCGGCCCTTCAGGTTGCAGATGACCATGACCTCTTCCCCGTGAAAACGGGCCATACCGGCTGCCATGGCGGGGTCATCGCCGTAGGCACGGTCTCCGTGGATCTCGCTGAAGTCGGTAAAGAGTGCCTGGATAAAGTCCATCGGGTATGGGCGCTGGGGATGCCGCGCCATCTCAGTCCTTCGCCATGCCTCAGACGTCTCTGCCACGGCGGGCTTTGCTGCCTCAAAATCTGCCATCAGGTTCGATTGTATCGAAGCTGGTCGAGAGCAAGCCAGTTATCGCTGCGGAAGTGCAGCAACATGAAAAAGACGAGGAGATACAGCAACTGCTGGCTGGCCACATCCCATTGCTGATTGGCGGTAGTACCCGCGGTGAGCATCATCATGAAGAGCGATCCGCAGATCAGAGCAAGGCGGGTTAAGATGCCGAAGATCAAAGCCAACCCAAGGGCAGCCTCCGCGAATGGGATGACGTAACCAAGAGCGAGTACCTGCTCATGCGGCAACGGAGCATTCGCGAGACGCTGTGCGGTATTGGCAGCGAAGGCGGCGACGCCGGAGTGGATCCGCGTGAATCCATGACCCGCAAAATTGATACCGAAGGCGATGCGAAGCAGAGCGTACGCTAACTGGCGGTCGGTAGCCATGCTCGTTGGACTGCCTATATCGCCCGCGAGTTTCGTTTCGCCTCCAGACAGGACGGTGCAACAGGAGGTACGTCACTGGAGTCGTTGAGCATCTCCCACCGCACCAGCGAAAATGGGAGATTGCCGTTCAACCAGATGAAATCGTGGAACTGCTGCAGCTTGAAGTTTTCACCCTGCTTTTGGCGGGCATCGGTCATCAGCCGCTGAATATCGAGTTTGCCGATCTGGTAGGTGATCGCCTGTCCTGGAGTCGAGGCAAACATGATGGCCTCGCTGGTTGCTGTGCCGCGGTCCATGGGGACGACTTTCGTTAGATAGTCCGCGGCTTGCTCCAGCGTGAACTCTCCGAGGGCCAGCTTGACGTCGACCTCCACGCGCAGCGCCCGCAGGCGCATCATGCCGTAGATGGCCTCTTTCATATGCGGTGAGTCGTCGAAGAGACCGGCTTCCAGCGCCATCTCCTCGGCATAGAAGCCGATGCCCTCGTTCGACTCCGAGTCGTAATAATGCCGCCGGATCGGGTCGGGGTGATGCCAGCTCCAGGCCATCTGAAAGTAGTGCCCCGGTGAGCCTTCATGCAGCGTCAATGGCCGGGTGTCCCGTCCGGTAATAGCGCCCCAAAAGTTAGTTGTCGGACTTGGAGTTCCCTTGTAGCTGGTGCCGTCTTCCTCAAGTCGCGACGGTCCGGTGAGGTCGTCGGTCACGCCCATGAAGCTGAGTGCCGCGATGTATGGAGGAACCGGAAGGTAGTAATAGTGCCTGACCTCGGCAGGATCGGAGAGGACACCGTGCGTGACCATGTACTTCCGGATGGCGAGCTCGTTTGCTTTCTCCGCATCCATCTGCTTTTCGATCGTTCCGTAGAACGGGGCATCGGGTATCCCTGTACTCGCGGCTCTCGCCAGAGTTTCAAAGCTTACGGAACGCTCCCACTCTTGGCGTCCCATTCGCAACAGATCTTCCGGACTGTACTTCATCAGCGCCACGTTGCGGAGGAACCAGACGTAGCCTTCCCGCCCAACGGCAGTCTTCTCCGGCAATGTAGACTTCCCGCGTGTGCTCACCCAATCGCGATACTCCAGCAGCGCCTTTACCGCGGCAGCTTCTGCCTTTTCGAAGCGAGGTTTGTTCGCGCCGGAGAGGACGGGCAACAGCCCATCGTGAACCTGCTGCATTTGAGCTTCGATATCTTTGAGACCAGAGAGCGTCGCTCGAACGTAAGGCGCTCGAATATCCGTGAGGTTCTTCTTCCCTTCCTCCAGCGTGTAGGGCATGCGCTCCAGGCGGGAGAGAATGATCTCCTCGCGCGCCGGTGTAATCGGTGGCTTCGGCAGAAGCGCGGCATAGACCGAACCGAGGCTCTGATCGACGTAGAAGAACGGGTTCTCTTTCCACATCGGGAAAATCGTTAGCTCCCAGTGCACCCGCGCGATAGCAGAGCCAAGCAGGCGATAGTCCACCTGGTCGGCAACCGGTTCCTGCGCCGCGGAGAGGGCGCGCCACTGCTTTTCAAACGCATCGACCTTCGCCTTGTACTGGGTGACGTCGCCTGGCGCCCAATGAACGACAAACGGTTCCGCCCGTTCGATGCGGGGAATGTCATCGTTGGTGAAGGGCTGCTCCGTGGCTCGCCAGGTCCAGAACTCCTCGCTCAGCGTGCGAAGCTTTGTTTGAAACGCGGAGGTTTGCGCGGCGGCAGACCACGAAGAAGATGCAACCGCAAACAGCGAGAGCAGGACGATCCGTTTGAGAGGCATGCAGACAAACTAACAGCTCGACGGAAAAGACGGGGCAACACCCGGATGTTGTGGTCGACGCTATTGGCCGCGCGTGGCTCTTCTACTTCACCCACCAGAGCGGCAAAGATGAAAAAACAGGCGATCCGCAATGGAAACGCCATACCGTCATGCATGTCACTGAACTGCACGAGAACGGCGGAATCTTACAGGTTGATCGCGATGCGCCTGCAGCAATTTACATGCTGCCACCCGTATCCGTACTTCCGCGGAATGCTGGCGGAAATTGGCCTTCCGTACAAGAAGATCTATTACGATCAGCCCAAACGCAAGTTCGGCATCACCCAAAATAACCGGTACACCCTTTATGACATTGGAATGCTGGGGATCATCAACCGCTCCAGAGTTCCGTTGCACCTGGCCACATTCGTTGGTTTCGGTGGCGCGGCCTTGTCATTGTTTGTCGCAATCGCTTACACCATCGCCAAAGTCATCTTCTGGAATACCTTCAGCCTGGGCTTGGCTCCCACTGTCATCGGGGTGTTCTTCATCGCGTCCATTCAACTGGTCTTCATGGGCATCATGGGCGAGTATGTAGGCGCGATTTACACGCAGGTGCAGAAACGACCTTACGCAGTTGATCGGATTAACTTCGACATCAAGCCACAGGTACCTACGGCTGTCCCTCAGACTGGATCCATGGAATACGAGCCAGCCGGGTGAATTAATGACTCAGGACCCTAGAGGACCTTGAGTCCTTCATCGACCGAGACGGTAAACTCAGTCATTGTCTTGGCGATGAAGTCGAGCATCTCGGTGGTCAGCCCTGGATAGACACCGATCCAGAAGACCTGATTCATCACGAAGTCGGTATTGGCGAGGTCGCCAATGACGCGATACTC
>JABFXN010000352.1 GCA_013361705.1 Acidobacteriaceae bacterium
GCCAGGTGACTGGCCAGCCAGCCATGCAGTTCGCTCTGGAGCTGCGCTTCGAGTGCCTTCGGTTGGGTTCCGGAGCGCACTCGTCCGATCAGGTCAAGCCAATCGACCCGCGTGTCTTTGATCCGCGCTGTTGTCCCCAACATCAACGGCTCGGTCGCGAGCGGCAACCAGATATCCGGCATGCCCCAGTCCACTATTGTTGCCCCAACAAAACCTGCCGGAGCCACGCCGATGATGGTGAACGCACGGCCGTTGATCTGGTATGTGGATCCCACCACCGTAGGGTCGGAGCCGTACTTCTCCTGCCACGCATGGAAGCTCATCACCGCAACCGGAGGTGCGCCTTCCTGGTCGTCGGCGTCCACAAACAGCCTTCCACGCCACGCGGACACACCCAGGGTCTGGAAAAAGTTGCCGGAGACAAACTCGCCATTTGCGGTCTCCGCTGGTCCCGCTGAGCCGGCGTGGCGCACGGCCAACGGAGCATTACCCGCCTGGAGCGCTGCCAGATCCTGGAATCCTGGCGTGTTGGCGCGGAATAGCTTGTATGCCTCCCAGGGAAAGAGATTCCAATCGCCCGGCTTGCCTTCGTTGTCCTGGCTGTATCCAGTCCAGTTGCAGCAATGAGGCCGGTCGCCGATGCGCCAAAGCTGATCCGGCCTAGTGACCGGCAGCGATTGCAGCATCACCTGCTGCACCAGCGTGAAGATCGCCGTGGTAGCGCCGATGCCCAGCGCCAGCGTCAATACCGCCGTCACCGTGAAGCCAGGTGATTTCCGCAACTGACGCAACGCGTATCGGAGGTCTTGCACAAGCGATTCAAGCCACATGGTTCCGCGGCTCTCCCGGCAATCTTCTTTGATCTGCTCCATGCCGCCGAACTCCAGGCGGGTGAGCCGGCGGGCTTCAGTTTCTGCAATCCCGGCCCGCATTTTGTCGGCAACCTGCGATTCGAAGTGGAAGCGCAGCTCTTTCTCCAGATCGCTCTCCATCTTCTTGCGGAAGATGAGCCTTCTTAGCCAGCTCATGAGGCGCCCTCCAGCGTTCCCTTGAAGATGAGGCCCACCAACTCCGTAAGGCGTTTCCAGTTCTCCGTCTCGGTCTTGAGCTGCGTCCGCCCCTTAGCGGTGAGCTCGTAAAACTTAGCTTCACGCCCGGTCTCCGAAGATTTCCACGTGGCGGCAAGCAGCTTTTTGTATTCGAGACGGTGGAGAGCGGGATAAAGCGAACCTTGCTGGACCTGCAAAGCGTCGCGCGACATCTGCTGGATTCTCTGCGCGATGGCGTAGCCATGAATGGGGCCAAGCGCAACAACCCTCATGATGAGGAGATCGAGCGTGCCTTGCGGGAGATCGAGTCGGTTTTCAGTCTTCATACCTGTGGCTTCTACATATAGTCCTCCATGTGTAGAAGGTCAAGGCATGCCGGATTTGGTATCTGTTGTTGGGTTCAGCTTTTCAGATTTCCACGGTGCTTTGGCTCAGGCCACACGCGAGTTGCTTGAGTGATTCGCTCTGTTCTCAGCGAAAACGCGACTTGCGAGTAACCCCTAGGCCTCTTGTGAGACGACATGTAATATGTCGGAATCGAATACTCAGCACAGACATACTGCTTCACGGCCGGAGGTTGAAAGCGCTATGACTATCCTTGCTCGCCTGGAGCTCTGGAAGGAGTAAGGTGCAATATCGACTGAGCAGCAGGCTCATTTAGCGAGCCTCTCTCGTGACAACCTTTCTCCCTCTCGCTTGAGCTCAACCATGGAAGTAGACGAACCGGCTGTGTAGCTGGCAAGTCCTTTAAAAATCGCCGCTAGCTCCTCCGCCTCCCGATTCTCCTCCGCCAAACCGGAAGTCTGGATTGGTTGGTTGCGGGCTCGGCGTTATCGACTGCGGTGTTATCAGACCGAGTACGGCGAGCCGACGCTCATCGTGTGTTTGTCCTTGCCGCGCGTTAAGCCGCAGATTCGTTGACCCAGAACGTTCGCGATACCCTTCTCCAGCCACCAAGCAAAGGTCGTCTTCCCAACGCGGAATAAAAAATAGATCTCTCCACTTCAGATCCAAGGACATCAAAGGTTTAAAAGGCGACGCACGCCGAATCGGACCTGAAACTTTCTTTGAGAGAGGAGAAACACTCCATGCCTGAACGCATGAGAGCTGTTGTGGAACTGCCGTGGATGAGTGGGTTGCGTGGCAGGAACCTCAAACTGGCGCTAGAGCCTTTTATCTGTAGGTGTAGAGTAGGGCTTTCGCATCTATGGGCGTTTTCCGCAATGAAAACGCCTCTGCACATCCCTTCCGGGCTAGCCGGCAACAGGGGAAATGCTCTAAGGCACAAGCTGATGCTTGGAGTGACCAGTGCGATGCTGGGCGCGTTCCTGCAAGGCTGTTCCGCGAACAGACAGCCTTCACAAGGGGAAACCCGCGTGGCCAATGCGGCTAAAGACGTCACCATTCCCCTGGCGGCGGGGAAGATGAAGAATCCACTGCCTGAGACGGAGGAGGTGGTGAGTCAGGGCAAGGAAGTGTTTCTTGGGGCTTGCGCCCAATGCCACGGCGCGGAAGCACACGGAGATACCACCGTGGGACGCAACATGTCTCCGCCTGCCATCGACCTGAGTTCATCCCATGTGCAGCATTGGAACGACGCTGAGCTGTTTTGGATCATCCAGAACGGAGTTAGCCATACAGGCATGCCTGCCTGGAAGTCGAGCATCTCCGATAACGACACCTGGAAGCTTGCACGTTATATCCATAATCTTCCCCGTGCCGGCGCTGCCTCCGCCTCCACAGCAGCCCCATCGCAGACACAAGCCACCGTCTCCACGCAGGACAAGTACACCCTGAAAATACCGAATGGCCTTGCGTTCTCAGAGTTCAAAGGCTACGAAGGTTGGTCTGTGATTTCCCTTAGCCATAACGGAGATAAGCTCGCGGCGATCCTCGGGAATCCTGTGATGATCGACGCCTATAAGACGGGCATTCCCGGTAATGGCAAGCCCTTTCCGGATGGCGCCAAGATGGCGAAGATCCATTGGAACGCGAAAGTGGATTCCAGTGAACCCGGTGCGCCGACAGTGCCAGGCACCCAGCATGACGTTGACTTCATGCTGAAGGACAGCAAGAGGTTTGCAGATAGCGGCGGATGGGGTTACGGCGCCTTCGAGTATGAAGCCGCGTCCGGTAAGTTCAGGCTCGCCGACTTAACGGACAAGCCGCCGCAGGGCAATGACGCCAAGTGCGGGTTCACGTGCCACACAAGCGTGAAGAATAAAGACTATGTCTTCACGAATTATGGATCCCGGTGAAGCGGTTGTTCCTGTTGTGCTCTAAGCCGTTGCCTCAATGATCTTCGAAGCGGGTTCCCATTCAGAAAAAACAGAATTCGATTTCAAGAGGAGAACAAGATGACAACCAAAGGAAGAGTCCTGGTGCTAGTCTCGAGCGGTCATGGCTTGCCCTTGAAAGATGGCAAGGTTTATACCGGCGCAGGCTACTATCTCAACGAACTTACGGTTCCGGTTCGCACCCTGATGAACGAGGGTTACGAAATCACTTTCGCTAACCCCAAAGGCAACACGCCGCAAATGGATGTCAATTCAGCTATCCCCGACTTCTTCGGTGGAGACGAGGCTAAGCTGCAGGACTATCTAAAATTCCGTGACACCCTGACTGGGCTCAAAAATCCAACACGTATCGCGGATGTCATCGCATCTGGCCTGGATCAATATGACGCTGTTTTCGTCCCCGGCGGCCATGGCCCGATGATGGACTTGCTCGATGATCCCGACGCCGGCACCGTGATGAGGCACTTTCATAAAACCTCCAAGCCTACGGCCGTGCTCTGCCATGGCCCGATTTCACTTCTCTCGGCTCTTCCGAATTCGAGGGAGGTGGTCGCCGCGCTGTCGATGGGCGATGTCGCTGGAGCACACGCAAAGGCTCAAGGCTGGATCTATTCCGGATATAAGATGACTATCTTTTCGACAGCGGAAGAGCAGCAGCGCGAGCCGCTCGAGATTGGCGGTAAGGTCCTCTTTTATCCGGACTTCGCCTTGACCACGGCGGGTGGTGACGTGAGTGTGCGCGCTCCATGGACGAGCTATGTCGTTCAAGATCGCGAGTTGATCTCAGGTCAGAACCCGTTCTCTGATTACGAGCTTCTGAAACTTCTTTTGCCGGCACTCGATGCGAAGAAGAATTCAGTTGCGGCGGCATAAGAATCGGAGACTCCCAGAAAGAGCTCATTGGGGAAAGGACGAGGGAAAATGCTCTAAGTCGGCTTATAGGAAGGGAACAGTCCGAAGGATGCGGAACGCCCGGCCGCTCAAGTAGAGTGAAGGGATGCGAGTTGCCATCGTAACGGGAGCGGCGCAGGGCATCGGGCGCAGAACCGCCGAGATTCTCGGCGAGGCTGGTTACACTCTTCTGCTGCTTGATATGCAGCCCTGCGAAGCTGCGCTCTCCGCAGTGCGTGCGGCCGGGGCTGAAGCAGAAGTGCTCGTTGGTGATATCACCGACGACGCTTTTATCGCGCGGGCTGTATCTCTTGTCACCGAACGTTGGGGCCGTGTCGATGTCCTCGTGAACAACGCGGGCATCAGCTTCATTGCTCCTGCCGAGACGATTGAAGCCTCTGCCTTCCGCCGCGTGCTTGAGGTGAACCTCGTCGCTCCCTTTGTTCTCTCGCGGGCCTTCGGTTCCATCATGCTTGCGCAGCGAGAGGGAAGTATCGTGAATGTCGCTTCCATCGCCGGTCTGGTCGGTGTGAGTGACCGCACCGCATATAACGCGTCCAA
>JABFXN010000032.1 GCA_013361705.1 Acidobacteriaceae bacterium
GACGCTCCTGCGAGGATTCAGGACTGTTTATGTCGTATATTGGTTTTGATATTGGACTGTTTTGATCCTTGTTTGATCGGCACAGTTCCTTTCATTCCAAAAAGCCAGGGCAGATCGACATCGCATGAACCTTCGACGGCTACTTTTTTGGTTTCACCTTGTCATCGGCCTTGTCGTTGGGCTGACGATCTGCTTCTTTGCCTCCACTGGCAGCTTGATGGCATTCCAGCCCCAAATCATTGCATTTTCTGAACGGAAGATCTCTGTCCCGGAGCATCGACCGGAGGCTCCGTGTCTGGCTCCGAGCGAGTCCGTCAGGAAGCTGCAGACTCAGATTGGCGCGCCTCCAACCTCGTTCGAGGTATTCGCGAATCCGCTGACACCGGCGCAGGTGATGACCGCTCCGGACCGGATCTTTTTGGCGGATGCCTGCACAGGCGAGCTGCTTGGGAACGGGCCGAGCCGGGTGCGCGCCTTCTTTGCACATGTGAGAGATCTGCATCGCTATGCCGCGTACGGCGGAAAGCGCTATGAGGCGCTCCACGCCATTACGATCGCCGGCAATCTGGGATTCCCCATCCTGATTCTTAGCGGATTGATCCTCTGGATCCCGCGTCAGTGGAAGAAAGTTCATCTGCGGAATGCGCTCGTCATCCGGGGCGATCTGAAGGCTCGTGCACGCGATTGGAATCTGCATACAGTTGGCGGTTTCTGGCTAGCTCTTCCTCTGTTGGTGATCTCGCTCTCCGGATCGGTGATGGCCTATGACTGGGTCAATGCTCTGCTGTACCGTGCGGCGGGGACACCTTCGCCGCAGGGAAAGGAAGACAGACCGAAGACGATCAATCTCGGAAACGTTGAGCTGCTGGATAAGCTTCTGCCTCTTGCAAAAGAGACCGACCCACGATGGAACAGCCTGACCGTACGCTTTCCCATTGCTGCCAACAGCGTTCCGTTCGCGCTCGATGAAGGATCAGGCTCGCGCCCGCAGGAGAAGACACAGCTTGTACTTTCCAAAAATGGCAAGCTGACGAAATGCGATACCTTCGACAAGCTTCCGCGCGGTAGACAGTGGAGGCTTTACGGCCGCTTTCTCCACACAGGCGAGATCTTCGGATGGGTAGGGCAGAGTGTCGCCTTTCTCGCAGCACTTACCGCAGTGTTACTTGTCTGGACTGGATTAGCACTGAGTCTTCGCCGGTATGTGGCGTGGAGAACGCGCAAGGCTCGTGCGCGAGAGCGGGCTCCAGTTCTAGAGGCCGCCTAAGCATCTCTCCAGCGACTTAATCAGCAGCAACGTTTCAATTGAAAGGATCTCCCGTGCCTAAATACTTTGGGCTTACCCTCGCTTTGTCTTTTTTCATCTCTTCGGGCACATCGCCGGTCATTGCGGCGGTGGACGCGCAGGCTCAAGTAGAGGGACGATCCTCGGTTCACGGCAAGCTCAAAGCTCAGGATGGAGCGGCAGTATCCGGCGCTCTGGTGGAGGTCACGGACAATAGCGGCCGAAGCTTCACCGTATCGTCGTCGGCGGACGGAAGTTTTGCCATCTCTGGATTGCCGGTGGATGCTCCCTACACGTTGGTCGTGGAAGCGCTCGGCTTTGAGACGATGCGCCGTAATGTTCTGCCGGGGGAGACCGATCTCGATCTGGCGCTCAACGTCGACCCGCTGCAACAGGAGATTACGGTCTTTGCCCAGGAAGAGCTGCTGAAGACGACGCCGGAGATCTCGTCGACGCTGTCGTCACAGGAAGTGACGCAACTTCCATCCGTAAGCCGTAGTCTTGCGCAGTTCGCGCTTCTCGATGTCAGGGCAAAGAATACTGCCGGCTCCGGATCCGATGGCCGGACGGGAACACGGCTCTCACTCAATAACCAATCTTTCCGCTTCACGCAGTATCTACTGGATGGAAGTACGAATTTTGACTTCGTCCTATCCAATGGACCGCAACAGAATGTATCGCTCTCGTCGGTAGGTGAGTTCACGGTACAGACGAATACCTTTCCCGCCCAGTACGGCCGCGCCAGCGGCGGTGTTGTTCTGGTTGCCACCAAGGCAGGAACAGATCAACTGCATGGAGAGGCGTTTGCGATTGTCCGGCCATCTGGAATCCAGGCGGCGCCGCCTGTCTCAACCTTTCATGTTCCGAATCAGAAGCTTCAGTGGGGCTCAACCATCGGTGGACCGATACGCCGCGGGAGAACCAACTTCCTTACGTCGTATGAACAGCTTCAACAGGAGCGCGGCGCTTTTATTCAGTCTCCGGCGACTGGCTTCTTCACAGGAAAGCTGGACTCTTATATCGGGTTGGCACGTATCGATCACAAGTGGAGCGAACACCAGTTCACCACCTTGCGGTTCAATGGCGACTATCTCACGACGAATAATCTGAACGACACTGTCGGTGGATTTGTTCAAGCGAGCGCCGCTCGTACGGACGTGCAGCAAAGCTTCGCGGGGCAGCTCACCCAGAGAAGCCTGTTTGCTACGTGGCTGAACGATTTCAGAATCTCCTATGCCAGCGCACTTCCGCTTTGGTATTCCCCGATCACTCCGAGCATCTCGATTGTCCGGCCAAGCTACGCGACCACCGGCGGATCGTCATTGGAGCACTTGCGCACCGGGGCGTTCCAAATAATGGATACGATGAGCAAGACCTGGAAGCAACATCAGTTCACCTTTGGTGGCGACTACCTTCACGAAAAGGCTGGGTATAATCTCATCTCGACTCCGCTGGGAACGTATACGTTCGCGGCAGGTGCTCCAACGCCTGGACAGATGCCGTTGCGCTACAACGTCACAGTTGGAAACTCGAATCTGAGCTACGGACAGGAACTGATGTCTGCTCATTTCCAGGACGACTGGAAGTTGACCACGCGATTCACAGCGAACCTCGGTCTGAGATATGACTATCAATCGAACGCTTCCGGCAGAACCAATCTCCAGCCGCGTCTCGGTCTGGCATGGAATCCATTCGGCGATGGCGATACCGTCATTCGTGCCGGCGCGGGGTTGTTTTATGACCAGCTTTACGGGCAACTCCAACGGAACGCTCTGAACGTTGGTCCGGATGCCACGACCGCGAGTTACACGATCTCAAATCCCTCTTATCCAACACCTCCTGCGGTGAGCGGCGCACAGGATCGCCGTGACATCTATCTCCTTTGCCCTACACTGAATAATCCTTATACGATGCAGCTTTCTGCTGGAATTGAGCAGCGCCTCCTGCACGGCTTTGTGTTGGAGATGGATGCGGCATTTCTGGCCTCGCGTCATCAGTTGATTCTGGTCAATCAGAATGCACCGACGCGCTTTATACGTACTGCTGCTGGGCAGGCGCGCACCGCCGCAGCGGCCAATGCAACACGTCCGTATCTCAACTACCGGCGCAGCGACGGTACAACGATTCCGGTTGCCAATGTGCAGCAGGTGAGCAACACAGGCAACTCACGTAATCCTTCAGCGGGGGTTCGGATCCGGAGAAACTTCGCGAACCACTTCGAGTTCCAGGCTTCGTATCTCTATAGTTCGAACATTACGAACGTTTTCTTTACGGGAGGCAACAACACCGGAACGCCGAGTGTATCGGGCATCACTGCGGGAGAGAATGGGCCTTCGGACTTCTTCCAACGGCATCGCCTGGTCGCATATGGAGTCGTGGATCTTCCATACGCCTTCCGGTTAAGCGGAACGACAACTGCCGCGAGTGGTTTGCCTGTGAATCCACTTACCGGTGTGGACAACGATGGAGACGGTATCGCAAGTGATCGTCCCGTCGGCTTCTCGCGCAATTCATTTCATGGGGCCCTGCAGGCTCAGACTGACCTTGCTCTGACACGGACTTTTTCTTTCTTCGAGAAGGTAAGAGTCGAGACACGGGCTGAGTTTGCGAATGTCTTCAACCACAATAACTTTGTAAAACTGACGACGACGTACGGAAACACGGTAACTCCAGGCAGCACCTTCCTGTTGCCACAGGCGGGCATTCAGAACAGCGATCCATCGCGCCAGATTCAATTTGCTACGAGGATTCTGTTCTAGACTGAGCCTCATGACCTCCGATGATCTCCACCTGCTCATCGACTACAACTATTGGGCGCGCGACCGAGTGCTCGACGCTGTAGGCGCAATCACGCCCGAGCAGTTCATCCGTCCCATGGGGAACAGCTTCGGCTCGGTGCGCGACACCATTGCGCATATCTGTTCTGCTGAGCGCATTTGGATCACCCGATTGAAGGGCGAAAAGCTGCAGGCAATTCAGAAACCCGAGCGCTTTCCCGATGTCGACGCAGCCCGCAAGGAGTGGGCCGCACTGGAAGTCGAGATACGCGAACAACTCGCAAGCTTAGGGCCGAATGCGGTGGAGCGCACGATCGAGTATCAGGACCTTCGTGGTAACGACCAGGCAGATCCGCTTTGGCAGATGCTCCAGCACATGGTCAATCATGGCACCTATCACCGCGGACAGATCACCACGATGCTTCGACAGATGGGCGTAGCGCCGCCGAAGTCGATGGACCTGATCTCCTTTTACCGCGAGCAAAATCGGAAGCTGTGATTTACTTGAGTCGACATGGTGCCTTCAATGGCCGATTTCGTTCGAGGGCTGATAGTTCAGAGAGCAGACACAGCGTCTGCAGATCTCGTTTTCATCGACCTTCAGACCGGATCGGAACTCAAAGGCGCTATCGCCGTGAAGGATGTCTTCCAGCGTCCCGTGTGCCAGATTGCCGATGGGTTGATGGAAGAAACAGGGTTTTACGGTCCCATC
>JABFXN010000067.1 GCA_013361705.1 Acidobacteriaceae bacterium
GAGCACGGTTCTGCCGGCCTTTCTTTTTCAAAATCTTCGTCTGAAAGGATCTTTCCTTGGCCACTCACACCCGCCGTCAGTTTCTTATCGAGTCCTCTGCCGCCGCAGCCGCATCGCTGCTTCCATCCTCGTTGCTCGCGAAAACCGCCGCCGTAGAAACACCAACGATTCCTAATCGCGACACCACCCTCAAGTTCAACCCTGACGGCACACCGCGTCCGTTCGCGGGGAATACGGTGATCTGTCACCTCCCGGTTCAGTCTGCAATGCGCGATGCGATGGTGACGCTCCATCAGGAGCTGAAGCGTTCGAGTTATCACCCCAAGCTGGGGCTCACTTCAACAGACAGCTATCACATGACCGTCTTTCCTGGAGCGAACGACCAGGACCGTTCTGCCTACGGATGGCCATCGTATGTCCCTTCGGACGCTCCCATCGAAGTCTGCACCCGCATGATCGGCGAGCGGATCGCAAAGAGACACTTCGCATGCCTGTTACCGCTGCGTGTCCGTGTCGATCAGGAGTACACCATCAATTTCCCAATGGCATGCAGCCTTCGCCTGGTAGGAGCGGATGCCGACGAAGACAAGAAGCTGCGCTCACTGCGCGATCAGCTAGCGGAGGCTTTTGGCTTCCGGTTGAACGACCACGCCGAGTATCAATTCCACATGACGATGTCGTACCAGATCGCTCCATTTACCGCGGAAGAGCGGAACGCCTATCGTGACCTGATGCGGGTTCATGTCAAACGTATCGCAGGGGCCGTGCCGGTGCTGGAGCTGGGTATCCCGGAATTCTGTAGCTTCCCGGATATGTTCCGCTTCGAGCCGCGGCGCTTGCTGGTGTGCTCGTAGGTGGATATACGGTAGAGAAGCAGATTTCTCCGCTCCCTTTGGTCGATCCACCCCAGCCAGCAAAGCTGGCCGGGGACCCGGTCGCTACGAAATGACAAACAAAAGGTTCGAGCGGCGCTCGAATCGGTGGGAGCAGCGGGCTCTGGGGCAGGCACGATAAGCGCTGAAGGCGCGCTATATCAGCCTGGGGCAACGCCCCAGGTTTCAGTGCCCCCACGATGTTAAAGGGCTGAAGGCCCGCTCTATGACTCTGCTGTGAAGGCAGATAGAGAGCATTTCTCCTGTTGCTGGGTATCCCGAGAGGAGTGGGCAGCGGGGTTTTCATTGAGGAAAACGCCCATAGATGCAAAAGCCCTGCACTACACCTTACAGGAGAAATGCTCTAGCGCTAATGCGCGAACGGGTAGGAGCGGTGGACTTTAGTCCCCGGTTTCCCGTCCAAAAAGTTAGGCTTTCCTTTTCTCGATGGGCTTCTTCAGCCATTTGGCATGAGGATTATAGATCGGGCCTTCAGCCCTCAGATCTCTTAACCATCCGAGACCTGGGGCGTTGCCCCAGGCTGGTATAGAGCGCGCCTTCAGCGCTTTTATCAGCAGCCTGTGAAGCCGTGCCCTTAAGCAAGACGGAGTGCCTTGACGCGTCTACCCAAACAACTTCCGCTCAATAAAGTGCAGATCGTTCTTATTGAAATAATCCTGCGACCAGGAATCATCGGTATATAGAAACAACCCCTTCTGAACCGCCGCCTGCTGGGCAGACTGCGGCTGCGCCGCAAGCAGTGGTTGAGGTTGAGGCGTCCCTACTGGGACGGCTTTCTTCGGTTTGCGCGGTGCCATACGGTCTCCTTCCAGCTATAGGCCTTACTTTGAAGTCTTCTTCGCGGCCTTCTTTGCTGTTTTCTTCGCAGCTTTCTTGACGGCCTTCGTCGCCACTTTCTTCGCTGCTGTTTTTACAGCGGTCTTTTTCACCGCTACTTTCTTTGCCGTCTTCTTTGCAGCTTTCTTTGTCGCCGTCTTTGGCGCTGCATGCGGTTTCTTCGGATTCGCGTAACGGTTCAGGAAGCTATAGTGATCCACCAGCAACAGCGCCTCGATCGCAAATGCAGTGGCGACATCCGCGTCGTGAATCTGCAGCAGGTTGTCACCGTTCTGTTGCTCGCCGCCGGTCGCCAGGTTGGAGGAGCCACAGTACACTACCGGATCCTCTCCATTCAGGCCACAGACAACGAACTTATCGTGGATCTCATGTCCCGGGGGTGACGGCACCTGGTCAAAGGGAGGCGGCAGCGTCGTCTTGCCCGGCCTTCCGGTGACGAGCACGCCATTTGCTGTCCCCGGTTTGTAGAGGTACGTTCCCTCGGGAGCATCGGAGATGCCGTAGCTGTAGAGCGTCGTCGTATTGTGGATGGCATCGAGCGTGTTGTAGACCGGGGTGTTGCTGCCGGTCAGTTGCATCACCGCGAAGATGACGTTTCCTTTGTCTGCCTGTGCCTCGCTGGTGATGCGGTCAGAGATGGCGGTCAGCAGACTCTGGGTCGTGTCGAGTGTATGCGGCGAGAAGGTAACGCTCATCTGCGGCACGCGCCTTCCGGTTGGCGTAAACGGCTGCTCCGCCAAAAGTGTATTGGCAAAGCTGGATGCCGCCGCCTGTGACTGGTTCGGATACTGCTGCAGCAGCGTCCAGCTCTGCTCGAAGACATCGGAGTAGTGCTGGGCCACTCCGGGGTCATCAAAGACCAGCACGTGGTTGGCATTCACGTAGAGTCCGGTGACCGAGAAGTTGGTCGAGCCGGTCAGCACGCGAACAGGATTGCCGTTCCTGGAGAGGATGAAGATCTTGTCGTGCGAATAGCGATCGAAGCATCCTCGCACCAACGCCGCCGGCGCCTTGGCCATCGCCTGGAACTGCTGCGCGAAGGGCACCTCCAGTGGGGTGATCGTCTTATGTGTCTTCGAGTCCGTGTGCTGGATGTGCAGTGTCGCGTCATCCAGAATCATGCGGACCTTGCCCTGTGCCGCCAGCTTCAGAAAGATGGTGACGATATCCGGCTCATCGAGGTCGTAGGCAAAGACATCGAGCGTGAGGGAGTCATCATTCTCCACCTCGCTCAGCAGATCGAAGACCAGCTTACGAGCCGAGGCTCCCATCCAGGTGTAGATGTCGTTGTAGGTGCAGGGTGTGCCCTCGGCGTTGGTTCCTGCCTGCGCGGAGGTGTTGTACTGCAGGCCGCGGTTTGCCGGTTCGATGCGTGTGGCTGCCCCGAAGTGGTGGGCATACGCCTGCGACTGCATGTAGCCGCGCGTGAAGCCGACGGTTAGTGCACCTTTGGCAAAGGGACCGACAGGCACCTTGACCGTGGCCGCGCGGCTTGAATCCATCGGGAGCATGGCTCCGTTGCCATCGAAAAACCTGGGCGTGACCGTATAGAGGTAGTCGCCCGCCGGAGGCTGGGTGCCGCCATGCAGCAGTCCGGGGAACGCCACCCAACGGTACTTCTGAATGGGGGCGTTCGCCGTGGAGGTAGCGGGCTCACTGGCAACCTGCGCGTGATTTGCGGGAAGTGCGAAGCGCAGATTGTTGGAGAGGTAATACGGCTTCGCACCGCTGGGCGGCTGACAGTAGATGCTAAAACCGGCAAGATTCTTTGCATCGGTGGCGTTGGCAAAATTGAAAGCCAGCAGCGTTTTCGAATCGCCTATATAGGCTTTTACTGAAAATGGACCTTTGGTCGCGGTAACGACTGCCATCAACTCCTCCTCAGAACAGGCAGACACATCTATACAAGCGGGCCGCTACAAACAGATGAATAACCGGAAACGCGCACAGTGTAGCATCGCGTCTTCACTCGTGTTTGCGAATACTTGACGATGCCGGATCGGTGGGCCATAGTGGGTGGAGTTTAAAACAAGACCTACACGAAGTTGCCTGCCGTGTTTGCGGCAGGCTGCGATACGGGCCCTCCCCTTTCTCCCTGATCTCCTGTGTTCCGGCAGCCTTGCGCTGTGTCGTGCCCCGATTTACCCGAGAGAGCATCATGCCAGATTCGCATTCCTCCCAGCCGAACGCACCTTTCCTCGATTCCGACCAACAATACCGTCATCGATTAGCCCAGACTGCAATCGCGATGTGCTGCGGCGATGCCAAACACCCGTGCTGCGCCGAAATTGTCCAGCTTCTCGAAAGCGGTACCTATGCCGGTACAGAAGATGTCGTGCGAGGAGAGTTTCTGGACAAGGCTGCACTGATCCGTAACTTCCAGCGCCATCCTGATCTGCAGTCGCGAATCGCGTTGCTCACGCAATACACGCCCGGCAAATGGCTGCTTGAGCAGGAGTTCAAGGCGCGCCTCGATCCGAAGAATCCAGGCAAGCGCCTGATCGATCCGGCCGACACGACGACCGATGTCTACAACCGTGCGAAGACGGTGCGTGATGTCGGGGTTTGTCTCTCCGGCGGAGGCATCCGCAGCGCGACGTTCAACCTTGGTGTGCTCCAGGGGCTGGCGCAGTTGCGGAAGCTGGAAGAGATTGACTATCTCTCCAGCGTCTCCGGTGGAGGCTATATTCATCAGTTCCTGGCGTCGTGGATCAAGCGCGCCGGGATGGCGAGTGTGCAGGAGAAGATGGTTCCCATTCCTGCCGTGGACTCCGGGCGCGTCATTCCGCCGGAGCCGATCCGCTGGCTTCGCCGGTACTCGAACTATCTGTCGCCTTCTGTCAGTTTCTTCGGAGCGGATCTATGGACCATCTTTACTGTCTGGGTTCGCAATATGCTGCTCAACCTGGTGATTCTGATCTCGGCCATCATGACGCTTCTGTTGCTGCCTCATGCCGCGGTGACGGAGTGGGTGATCCGCAACCTCGGTGTCGGCAGCGCCGGAAGCATAACCATCCGGCTGCCGATCTTTGCCCTTCTGAC
>JABFXN010000379.1 GCA_013361705.1 Acidobacteriaceae bacterium
CAGGTCCAGGTGACCGGTAATGGCGGCGATGTTACTGGGCAGGTGACGTTGCTTGACGGCGCAAGCTCTGTGGCATCCGGGACGCTGGGCGCCAACGGTACGGCGACCCTGATTACGTCTTCGCTGTCGGTCGGGCCGCACACGCTCACTGTTCACTATGGCGGCGATGCGAAGAATACGGCGGCTGATTCACCATCCATTCAGGTACTGGTGCGGCAGAACAGTCAGGTCGCGCTGGTATCGAGTCTGAACCCCGCGCTTACGGGCGAGACCGTGGTTCTGACGGCGAAGGTCACCAATGTTGATGGCAAACCGACGGGATCGATCACGTTCCTCGATGGCGGCTCGTTGCTCGGACAGGCCACGCTGGATGCGAATGGCAATGCCAGCTTCTCGAGCGCTACGCTGGTTGCCGGCAAGCATGTCATCACCGCTCAATACAACGGCGATACGCTCAATCTGACGAGCTCCACAACGCTGACGCAGGAGATGGATCTACGGCCCACAACGACCGGCCTGAGCGTCTCAGCCACTTCGTTGCAGACCGGCCAAACTGTCAGCCTGGTGGCAGTGGTACGGGGCGCTGGGCCGGCGATGCCGACCGGTGCTGTCCTCTTCACCTCCGGCACGACAACGCTTGGCACTGCCACTGTGGATACGAACGGTCTTGCAACCCTGACAGTATCGCCGTCAGCAGCGACGTACCATGTGGTTGCGACATACAGCGGAGACTTTCTGTATGCCGGCTCGACCTCTTCATCGATCGATGTCGTGGTCTCGCAGGCGAAGGTGTTTACTCTTGCCCTGTCTCCATCAAAGATCAATCTGACCAGCGGCGATCATGCCACGGCGACGTTGTCGATCTCGTCGTTGAACAGCTTTGCCGACACACTGAATCTCGGATGTAATGGTCTGCCGTTCGCCGCAACCTGTACGTTCTCGCCGAATTCGCTGAAGCTGGGCGCGAACATTACACAACAGGTACAGCTCCAGATCGATACTGGCAATCCGCTCGGTGCGGGAGCCTCCGCGAGTGTACGCAGCACGGACACGCCGATTCTGGCTACGATCCTGTGGCCTGGCGCAACCGTACTTGGTCTATTGGGTATGGGCATGCGTAAGCGCCGGCGCTGGCTGGGAAGTCTGCTGATGGCCCTGGCAATGATCGGTATCGCCGGTGGAACCACCGGTTGCACGGGCGCTCTGCATACCAACACAACGCCGGCAGGTTCCTATACCTTCCAGGTCACTGGAGTTGGAGCGACCAGCGGAGCGAAACAGGCAATTGACGTCACTCTTACGGTGGGGCAGTAATCATGCGGCTGTGGTTCGCCGCGATCGCGGCTCTATCGATGGCTTTGGGATGCAGCGTGTCAGCGGAAGCGCAGGCCGGTGCAGCGGGAAGGGGCCCGGGGCCGCACGTGATGGCCGGCGGCGGACTCAGCGTCTTTCAGTCTGACTATGGTCAGCGTCAGCTTGGCGGCCTCACCCTGTGGGGCGACGCGAACATCAGCCACCGCTGGGGCATAGAAGGAGAGGCTCGCTGGTTACGGCTCCATAACGATCCCAATGGAAGCAACCAGTCAACGTATCTCGCTGGTCCACGCTTCAATGTCATGACCCGCAGCGTGCGGCCATATGTGAAGGGCTTGGCCGGCGTCGGGCACTTCAACTTTCCTTTTGGTTATGCGAACGGCAGCTACTTCGTCGCCGCGCCCGGAGGTGGGGTGGAGTGGTATCACAAGCGCTTTGCTGTGAAAGTGGTGGATGTGGAGTATCAGATGTGGCCGCAGTTTTCGTATGGGGCGATTCATCCGTACGGGATCTCGACGGGGATTACCTTCCGTCTATGGCAGGGTAAGTCGATGATGTCGGAGGAGTAGAGAGTGTCACGATTGCGGGTTCCCCACATACGCGAAGCTTATGTGGGGGTATCGAGCGAAGCTCGATCCGCTTTTCCGCTCAGAGGGAAAGCATGGGGAGAGAAGCAGATTTCTCCGCTGCGCTACGAAATGACAAAAAGAAACAGTTCGAGCTGCGCTCGAAGCCCACATAAGCTTCGCGTATGTGGGGAACCCGGTGAATGGGCTCTACCGCACGACCTCGGCGTCGCGCAGGAAGTCGTAGCTGGCTGAGGGGTTGGGATGGATGTTGGTGACGCGGCGGGAATGGATGACCGTGTTGTCCAGGTACCAGAGATTCACGCCGGCTGCGTCTTCTGCCAACAACTGTTGAATGTGAACGTAGATGGGTCGGCGCCTTGCCTGGTCCGGTTCAATGGCTGCCTCTGCGATCAGCTTGTCCACTTCAGGGTTGCTGTAATGGCCGCGGTTCGCTCCCTTGGGTGGGAAGCTCTTTGAAGAGACGGTGTAGCGGAAGATGTCCGGATCTTCGTTCGATCCGATCCAGCGCAGGCCGTAGATCTGGAAGGCTCCTTTGGTGACGTCCGCGTAGAAGGTACCGAACTCGTTCGAACGGATCTGCAGATCAATCCCCACAGCGCGCAGTTGCTGTTGCAGGATGGCTGCAAGCAGGCGCGTCGTCTCATCCGTGGAGGTCTTCATCGTCAACTGAAAGCGTGATCCATTTGGCCGCACCGGGAAGCCTGCGGCATCAAGAAGTTTGCGGGCGCGTTCGGGGTTGAAGGAGAAGTCAGGTAGCTCAGCCGTTGTTGCCTGTGCCCAGTGGCCGTTCGGCAGTAGCGATGCTGCGGGACGAGCATGATCGCGGAAGAGCGCATGAATAATGGGTCGCCGATTGATGGCGAGCGCAATCGCCTGCCGCACCTCGCGATGCCTCAGCAGAGGGTCGTTACAGTTGAAGTTGATGTAGTTGAGGATGGAGCCGGGGCCTACATCGGTAACGATCTCTTTCTCGTTGCGCATCGCCCAGACCATGTCCTGCGTGATGACGTTGGAGGCGATGTCGGCGGAGCCTTTGCGCAACTCCAGAGCTGTTGTGACCGCATCGGGGATGACGGCGAAGCGTACGCGCTCGATCTTCGGAACACCTGACCAGCTCTGGGGATTGCGCTCGACGACGACCTCTTTGTCGACCACCTGCGAGACAAAACGGAAGGGGCCGCTGCCGATGGGAGCCGCTCCAAGCTCTTTGCCGCTGCCTCGCGGGACGATGCCGAAGAGGCCGTCGGAGAGATTGAAGAGCAGGGAAGCGTCGGGCTTATCGAGATGCAGCACCAGGGTGTAAGGATCGGGAGCCTCAACCTGCTTGATGGCGGAGAGGCTGGCTCCCTTGCTGGTAACGATGGAACCATCCTGCAAGGAACGGATGGTGTAGGCCACATCTTCGGCCGTAAGTGAGCGTCCATCATGGAAGGTGACGCCGTGTCGGATGTGGAAGACCATGCGTGTGGGCTCGGGCTGTTCCCAGCGCTCCGCGATCCACGGCTGCGGGTTGTAATGCTCGTCCTTGTGAACCAGGGGATCGAAGATCAGTCCGCCGATACGTTCTGACTGTGCGTCTGTGCCGATGCGGAGGTCGAGGTTGTTCGGGCTCGATTCGATAACCATCACGACCATGTTGCCTTCGGGCTTTGTACGGCAGCCTGTGGCAAGCGTAAGTGCTATGAGAGGGAGGGCTGCGAAGAGCCTGGAGCGTTTTCCCTGCGGGTGCAATGTAGGGTTTCTGCCTCTATGGGCGTTTTCCGCAATGAAAACGCCGCTGCACGCCGTTTTCGGGATACCTGGCAATAGGGAAAACGCTCTAATGCGCATCCGTGATCCTTCCAAGGACGACGGGCCGTGAAGCTCCGGTGGCGGACGGAACATTGCCCGGAAGACCCTGCCAGGTGAGCCACGCCAGCAGAGCAAAGGCCGCGGCCTCCTTGGCCTCGGCGGGCAAGCCGAAGGTCTCAATGGAGACGAAGGTGATACCCAGCGGCTCGAGACGTTCTCGCAGCATCCGCATCAGAGTGGCGTTTTTTGCTCCACCACCGGCGGGGATGAAGTCTGTACCCCCTGCAAGCGGAGCATTCATGCCAAGATGCGGCCATACAAACGTCCGGTAGGCATTAGCAATGCTTTCGGCGGTAAGTGCAGTCGCTGTGGCGATGATGTCTTCGCCGCGGGCTTTGCCGCTGAGCTTCAGCAGCTTGTCGACGAAGGCGGCGCCGTATTGCTCGCGGCCGGTGGATTTCGGTGGTGCCGCGGCGAAGTACGGATCGCGCATCAGCGTGTCTAGTACCGGTTGAAGAACAACGCCGCGTTTCGCTGTGGCTCCATTGCGGTCGTAAGCCTTATTGAAGAGACGCTGCATCAGCGCATCGACGACCATGTTTGCCGGGCCGGTGTCGAAGGCGAGCAGCTTGTCTACGCCGGTGTTGGCTGGAATGGCGGAGAGGTTGGCGATGCCGCCAAGGTTCTGTAGCACGCGATTGCGTTTGGCATGCGCGAAGACGGTGTAGTCCAGCATCGGCACCAGAGGAGCGGCGTGCCCGCCGGCGGACATGTCTGCGGGACGGAAGTCGCTGATGACTGGCATGCGAAGACGCTCGGCGATGCAGCTTGCTTCGCCTAGCTGCCAGGTGCACTTCAATGGCTTGCCCAGGTAGGGTGACGCCGCGCCCTGATGGTAGATCGTCTGTCCGTGAACGCCGACCAGTGATGCTCTGCGCTTTGACGTTGCAAGAGTCTGTGCAATGCAGTCGGCATAAACCTCGCCCAGCCGCCAGTGCAGCCGCGCCATCTCAGCAGCCGAGATCGATTGCGCATCCATCGCAGCCAGTACGGCCGTGCGCAACGCCTTGGGATAGGGGAAGGCACGGTGTTCGAGCAGCTTCAGTTTCGGTACGTGCTTGCCGGGAGCGATGCGAACGACAGCAACATCGACTCCGTCGGCGGAGGTGCCGGACATCACGCCGGCGACAGTCATCGCTGCTGGCTCGCGCGCGGGCTGCTTGCTCATGCCTGTCCCTCCAGCTCGCGCTTCAGCTCGTCCAGGAGTTGCAGTGCCTGCATCGGCGTAAGTGAGTTGATATCGGTTTCCTGCAGGCGGTCGACGATCTTCTGCGAGAGTGGCGTGAAGATGGTCATCTGCAGGGCGGGCTGGGGAGGAGCCGGAACCGCTCCGCGAACCGAAGCGTTCTCCGCTTTCTCGTGCAGGCGTAGCACATCGCGTGCGCGATCGATGACTGTCTGGGGCAGACCGGCGAGCCGGGCAACGTCGATACCGTAGCTCTTGTTTGCCGGACCGCGTTCCACGGCGTGGAGAAAGACGATGCCGGTTGAGGTTTCCTTGCAGGCGACCCGCAGGTTCTCGAGTTTCGAGAGCTGATCGCTCAGCAAGGTGAGCTCATGGTAGTGCGTGGCGAAGAGTGTGCGTGCGCCGATGCGATTGTGCAGGTGCTCGACCGTCGCCCAGGCGAGTGACAGGCCATCGTAGGTTGCCGTGCCGCGGCCCATCTCGTCGAGCAGGACGAGCGAACGTTCGGTGGCGGTGTTCAGAATGGCGGCTGTCTCAGTCATCTCCACCATGAAGGTGGAGCGGCCGCGCGAGACGTTGTCACTGGCGCCGATGCGGGTGTAGACGCGGTCGACCAGAGAGAGTCGCATGCGCTCAGCCGGGACGAAGCAACCCATCTGCGCCATGATGACCAGCAGTGCGGCCTGCCGCAGATAGGTAGACTTACCGCCCATGTTGGGTCCGGTGATCAGCAGCAGCGAAGGGCCTTCCACGCCGTCCAGATGCATGGAGTTGGGATGGAAGCGGCCGCTGGCGGCGAGCTCCAACCGGCGCTCGACCACGGGATGACGTCCATTCACGACCTCGTAGATGCAGCCCTCGGGTTCGATCTGCGGACGGATGTAGTTGCGCAGTGCGGCAAGGTGGGCGAAACCGGCCATCAGGTCCATCTCGGCGACACGGCGGGCGGTTTCTTTCAGACGATGGGCGGCGGCAAGCACGGTGGTGCGCAGTTCCGCGAAGATACGTTTCTCGATCTCGACCGAACGCTCATGCGCAGTAAGGATCTTGGTCTCGTACTCCTTCAGCTCCGGCGTGGTGAAGCGCTCGGCATTGACTAGCGTCTGCTTGCGCTCGTAGTCGATGGGAACAGAAGCCAGGTTGGACTTGGTGATCTCGATGTAGTAGCCAAAGACGGAGTTGTAGCGGACCTTCAGCGAGGAGATGCCGGTGCGTTCGCGCTCGCGTTCTTCGATGGCCGCAATCGACTGGCGGCCAGACTGCGAGAGTGTGCGCAGCTCATCAAGCTCGGCATCGCGGCCAGGCTGGATGAAGTTGCCATCGGCGAGCGTGACCGGCGGCTCCTCGGCGATGGTGTTGATGATGGTTGCATAGACGTCGGTGAGGGCATCGAAGCCCGAGGTCAGCACCTGCCAGCCTTCGACTTTAAACGCTGCTGCTTCTGCCAGTACGGTGGGCAAGGCTCCCAGAGTGCGGCCCAGCGCCAGCACATCGCGTGGACCGGCGGAGTCCATGGAGACACGCGCCAGCAGGCGTTCCAGATCGAGGACGTTATCCAGGGCGCGGCGGAGTTGTTCGCGCAGACGCAGCGAGCCGACCGCTTCAGCAACGGCATCGAGACGGCGGTTGATGCAGACCGCATCGGCCATCGGCCGCAGCAGCGCAGAACGCAGCAGGCGTTTGCCCATCGGTGTACAGCACGTATCCAGAGCGTGGAAGAGCGTGCTCTCCACACCTTCCTGCGTCCACAGCGGCTCGACAAGTTCGAGGTTGCGCACGGAGACGGCATCGAGTTCCAGGGAACTGCCGCGCTGGTAGTACTTCAGGCCATCGAGATGTTGCAGCTCGCCCTGCTTGGTGCTGCGCACGTAATGTACCAGCGCCCCCGCGGCAACTGCGGCGGTGGTATGGCCGGCGAGACCGAAGCCGTCAAGCGAGTGAGTATGGAAGTGGCCCTGCAGCAAGGGAAGGGCGTAGTCGGCGGTGAAGACCCAGTCTTCGACTGGCGTGCGGGTGCGCACGTCGAGTCCTGGAAGCTCGACCTCGTCGTCCGCCAGCAGACCCGCCTTGCCGGGATGAAAGCCTTCGGGCAGGACAAGCTCTACGGGCCGAAGGCGACCAAGTTCATCGAGAGCGAGAGAGAAGGCATCGGCCCCGCGGAACTCGGTGGAGCGGAAGTCTCCGGTGGAGAGATCGAGTACAGCGACGCCGAAGCTATCTTTGCCGACAGGCGCGAGGCTGGCGAGAAAGTTGTTCTCGTCGGAGCCGAGCGTCGGGTCCAGAGCTGTGCCTGGAGTGAGCACGCGGACGACCTCGCGGCGAACGATGGTCTTCACCGTCTTCGGGTCTTCCATCTGCTCGCACATCGCAATGCGGTAGCCCTTGCGCAGCAGGCGCTGGATGTAAGTTTCGGCGGCGTGGTAGGGAACGCCGCACATCGGGACGGACTTCTGCTTATCGCGGGCGGTCAGTGTGAGTTGCAGCTCGCGCGAGACCTTGACGGCATCGTCGTAGAACAGCTCATAAAAGTCGCCCATGCGGAAGAAGATCAGGCAGTCCGGGTGGGCCTGTTGCGCCGCGGTGTACTGGCGCATAAACGGCGTCATGGCTGGCTGTGAAATCTCTGACACGGGACTTCAGAATACTTGTCCGGCCCTGTGTATTTCAGGGGCCGGAATCAGTGGGTCTCCAGGGTCGCTGGCCGCGCGGCAAATTCTCCGCTAACCAGTGCCGCCGAGCGACTGCGCCAGTAGAAGAACAAGGCAGAGGCAATGACGATCAGAGCCGCCGTCAGGCCGACCCAGATGCCGTCGACACCCCATCCCTTCCAGAAGCACAGCGCGATGCCCACCGGTAATCCAAACGCCCAGTAGCCGAAGAGATTGCTCAGCATTGGAACCCGCGTCAGACCAAGCCCGCGTAACGCGCCGGTGGCGATGGTCTGGACGGCATCGAAGACGGCAAAGGCCGCCGCCAGCCATAACAGCCGTGCACCTTCCGTCAGCACCGCGATATCGGTCGTATAGAGCGCGATCAGCGGACCGGGAAGGGCAACGAAGATTACAGCGACCACTGCCATAAAGCTCACGCCGAGAATCATGGCCAGCCATCCGTCGCTGCGGGCGCGTTCGGGGTCTCCGGCTCCTACTGCGTGGCCAACAGCGACCGAAGCCGCGGCTGAGATGCCGAGGGGCACCATGTAGGCCAGCGCTGCGTAGTTCAGCGCGATCTGGTGTGCGGCGAGGGCGATAGGAGAGACCTTGCCGGCGAGCACCGTGGAGAAGCCGAAGGCTCCGATCTCCAGAATGATCTGCAGAGCCGCAGGCAGGCCGATCCGGGTGAGATGCCGAATCTGTTGCCAGTGCGGCCCGGCCCAGTGAGCAAAGAGTGGATGTCCGCGACGGCGCTCATATCTCCAGGCGAAGCCAAGAAGCATCACGGCCATCATCATGCGGGAGAGTACCGTCGACAGTGCTGAACCACGAACACCCATGGCGGGCATGCCGAAGTGTCCGTAGATCAGCACCCAGTTGCCAGCCCAGTTCACGATGTTGGCGGCGACGAAGGTGATGGTTACCATGCGGCTCTGACCGACGGCCTGGAGGTATCTGCGAGACGCCGCATAGAGCAGCAGCGGCAGCGTGCCCCAGACCAGGGTCCTGACGTAGTGCGAGGTCGGTTCCACCAGGGCGGCTGCGACGCCGAAGTGACCCACCATCTGCCCGAGCGACCAGACCAGCAGCATGAGAGGAGGGGTCGCGATCAGCGCGATATAGACCCCCTGCGCCAGCCACCGGTGGCAGGCATCGTAGTCCTTGCGGCCATACGCCTGCGAAACCATGGTGTCGAGACCGAGGATCAGGCCGATGCCGAAGAGGGAAGGAGCGTAGTAGAGCGCGTTGCCAAGGGCAACGGCTCCGATGCCGATCGGGCCGAGGCGGCCCACCATGATGACGTCGACGATGCCCTGCAGCATCCAGCCAAGCTCCGCCAGAACGACGGGCGTCGCCAGCTTCACCATCGTCCACAGGTCCTGTTTCCAACTGCGCATCCGGCGATTCTATCGGCTTTGCGCCGGTTCCATCCTGGTCCATAGGAAGGTGCGGCGAAAATGGCGATCGGACGCCAGTTTCGAAAGCTAAGGCTGTGAAAGTAAAAGCTGATGGCCGCGACCTTATATACTGGAAGTTCGCCATGTCTTTGCTCTGGCTCAGGGTCGCGGTTCTGCTGTATGGGGTTGCCAGCCTCGCGGTTTTGCCGGCGGCGCTGTATGAGCGCCCACGCTGGCGCCACATCGCCCTGCCTGCCGCCGTCATGGGCGTTGTGTTTCAATTCGTTGCGCTGTCCGAGACGATGAATGCTGCCCATCATCGCGTGCCTGTCGAGGCGCGCGAGGTGCAGGCGCTGATGGCCATGTTGATTGCCGGAGCGTTTCTACTGGTGTACTGGCGCTACCGCACGCTGCAGCTTGGAGTCTTCGCGTTGCCCATCGCATTCACGTTGGCGCTGGTGGCGGCGTTTGTGCCCGGACAGCACTTTGCTGACTCTGCGCTGGTGCGCAGCGGTTGGATCTGGTTGCACGTGGCTCTGCTGCTCGCGGCCTATGCTGCGATGATGGTCTCCTTGCTGGCATCGGTGCTGTATCTCGTCCAGGAGCGCCGCCTGAAGACCAAGGGCCTTGGCTCGCTGGCTGGATGGCTGCCGCCCCTCGAGACCATGGATCAGATCGCACTGAAGTCGCTGCTCTTCGGTCTGCCCTGCATGACCGGTGGCTTGCTGATCGGTTCGGTGGTTGCACAGGAGACGGTTGGCCCGGCTTACTTCGCCGATCCGAAGGTGCTGCTCAGCTTCGGCATGTGGGTCGCGTACATCCTGATGATCCACATCCGGCGCATCTCCGGCCTGCGGGGCAAGCGAGCTGTATATCTTTCAAGCTTTGTCTTCCTAGTGATGATCGCCGCCTGGGCGGCAAACCAGTTCTCGAACGTGCACAGGTTCACTTCATGAAGATTGCGCTTCTGGGAGTGAACCACAATACGGCTCCGATTGAGGTACGCGAGCGCCTGGCGATTCCGTCCGGGCGCCTGGCAGACGCCACCCGGTCGCTGCTGCATCAGCCGGGTGTGCGCGAGAGCATGATCCTTTCCACGTGCAATCGCGTGGAGCTGGTGACCTGTCACGAGGACAACACCGACCTGCGCCGTTTTCTCGCGGAGTACTTTGCCATCTCCAAGCAGGAGATCGAGCCGCATCTCTACGAGTACTCAGAGCGCGAGGCCGTACGCCACCTCTTCCGTGTCGCTTCTTCGCTGGATTCCATGGTGGTCGGCGAGCCGCAGATTCTCGGCCAGGTGAAGGAGAGTTACACCGTCGCCCGCGAGATCGGTGCGGTGCAGTCGACGCTGGAGCCGCTGTTGCAGCGCGCCTTCACGGTTGCGCGCAAGGTACGTCGCGAGACCCAGATCGGCTCAACCTCAGTATCCATTGCTTCCGTTGCCGTAGATCTGGCGCAGAAGATCTTCGGTTCGCTGAAGGGCAAGACGATTCTGCTGGTGGGCGCGGGCAAAATGTCGGAGCTCGCGGCCAGGCACCTGATCGCGCAGGGCGCGGGAACGCTGTATGTTGCCAATCGCACCCGCACGCGTGCCCAAAGGATCGCAGAGGAGTTTCAGGGCTCGGTCATGGACTTCGATGCTCTCGCGGGCCAGGCACATCTGGCCGACATCGTCGTGACCTCGACCGGAGCGCAAGAAGCCGTCTTCACCGTGAAGATGGGCCGCGATCTACTGTCGCGCCGCAAAGGCCGTCCGATGTTCTTCATCGACATTGCTGTGCCTCGCGATGTAGAGCCGGCGATGAACCAGATCGACGGAGCCTTTGTCTATGACATCGATGACCTCCAGCAGGTTGCCGCGGCGAACCTGGCCGAGCGCAGCAAAGAAGCGCAAGAGGCTGAGCGCATCGTAGCCCGAGAGGTAGATCGTTACGAACAGCGACTGCAGACCCTGGATGCGGTGCCCACCATCCGCGCTATGCAGGTAACTGCTGAAGCCATGCGCGAGGCCGAGTTGCGCCGGGCGCAGTCCAGGCTGACCGGGCTGACTGCAGAACAACAGCAGGCGGTGGAGGCATTGACCCGCGGCCTGGTGAACAAGTTTCTCCATGGACCGATGGCCGGAGTGCGCGAAGCGGCACGCGATGGCGATGCCGAGACTCTGGATGCGCTGCGCCGCGCCTTCGCTCCCCAACAGGAAGGAGACACCAAGTGAACCTTCGTATCGGCTCCCGTGGATCCGCATTGGCGCTCTGGCAGGCTGAACACGTCTCCTGCCTGCTACGCGCGCACGGCCACGAGGTCTCCATTGAGATCATCAAGACCACCGGCGACCGGATGCAGGAACCTGGCTTTGTTGCGCCCGCGGGCGTGGACGGCAAGGGAATCTTTACCAAGGAGATCGAAGAGGCGCTTGCTGCCGGTAAGGTCGATCTGGCCGTGCACTCTCTCAAGGACTTGCCGACCGAGTTGAACCCGGCCTTCGAGCTGGGAGCGATTCCGGAGCGTGCGGACTCGCGTGATGCGCTGATCTGCCCGGAGTGGCTGCTGATGCACACGCTTCCGATCGGAGCGCGAATCGGCACTACCAGCCCTCGCCGCAGAGCGCAGCTGCTGGCGCACCGTCCGGACTTCCAGTTTGTGCCGATCCGCGGGAATATCGATACCCGCCTGCGCAAGCTGCGGGAAGGGCAATGTGATGCGTTGGTCCTGGCTGCGGCCGGGCTCGACCGCCTGGGGCCAGAGAAGCTGAACATGCCGCCGGATTGGGTTCGTCAGCGTTTCGATCCGGAGGATATCTGTCCTTCTCCCGGACAGGGGGCTCTGGCGATCGAGATTCGTTCAGGTGACGCGGCTGTGCGTGAGGCTGTTCGCCTGCTGCACTGCGAGACAACCGCTTGGTCTGTGGATGCCGAGCGTGCGGTGTTGGCGGCGCTGGGCGGAGGCTGTAGCGTGCCCATCGGAGCGCACTGTGCCGGAGAAGGAAAGTTCCGCCGGATGCTGGCCTGCGTCGTCGCCGAGGATGGCGATCGGATGGTACAGATCTCGCGAACCCCCGAAGAAGAGGACACGCCGCAGAGCTTCGGTGAGTTTGTGGCCGGAGAGCTGGAGCGGCGCGGAGCCAACGAACTTCTTCATCCAACGGTTTAACTTTATGCCTGTTTCATGATGATTCATCGAGTCCTCGTCATCCGCGCTTTGCATCAGAGCGCTGAGCTCGCCGATGCGCTTCGGGATGCCGGTCTCGAGCCGGTGATCGTCCCCGTTCTCGAGATCGTTCCGCCTGAGAGCTTTGCCGGACTAGACGATGCGATTGCCCGGCTCTCAGCCTTCGACTGGCTGCTGTTTACCAGCGCCAATGCGGTTGACGTCTTTCGTCAGCGCCTCCATGGAGATTTGCCGGAAGGGTTGCGCCTGGCGGTGATTGGAAGTATCACGGCACGGGCAACGCAGAAGGCCGGCTTCGAGGTCACGCTGCAGCCGGAGAAGGCGACCGGCGAAGGTCTGGCCGAGGCCCTTCTGCCTCATGTGCCCGGGGCACGTATGTTGCTGGTGCGTGCCGCGGTTGCGCGCGATGTTCTGCCGGCAATGCTTGAGGAGGCGGGAGCGACGGTAGAGATTGTTGAGGCTTACAGGACTGTGATTCCCGCGGCGGCTCCCGGCTTGTTGCAGGAAATCTTTGCGGGCCCAGCTCAGCCCGCTGCCATTGCCTTTACCTCGTCTTCGTCGGTGCATCATCTGTTGCAGGTGTTAGAGGCGAGCGGCTTGCGGCTGCCTGAGTCGACCGTTCTGGCGACGATTGGCCCGATTACCTCTGCCACGCTGCGTGATGCGGGCTACCTGCCGACCGTCGAGGCGAAGGAGGCCAATGTGATCTCGCTCGCGAAGGCGATTGCGTCCGCCCTGGAGCAACCGGCATGAGTTGGCTGGTATGGGCGCTGCTATCGGCTGTCTTTGCGGCGGCCACGGCGATTCTGGCGAAGATCGGCGTGGCGGACATCGATTCCAACCTTGCGACTGCGGTACGTACCACCGTGATCTTCGTCTTCGCCTGGGGGATCGCGCTGAGTCTGGGGAAGCACGGCGAGCTACGCCATATCAATACCCGGTCGTGGATCTTTCTTGGGTTATCCGGTCTGGCGACGGGACTCTCCTGGTTGTGCTACTTCCGTGCTTTGCAGCTTGGGCAGGCATCTCGTGTCGCCCCGATCGACAAGCTGAGTGTGGCATTGGTGATCGTCTTCGCGTGGATGTTTCTGGGAGAGGCACTGACACCGTTGAAGGTATTGGGTGGCCTGCTCATTACGGCAGGAGCGGTTGTATTGGCGTTCGCCTAAAGCTGAAAATTTTCTAAAGATAGAGTTTCAGTATTTATGTCAAGCTATTGAAATTTATAGAGATAGTTTTAGTTTGAGCTCCAGGTCTTGTCGCCGGAGTTGCAGAGCTTTTCCAGGGTGCAGTCGGCGCAGCGGGGTTTGCGGGCGATGCAGACCTGGCGGCCGTGGTAGATGATCCGGTGCGAGTAGTTGATCCACTCGTCCTTCGGGAGAATCTTGATCAGGTCCCGTTCCACCTTCACGGCGTCCGTATGCTTGGTCAGCTCAAGTCGGCGCGAGATCCGAAGTACGTGGGTGTCCACCACCACGCCGACGGCGATGCAGAACCATGAGCAAAGTACGACGTTGTCGGTCTTACGAGCGACTCCGGGGAGCGTGATCAGCTCCTCCAGGGTCTGCGGGACTTTGTTGCCGAACTTTTCAACGACGGCCTTTGCGGCTCCCTGGATGTTCTTCGCTTTGGCGCGGAAGAATCCGGTGGTGCGGATGATCTCTTCAATGGCGGGCAGAGGCGCCTCAGCCAGTGCTTTGGGGGTGGGAAAGGTGCGGAAGAGTTCCGGCGTGACCATGTTGACGCGGACGTCGGTGCACTGGGCGGAGAGGGCGGTGGCAACGACCAGCTCCCAGGCGGAGTTGTGGTGCAGCGCGCAGACGGCATTGGGATAGGCCTTGCGCAGGGCATCCAGGATGGCGGTTATGCGTTCCGGCGCCAGCGGGTTGTAGGCGCTCTTTTGGGAAATGCCCTTTTTCGATGCGGCCGTCTTCGGGGAGGAAGGTTTTTTGGCAAGGGCAGCGGCTGGCTTGGCGGACTTAGTGGCCATGGTCGTTTCCGAATCATAGCGCGGCAGGTTTTGTACCGGTTTTCCACTGGAAGGGGCGAAAATGCTTTCGCTTTTTCTTTGCTTGTGCCGCTGCTTTGCTGCTAGACTCTGATTTCCTGCAGCAGGCAAGAGGGATGCGGGACTGACTGAGGAGACACGCAACGTGGCGGATGACCGTTTAAGGGCAGTAGAGCTGGCAATGGCCGGCATTGAGAAACAGTTTGGCAAGGGATCGATCATGCGCCTGGGCGCGCGTGAGGCCATCGTTCCGATCTCGGTGATTTCGACCGGGTCCATCTCTTTCGATGCGGCCCTCGGTGTGGGTGGTGTGCCCCGCGGCCGCGTGATCGAGATCTATGGTCCTGAATCATCGGGTAAGACGACCATTACCCTGCAGATCATCGCGGAGGCGCAAAAGGCCGGCGGCCTGGCGGCGTTTGTGGACGCTGAACATGCTCTGGACCCAATCTACGCCCGCAAGCTCGGCGTCGACGTCGACAATCTTCTGGTCAGCCAGCCGGACTATGGCGAACAGGCGCTGGAGATCACCGAAGCTCTGGTTCGTACCGGCGCCATTGATGTGCTGGTTGTCGACTCGGTAGCAGCGCTGGTACCGAAGGCTGAACTCGATGGTGAGATGGGTGACTCGCACGTTGGTCTACAGGCCCGCCTGATGTCGCAGGCGCTGCGTAAGCTGACTGGAACAGTGGCCAAGTCCCGGACCAGCCTGATCTTCATCAACCAGATCCGCGAGAAGATCGGCGTCATGTTCGGTAACCCGGAGACCACCACCGGTGGACGTGCGCTGAAGTTCTACTCTTCGGTTCGTATCGATATCCGCCGTATCGGCGCGGTGAAGGAAGGCGAGGTTGTCACCGGATCGCGTACCAAGGCCAAGGTGGTAAAGAACAAGGTTGCGGCTCCATTCCGCGAGGCTGAGTTCGACATCCTGTACGGCGAAGGTATCTCCCGCGAGGGCGATGTGCTCGATCTGGCGGTGGCCAACAACATCGTGGAGAAGAGCGGCGCCTGGTACAGCTACTCGGGCGAGCGCATCGGTCAGGGACGTGAGAATGTGCGCGGCTTCCTGAAAGAGAACAAGGACACCTTTGAGCGGATCAACAATGAACTGCGCGCCAAGCTGAAGATCGGTGCCGCGGCAGCAGATATTCCAGCGGTGCCGGAGAACGGCGAGGCGGCGGCTCAGGAGGTCGTCCGCGGACGCAAGTAATCGATCGTGTGTGCAACAACGCCGCCCTCGGGGGCGGCGTTGTTGCGTTAAAGCCTTGAGTAGCAATACACCGGGTGCGCCATGTCCCGGGGTCCCCAACGAACTCGTTCGTTGGGGTGGTGTCCCGATTCTGGGACGTGGGCATTCGAGCGAAGCTCGAACCGTCTTTGTTTGTAACCCTATCTTGGCTGCGGGTGATGCAGGATCTGTTCCGCGATCTCCTGTATCCGCTCTGTGCTGAGCCCCATCATCTGTTCCTGTGCCAAAGGATGCGTTTGATCGAGGACGGTCAGGTGGGGGCGCCTTCCTACCGGTTGTGTTGCCACCAGTACCTCGATGCCGAGCGTGCGGGGATAGTGGTGCAGCTCATTGGCAAGATAGGCCGGGAAGGGTGGCTCGTTCTCTCGTCCAGTTGTCTTCCAGAGTTCATGGGCACGGAAGAAATTCTTCGGGCTTACTTCCACCCAGCAGCCGTAGGCAAAGTAGGGCGCCTCAATCCGGATCTCCGGAACCGGGCCCGAGCGTGGGTCCAGAAGCTCCGGTGCGGGTTGGTTCTGCTGATCCAGGATGGGGAGAACGATGCGTCCGCGCAGGAAGAAGTGCCGTTCGTCGAGGATGCATTGCTCGGCCGAGATTTGGGCACGGCTGGCTCGTTCCTCGTCCGGAATGGCGATATAGGCGTCGGGAGCCTGGATGCTGTAGCTGGTTGGAGCTGGAGGATGGATCTGCCCGCAGACCGAGCAAAGGAAGCCGTTCACCATACGTTTCCAGCATAAGCGTGTATGCTGCACTTGCGATGAAGCCTGTACGAGCCATCTATCCCGGCACCTTCGATCCGTTGACCAACGGCCACCTTGACCTGATCGCACGCGGCTCCAAGATCGTGGACCACCTGGTGGTGGCAATTTTGCGCAATGTGAACAAGGGGACGCCACTCTTCACGGTGGAAGAGCGGCTGGAGATGATCCGCGAAGCTGCGGAGGACTTCCCGAATGTCTCCGTCCAGACATTTGACGGTCTGTTGGTGGACTTTGCACGGCAGCAGGGGGCGGTGGCGGTGCTTCGTGGCATCCGGGCGATCAGCGACTACGAGTATGAGTTCCAGATGGCCATGATGAACCGGAAGCTCGACCCTGAGCTTGAGACCATCTTTATGCTGCCCCATGAAAAGTACACCTATGTGAGCTCGCGGCTCATTAAGGGCGTGTTTGAGCTGGGCGGGGACGTCAGCGGCCTGGTGCCGGCGCTGGTCATGGATCGTCTACGGGCGAAAGTCTAGAGCATTTTTCCTGTTGCTGGGTATCCCGGGAGGAGCGTGCAGCGGCGTTTTCATTGAGGAAAACGCCCATAGATGCACAAGCCCCGCACTACACCTACAGGAAAAATGCTCTAACGCAGCCAGGAGGAGGAATGGCGCTCTTTGGGGGTTTCGCTCCCA
>JABFXN010000210.1 GCA_013361705.1 Acidobacteriaceae bacterium
GACGCTCCTGCCATTTCGTTTCAACACTACGTTTACGGATGACGACGCGCTGCGGCGGTCGATCCGTTCCAACCATCGCCACTTTGTTGCCAACCTGGAGCGCTTCCAGGGCAAGGCAGAGATGCATCTGAAGGTCCTGGTCGACGATATCGAGGGTGCCTCCAAGATGCAGACCTGCTGTGCCGGCAAAGAGTATCTGGCTGGTCTGCGTGAGCAGGCAGGCCGCCAGCGTGAGCGTCAGGCTCGCGCCCGGGCACTGTCGGTGCAACTGAACCGCATGTTCCTGCCGCTGGCGGAGGAGATCTCCTGCAAGCGCTTGGATTCCGGCAAGCTGTTGATCGACATCGCCCACCTGATCGATCGCAAGTGCGTAGAGCGTTACCAGAACAAGTACGTCCAGGCGCAGCAGACCATGAAGGATTGCCACTTCCAGCTTTCCGGTCCGTGGCCGCCGTATCACTTCGTCCATCGTCCTCAGACGGGGCATCAGACCCACCAGCCGGCGGTTCCGGCCCAGGTGGTCGCTGCCGCGGCACGTGTGCCGGTGACTGCTGTCAGCGCATAACTTTCGAATGAACTCCGCACAAAAGCCCCGCCTTCGGCGGGGCTTTTGTTGTTCAGTCTGAGTGTTCCAGTATCTCTTACCTCTCGCCCAGAGTACCCAACCCTCAACAGCATTAGAAAGGGTTAGCTGGCTCGCTGGGGACCTGAGGCGCTGGGGAGAATCTTCTTCTTTTTGCGGCTGAGCACGAAGGAGCGGCGCTTGCGGCGAATCTCGGACTTGGTGTCGATCTTCTTCCAGAAGCCGACGAAGTAGTCCACGGCCGAGATGATCGAGACGATGGCCATCCAGTAGATGGCGGTGATGGCGATCAGGTGCCAGTCGAAGATGAAGCCGTAGAGATTCCAGGTCTGCCAGCCGTGATTCATGATGGCGGCCGTAACGCTGACGATCTGGAGCACGGTTTTGAGCTTGCCAATCTCGCTGGCCTCGATGGTGAAGCCCTCAGTGGAGGCGATGGAGCGCAGTCCGTTGACCAGGAACTCGCGGCCAATGACCAGAACGGCGATCCAGGCTTTCACGACAGAGGGCGTATAGCTGACCAGACAGATGTATCCCGAGGTGATCAGAAGTTTGTCTGCCAGAGGGTCGAGCAGGATGCCGAGCGTGGTGACCTGGCCTCGTCGCCGGGCGAGATAGCCGTCGACGCCGTCGGTGATGGAGGCTAGGATGAAGATGATTGAGGCAGTGATCTCCTGCGCACCAGGAACGTCCTTCCAGGGAAAGACCGGCGACAACGCCCAGATGAGCAGCGGCACGCTGGCAATGCGGCTCATCGTGATGGAGTTCGGGAGATTCACGACAACCCTATTCTAGTCACTCGCCGGGGATTGCCGCCAAGCAAAACAGTGGATCGCAAGGGTCCACTGTTTTGCCGGAGGACATATCAGGCGTAGATGCCGCGCTGGCGGATGTTGTAGGCGACGCGATCGATAGCCAGCATGTAGGCTGCGAGGCGGTTGTTGACGTTGTGGGTCTGGGCATAGCGGAGGACGTCCGCGAAGCTTTCGGCCATGGTTTTGTCGAGGCGGGCATTGACTTCTTCTTCGGTCCAGAAGAAGCCCATGCGGTCCTGGACCCATTCGAAGTAGCTGGTGGTGACACCGCCGGCATTGGCCATGATGTCAGGAATGACAAAAACTTTCTTGTCGGCGAGGATTTCGTCGGCGATGGGGGTGGTGGGGCCGTTGGCTCCCTCGCAGAGGATGCGGGCCTGGATCCGTTCGGCATTGCGGCTTGTGATGACGTTCTCGGTCGCTGCCGGAAGAAGGATGTCGGTCTTCCAGGTGAGCAGTTCCAGTGGATCGATGGCTTCGGCTTCCTTGTAGCCGACGACGGTTCCGGCCTGCTGCTTATACTTCAGCAGGGCATGGATATCGATGCCGTTGGCGTTGTAGAGGCCACCGTCGTGCTCGGCGATGCCGATCACTTTGTAGCCCTTCTCAGAGAGAAGTTTGGCGGCGTTGGAGCCGACGTTGCCGAAGCCCTGCACAATGACCTTGCAGCCTTCGCAGGCAATGCCAAGGTGCTTCAGCGCTTCATCGCAGACGACGCTGAGGCCGCGTCCGGTAGCGGCGGTACGGCCGCGGGAGCCGCCGATGTTGACCGGCTTTCCGGTGACGACAGCGGTCACGGTCTGGCGCATGTGCATGGAGTAGGTATCCATGATCCAGGCCATCGTCTGCTCGTTCGTGTTCATGTCCGGGGCGGGGATGTCTTTTTCAGGACCAATAAACTCGATCAGTTCTGCGGTAAAACGGCGGGTGAGCCGCTCAAGCTCTCCCTGGCTCATCTTGCGAGGGTCGCAGATGACGCCCCCTTTCGCGCCACCAAAGGGGATGTTGACGACGGCGCACTTCCAGGTCATCCAGCTTGCAAGGGCTCGAACCTCATCGAGAGAGACGTCTGGAGCATAACGGATACCGCCCTTAGCCGGACCGCGGGCGACCGAGTGCTGTACTCGGTAGCCGGTAAAGTCTTCATTTTTTCCGTTGTCCATCAGGACGGGGAAATGGACGATGATCTCGCGGTTCGGCAGACGTAGAACTTTTTGTAGACCTTCTTCGAGCCCGAGTTTTTCTGCCGCTTCATTGAAGCGGGCTTCCTGCGCTGCCCAGGGATTGGTCTCCTGATCAAGCGTCAAAATTTCGTTCACCTGCATGTTTTTGTCCTTCATGGTTGTCGCTGTCAGCAGCGTCTCTCCGGCCGTCGTGCTGCCACGGTATAGGTCGGCAGCGGAACTGGTTTGACCAGACCGGTCGGTGGCCAAACCGCACGAGTATAGGACGCCAAAAACATGAACTGCAACACTAGAAAGGCGGGAGAAAAACAATTGAGTAATTGAAGGATGGAAGAATTGAATAATTAAAGAATCGGCCTGCCATACAAATCGACGGCATTATTCAATCATTCAATCTCTTCAATTATTCAATCTTCTTCAATCTCCCCGTACCAGGTACTCATCGGCGATGACGGCCACAAGGGCGGCGGTGGGGACAGCTACCAGGGCTCCGACGATGCCGGCGACTGCGGTGCCGCAGAGCAGTGCGACCAGGACGGTGATGCCCATCAGGTCGACGCTGGAACGCATGATGCGGGGTACCAGCCAGGCGTTCTCCACCTGGGAGTAAATGACATAGAAGAGCAGGACGAGGAAGGCCTTGGTCCAGGAGTCAACTGCGGCGACGCAGAAGACGATGATGATGGTGATGAGATTGCCGGCGACGGGAATGATGTTGGTGATGCCCATCAGAACGCCCAGCAGCATGAAATAGCGGACGTGCAGCGAGAAGAAGACGATGCTGCTGTACACGCCCTGGATGGCCATGAGCGAGAGTTGCCCGATGAGCCAGCGGCTGACGCGCAGCTCTGCCTTTTGCAGGGTCGTATCCAGGCGGATACGGTAGATGGCTGGCACCATCGAGAGGAAGTAGCGGTAAACGGTATCGCCCTCAAGGATGAAGTACATCGTGAGGATGACCGCCATAATGATGTCGGCGACGCGGGCGATCCATTTCGGCAAGCCGGCGACGATATAGCCCGCGGTAGCGGAGAGAACCTGCTCGACGTGCTGCGTGACGGAGTCGATGCCAAGCCTGTCGGCCATGGGAATGCGCTTGACCTTGGCAATCGCTCCCGGAATCCGGGCTGGGAGATCCTCTGCGAACTGTCTCAGATCGGAGATGACCGGAGGAAGGCCAAGCCAGAAGAGCAGCGTCAGCAAGCCGAGGATGCCGATCATTAGAACCAGGACCGAGGCGCCTTTATTGAGGCTCCAGCTTCTGATCTTCCAGCGCATGATGGCGTGCACGACCGGCGTGAGCACGACAGCGAAGATGGCCGAGACGTAGAGAATCTCGAGCTGATGCATCAGCTTCCAGGCGAGGAAGCTGGCAAACATAACTAGGAAGGTAAAGAGAATATAGCCGCGAATTTCGCGGGAGCGGTCTTTCGGGGGATTGATGATGGGTGGTTCCACCAGGCGCAGGTCTCCGTGCTAACGCAGCTTCGTCAAAGCATACGATGCAGGAACTGCGCCTGGCGGGGAACTTAACGCCTGCGCAACTCCTCAATCAACCGTGCGACGGTCTCAGCCGGGCTGAGAGGTTCGGTTTCCACGATGATGTGGGCTGCGCGCTGGTATTGCGGACGGCGTGTCTTGAAACGAGCGGCCGCAGCGTCTGGGTCCTTGAGGACGGGCCGGATCGCGGCATCCGGCTGAAGCACACAGCGATCGAAGAGGATCTCGAACGGGGCATCGAGGAAGACGGTAAGGGTGTTGGGCTTCTGTTCGAGGAGCAGGCGATTGGTGAGTGATTCTAACGCTCCACCGCCGAGGGCAATGACAGCATTGTGACGGCCGAGTGCTCCGGCCAGGGCGCGGGTCTCAAGCTGCCGGAAGCCGGGCTCACCGTGCTGCGTGAAAAGTTCGGCGATGGTGGCGCCATGCGTCGTTTCGATCAGATGATCGAGATCGCAGAACTCCCAGCCAAGCTCCTTGGCCAGGGCGCGGCCGACCGTCGACTTGCCGGCGCCCATAAAGCCTGTCAGCACCACGCGCTCGGTCGTGGCGGCAATTGGCGATGGAGTTTGGGGTTGGGGTTTCTTTGCGCTTTCGACGGTCACCATTTCATTGTCCTCTTTTGTGGCTGGATTTTGGGAA
>JABFXN010000357.1 GCA_013361705.1 Acidobacteriaceae bacterium
GACCGCGGAATCTTCCCAGCCCTCCCATCTGTGCCTCTCGCCAGGAACGATGACAGTCGCACCCAAAGCAGATTCGCGAACCTTCCAGACCCGGGCGGCTTCGGCAGGAGAATAGCGATCGACACTGGGATGCTCTGGATAAGACTTCGCATCTTCCACGAACCGGTCGACGATGTTCTCGACCTCCTGCGGAGAGTTTGCCCCAAACTCACACAGCAAAAATCCGCGACCGGGAGGCAGAAGCGTGACGTCATCCACCGCGAGATTCTTGCGCAGCATGTAATCCACCAGCAAGCCATCAAATCCTTCAAGTCCGATCGGGCTGTGGCGAAGTACAAGCGGAACGTGATCAGCGGCGAGAAAGGCATCCTTGAAACCCAGGACAACCAGACGGCGGTGTTGCGGACTCGCCTTCAGCTCGCAGATCGCGCCCAGACTTGTGACACAGGTTCCTTCGCTCCCAACGAGAGCACTCGCCACATTGAATCCGTTTTCGGGTAGAAGCTGATCGAGATTGTAGCCTGAGACGCGGCGAGGGATGTCGGGATAACGCTCGCGGATAAGTTGCGAGTGTCGATCGCGCAGAAGTTTGAGTCCGGCGTAGATCTGCCCTTTCCTGCCACCTGCCGCAATGATGGCTGCAAGTTCCTCTTCACTCGTGCGCCCCACGGTCATCCGCGTGCCGTCGTAGAGCAGGATGTCGAGTTCCTCGATATTGTCGACGGTCTTACCACCCATCAGAGCGTGCACGCCGCAGGAGTTATTCCCGATCATGCCGCCGAGCGTACAGCGGCTATGAGTCGCGGGATCCGGCGCAAAGGTCAGCTCGTGCTTTTCCGCTTCGTTGCGCAATGCGTCGAGCACGATACCCGGCTCCACATGTGCGAGACGCCGGCTCGGATCGAGCCATGTGATGTTTCGCAGGTACTTCGAGAAATCGAGTACCACGGCGACGTTGCAGCACTGACCGGCAAGACTGGTCCCTCCTCCACGTGACAATACGGGAGCGCCGAACTCCTGGCAGGCTGCCACTGTTGCAATCACATCATCGATGGTGCGAGGGACAACCAGACCGATGGGGACCTGGCGATAATTGGATGCGTCGGTAGCATACAGCGCACGCGAGGCCTCATCGAAGCGAACCTCTCCCTGCACCACCTGCCGTAGACGCTCTTCCAAACGCCGGGCATCGCTGAAAAACTCATGCGGGTGCGGTAGGCCCATCACTTCCTGCGGTAGAACGACGAAAGGCGATGAAGCTTTGTGCATAAAGAGTGCCTACGAACCTCAACGATGATGGTTACCAAGCGCTACAAGCAAGCAAGAATATCAGACCGCCGACAACCAGCACGACGCAAACCGCAACAGCTGTGTTGTGTGAACCCTACCCAGGAGTCTCCAGGGCTTGTGGCATGAACGCTACTGTCGACTGCTCGGGAGAGCAGTTGAGAGTACAGAGACGCCTCTACGAAGCTTATTCGGGGCACAGCCGGCAAATCCAAGAATCAGGCCGGGCTTTGGTGCCTTCTTGATCGCGAACGCTGAGAGAGCGCCTACCTCGAGACCAAGCATGCTCGCCTGCTTCGCCGCGACTCTATCGGATGCTCCGGCCGGCAACCAGCCTATGGTTCTCATACCTGCCGCGGCGTCCTCGATAGCCAGCAGACCATTGAGATGTTTTTGTGCTGCCTCCTTAAGGACGGATAAACGTTCCAGGTAGATCTGGCGCATCTTTCGCACATGAAGGCCAAAATGTCCCTCCGTGATGAATTCGGCAAGAATCGCCTGGTCAAGCGTTGGAGGATGGCGATCGACAAAACTGCGCGCGGCTTCGAATGCGTTCACTAATCGCTCCGGCACCACCATGAAACCCAGACGAAGTGCATTAAACAGCATCTTCGTGAAGGTACCGATGTAAATGACCGAACCGGAGTGATCCAGGCTTTGCAGTGCGGCAACCGGGCGTCCGTGATAGCGGTACTCGCCGTCATAGTCGTCCTCCACAATCCAGGCGCCGGTATTTGCCGCCCAGTTCAAGAGTTCCAGGCGGCGATCGGCGGACATGGTGACACCCAGGGGAAACTGATTCGCTGGAGTGACGTATGCCATCCTCGCCCTCGGCGAGAGCTTGCGTGCGGCTTTTACGTCGAGACCATCCTGATCGACAGGGATCGGAATAATCTTCGCTCCGGCAGCGCGCAGAGTCTGCGTGGTCCCGGAATAGCCGGGATCTTCCATCCAGACATGATCGCCCGGGTCCAGCAGAAGGCGCGCCACCAGATCCAGTGCCTGTTGCGCTCCCGCAGTAACAATGATCTGCTCCGGCGCACAACGTACGCCGCGCGCCACGCCAATATATTCCGCGATTGCCCGCCGCAGCGGCTGATAACCGCCGGCGGCGCCATTCCCATAGAGCGACCGCGGTGCGTGCCTAAGCACCCTTGACGCAACCCTCGACCAAAGCTGTACCGGGAAGAGATCGATCGCTGGTTCGTAGGATCGGAAAGCCTTGCCCACCGAGTGGGACGGAGCCAGAACATCAATTCCGTGAATCATCGCGCGGGCGCGCTTCGACAGCGTCGCTTTGGAGGCCGGCAGCGTTAGAGCGGAGCGGCCGCGGCTGGGCTGCAGCGACTGGTCCGGCATGATGGGGGCGACATAAGTCCCGGAGCTGACCTGGGCTCGTATGTATCCCTCCGACAGCAATTGATCGAAGGCAGCGACGACCGTCCCCCGCGAGAGGCTATGTTGCTTTGCCAGGCTGCGCGTGGATGGAAGCCTGGCTCCAGGTTTTAGTCTGCCGCTGAGGATTGCGGCGCGAAGCTCGGTGTAAAGCCAACGCCACAGCTCCTGCTCGCCTTTGGGTGCAGTCAGGGCCAGATCCTGGAATGTCTCCTTCTTCGGCATAGTAGCTGCATATCCCTATCTCAAAAGTGGACTACTCAACGTTTCGATTATGGACCTTTCTGATGGTCCGTCGCGCTCTATTCTGAAAGGGAAAGGAAGATCTACGAGATGCAATCACGACTGGACGCGCAGAAAACCTCCCCCGCGGGCTATAACGCTATGCTTGGCCTGGAAGCATTTCTATGCAACGCGTCAAAGCTGGAACCGTCGCTCCTTGAACTGATCAAGATGCGTGCCTCCCAGATCAACGGATGCGCTTTCTGCCTCGACATGCATTCGAAGGATGCGCGTGCACAGGGCGAGAGCGAGCAAAGACTCTATACACTTTCAGCCTGGCGCGAGGCTCCGTTTTTCACCGAACGCGAGCGCGCCGCCCTGGAATGGACAGAGGCTCTGACACTGATCACAGACGGACACGCCCCCGACGAAGTATACGAGCGAGTCAAGCAGTACTTCTCCCCGGAAGAGCTCGTCAACATCACCCTGGCGATTATTACCATCAATGGATGGAACCGCATCGCCATCGGCTTCCGTTATATTCCCGGGGAGTATCAACCCGGCGCACACAAGTAGGGAGGAAGATCATGAAGAAAACACTCATCTTCTTATGTCTCATGGCAGGCGCGGTGATGGCACAGGAAGCCAAGGTAACTCCTCTGCTCTCCAAAGACCTGCCGGATCTTCCTGGCAAGGAAGGCAGAATGGTCATCGTAGATTACCCACCCGGCGGATCCAGCGCGGTACATCGGCACAATGCCGACGTCTTCGTCTATGTCATGGAAGGCTCGGTCGTGATGCAGGTAAAAGGTGGAAAGCAGATGACGCTTACCGCCGGGCAGAGCTTCTATGAAGCGCCCGGGGACATTCACCTCGTCAGTAAGAACGCCAGCACGACAGCCCCTGCGAAGTTCGTTGTCTTCTTCGTGAAAGACAGGGGCGCGCCCGTATCTACTCCGGTCAAGTAGATCCTCGACAGCACCTGGAAAGATCCGGGTGCTGTCCGCACTTTGGTCGAAGCAGCTTTATTTCGGAGGAACTGAGATGGACAGGAGGTGGCGGGCAAAGGACACCTATACCGTTTTCCTGCGGCTGGCGCTTGGGACAGCATTTCTCTCCGCCGTTGCGGATCGCTTTGGTCTATGGGGACCGCTGGGAACGGGAAACGTGGGATGGGGCGACTTCTCCCACTTCATCACTTACACCCAGAAGCTGACCTCAATGATGCCCGCTTCTTCGGTCCCCGTACTGGCCTGGATCGCAACCATCGCCGAGATCGTATTCGGCATCGCTCTTATCGTGGGATGGCATACACGGATCGCGGCCTTTCTCAGCGGCCTGCTGCTTCTTGTCTTCGGTTTGTCGATGATCTACGGACTCGGACTAGAGCCGCCGTTGAGCTATTCGGTCTTTTCGGCATCCGCTGGCGCATTTCTGCTCTCGACCTGCGACGAATATAGGCTCAGCCTGGACAGCATCACGTCATAATTCCCGGGGCTGTACCGAAATGTCCGTCGGACCGGCCCCGATTCCCGAGGCCGGCCCTTGGCCCGGAGGTACCATCTCGGCACCTCCCGACCCCACTCACGTTCTTATCACGAGCCAGCACGAATGCCCCGTGGCATCTCTGCACTTTCGTCAGTCTTGTAGCCTCGCTTCCAGCCTGTAGAGCCCTTCATGCATTGGATTCTTTTCCTGAAGAGTACTCAACCGGCTTAACGAGCTCCTGCTGGATGTCCCGCGGGCTCCGCTCTGACATACCCTTCCGATCGACTAGCGCCGTTTAGTGTAGATCACAAGCTGCATGAAT
>JABFXN010000052.1 GCA_013361705.1 Acidobacteriaceae bacterium
GCAGGTTCGCCGTCCTCGCCACGCTAGGCAAGGCAGGCACGGACGACCTTATCGATTGCTACGGAACCTTCGTCGACCCCGGTGTCGTCCCTGTCTCACCCGGCGCTGCCGGATCGATCTCACCGGCCTTATTCTCCGGCGTACTGGATTTCACCTCCGTATGCCCCGGGCCGGCAGTCGCCGGGTTATCACCCTTCGGGCCCGAGGGAGTTACCTTCGCATCGTGTTCACGTTGTTGTGTGGTCGCCATGCCCGGATAGGAGTGCACAAGCGCGACCGCGGATGCCTTGTATCCTTAAGGTGTGGCTCCTCCCTGTTTATTTCTTGATCGTGACGGCGTCGTAAACGTCGAAGTTGGCTACCTGCATAAGATTCCTGACGTCCAGTGGATGCCCGGCGTTACGTCGCTCATCCGTACCGCCCGCGCGCACGGTATGAAGGTGGCCATCGTCACCAACCAGGCCGGCATCGCTCGCGGCATGTACACCGAAGAGCAGTTCCATGAGCTGATGGTCTGGATGCGCGCCGAACTCGACCGCGAACAGGCCGACGTCGATGCGGTCTACTATTGTGCCCATCACCCGGTGCACGGCGTCGGCGAATACAAGCGCGAGTGCGACGAACGCAAGCCCGGCCCCGGCATGCTGCTGCGCGGAGAGCGCGAGCTCGGCATCGACCTCGCCACCAGTATCTTGGTGGGCGACCGCTGCTCCGACCTTGCCGCCGGACACGCCGCAGGCATAGAACAGGTCTTCCTCATCCGAGGAACGGAAGAGGCCGGCTGCGGCGAACCGCACACAGCGATCGAGTCACTGGTGGAAGTCGAACGCTGGATCGTAAAGCGGTACCAGAGGATATAAGCCATGGAACGGATGCGGGATGTACTGCGCAACACGCTGGGCAAGTCGCTGCGAACACTTAGCGAGACCGACAGGCTGGCGGCCGCATGGCCGGTCGTCGCCGGCTCTGCCATCGCGGCGCACAGCCAGGTGACTGCGTTCGAAGAAGGCACCGTCATCCTCTACGTGGACGACCCTGCATGGCGGCCTCAGCTTGAGGCCATGTGCGGACGCCTGGTGGGCGACCTGAAGAAAGTCGCCGGCGTCTCCGTGACAGGCCTGCGCTTTGTGTCAGGCCAGGAGCGGCCTCGCTATACTCAGAAGTGATGAGTGAGACGGTAACCCTTGACGTCGTACGCCGCGTGGCCGAACTGGCCCTGCTCGAGCTGAAAGACGACGAAGTCGCCCGCATGCAGAAAGACCTGAACGCCATTCTTGGCCACATCGACCAGTTGAATGAACTGGATACGGCCGGAGTTCCGCCGATGGCGCAGGTCAGCGAGATTCTTGGCGGACAGGTCGAAGCCTCCGCCGAAGCGCTGCGGGAAGACGTCGTACGCCCCTCGATTGACCGCACTGCGGTGCTGCGGGAAGCACCCGAAGCCGACCACCGCTTCTTCAAGGTCCCGAAGGTGATTGAACGTTGATGATGAATCTTGAGACCCTGAGCATTGACCAGGCGCGCGCCGCGCTGACCAGCGGTGAGACCACCGCCACCGCACTCGCCGAATCCCACTACGCGCGCATCGCGCAAGAGGACGGCAAGATCAACAGCTATCTCTCGCTGGCGAAGGACCGCGCCCTCGCTCAAGCATCAAAGATCGACGCTCTGGTGAAGGCCGGCGATCCACTGCCGCCGCTGGCAGGCGTTCCCCTTGGTATCAAGGATGTGCTGACCATGGTCGGCTCGCCCGCGACCGCCGGATCGAAGATCCTCGAAGGCTACCATCCGCCGTACGACTGCACCGCCGTCGCCAAGCTGGAAGCCGCGGGCGCCGTGCTGCTGGGCAAGCTGAACTGCGACGAGTTCGCCATGGGCAGCTCGAACGAGAACTCCGCCTATGGCCCGGTACACAATCCGCGTGCGCTGGACCGTGTTCCTGGCGGAAGCTCGGGCGGCTCGGCTGCAGCAGTTGCCGCAGGATTTTGCGTTGCAAGCCTGGGCACGGATACCGGTGGATCGATCCGTCAGCCCGCAGCCTTCTGCGGCGTAACCGGCCTGCTGCCCACCTGGGGTCGCGTCTCCCGATACGGTCTGATCGCCTTTGCTTCGTCGCTCGACCGTATCGGCCCGTTCACCAGGAACGTGAAGGACGCCGCCACTCTGCTCGGTGTGATGGCCGGTTCGGACATCATGGACGCAACCGCATCGCACACTCCGGTCAACGATTATGTGGCTGAAAGCCAGAAGCCGGTTGCCGGCCTGAAGATCGGTGTTCCGGAGGAATACTTCGGCGAGGGTCTGGATCCCGAGATCCGCGCGGCGGTCGAGAAATCCATCGCCGACCTCAAGGCCGCCGGCTGCGAGATCAAGAAGATCAGCCTGCCGCACACCCGCTACGCGATTCCGACCTACTACGTCATCGCCACGGCAGAGGCTTCGAGCAATCTCTCGCGTTTTGACGGCGTACGCTTCGGCCTGCGCGACAAATCCGCTGCTACGCTGACCGGAATGTACCGCCAGACCCGCGACGCCGGCTTCGGCGCCGAGGTGAAGCGCCGTATCCTGCTGGGAACCTACGCTCTTTCAGCCGGATACTACGACGCCTACTACAAGAAGGCCCAACAGGTCCGCACCCTGCTGACCCGCGACTTCCTGTCGGCTTTCGCCGACGTGGACGCCATCGTTACTCCCATGACCCCGACCCCGGCCTTCAAACTGGGCGAAAAGACAGACGACCCGGTCGCCATGTATCTGGCCGACGTCTACACGGTCGCTGCATCACTGGCGGGCATCTGCGGCGTCTCCGTCCCTTGCGGAAACACGAAGGACGGCCTGCCGATCGGCGTCCAGATCCTGGGCAAACACTTCGCCGAAGGCATGGCTCTCAGGGTCGCTCAGGCAGTTGAGAACGCACAGAAGTAATCGCCTGTTCGAGTTGCCAGTTAACAGTTTCCAGTTACCAGTAAGAACCTAAAGCCTGGGTGAGACACAAGATAGTGCCTCACCCAGGCTCTGATCTTTCAACTGGCAACTGTTAGCTGGCAACTGGAAACTGCTTTGCTGGCAACTAGGAACTGTCTTTCGCGTCTATCCTTATAGTCCCTATGAAACGCCTTCTCCCCGCCCTCGTTCTTCTCTGCGCATCGGTCGCCTTTGCGCAGAACTCCGGCTTCGGTCCGCTCGATACGACGGCTCCCGCCGGCCTGACGCCCGACGACATCGTCAAGAAGATGGGCGCCCGCGAGAGTGAGTTCGCCAAGGTACGCGAGGACTATGGCTTTCGGCGCACGGTGAAGATCCAGACCCTGAACGATGTGAACAAGGTCGACGGCGAGTATCAGATGGTGGCCGACATCACCTTCAGCAAAGAGGGCCGACAGGTAGAGAACGTCGTCTTCGCTCCGCAGAACACGCTGGAGCGCATCATCATGTCGCCCTCGGACGTGCAGGATATCGAGCGCAAACTCCCCTTTGTGCTCACCGCCGAAGAGCTGCCGCAGTACAACATCAAATACATCGGCAAGCAAAAGATCGACGAGCTCGACACCTACGTGCTCTCCGCCGAACCGAAGACGATCGAGAAGAACCAACGCTACTTCCAGGGCAAGGTCTACGTCGACCAGCAGGACTTCCAGATCGTGCTGGTGAACGGCAAAACCGTTCCCGACGACCTGCGCCGCGGACACGAAGACCTGCACATTCCCTACACCACCTACTACGAACAGATCGACGGCAAGTACTGGTTCCCCACCTACACCAAGGGCGAGGGCATCCTGCACTTCGCCGCGCAGGACGGCTCCATCGGTGAGGACGTGCATGTCCGCTCGTATGTGCGCTACACCAACTACAAACGTTTCCGTTCGACGATCCGCCTGCTGTATGAGGGTCAGGACGTAACCGAAGGTTCCGACAAGCGTAAGCAGGAGGAGCAGCAGAAGACGCCTCCACAGACTGCTCCGCCGGCATCCAATCCTCCGAAGCAATGAACTCGCGTCCCGCAACCTACGGAGAAGTGCTTCGCCCCCGCGGCATCGGCCGCTCGGGTGCATTCTCGGATGAGAACCTGGAGTTCCTCGCCCGGGTGCTGGACGACTGGTTCCGCATTCCCGGCACTTCGATCCGCTTCGGCATCGACGGCATCATCGGCCTTGTCCCTGGTATCGGAGACCTGTTGAGCGGCCTCGCCAGCTCCGTCATCGTCATCGCCGCCTGGGCTCGCGGTGTGCCGACGGCAGGCCTGCTGCGCATGATGGCCAATATCGGCATCGACGTAGTGGTCGGTGCAATTCCGTTCATCGGCGACGCCTTCGATATCGCCTGGAAGGCCAACCGCCGCAACTATGAGTTGCTAACTCGCCACATTACCGAGCCGCGACGCCACTCCTGGAAGGACTGGGCCTTCCTGTTCATCCTGGGAGCTATGTTCCTGGCGCTGCTTGCGGTTCCGGTCGTGGTGACCATCTGGCTGCTGGGCTGGCTCCTCGGCATCCCAATGCACCCGATCTGGCAGCGTTAGAGAGCGGTATCGACAAATCCGGGAAACCCACTCTGGATGCACCATCCGACGACTAGGCGATATAAGCGCTGAAGGCGCGCTCTATACTGTTCAGTCTCAGTAGATCCTTTACAGGTTGTTATCAGGAGATGCTTTACACCTAGTGAGTTTGGAGGTGGGTATTGTCCTG
>JABFXN010000259.1 GCA_013361705.1 Acidobacteriaceae bacterium
CGCACCGGCAGGGTACCGTGCATCGAACTGAGCCGTGGTGGCATCCGGCTCCACCTGAAATACGGGATAGAGTGCCACCGCTCCTGGCACGGTAGACAAGGCCATCACATCGGCAATCTCTGCGCGGCGAAGGATACCGTAGGGAACCATGTAATCCGTCGTCTCGGTCCTGGTCTTGCCATTGGCGCCGAGAATGGCGATCACCGGACGTCCTGCCTTCGGGGGCCGAAGCGCTCGCAACATAGCCTCAGCCTCATCCGCGGGCACTGGCTGTGCCATACCCATAACGGGCGCGGGCGGAAGAGACAAGAGCCAGATCCCAAACCCTGCACATCCTAGAAGCACCGCAGCAGGAATAGCCCACACAAGAATGCGTTTCACGAGATACTCCTCATCACCTGTAACGTTGTGCCATTCCTTTATTCCGGTTTCCCATGAAGAACCTCGCCCGTCTTGCGAACGCGCTTCTTCACAGCCTTCCAAACATTGCTGGAAGAACTCTTCAAAGCCTTCCCTGTCTTATCGGCTGTTGTGTCCAGTGCGGAAGACGTGCTGCTGTTTGCAACATCCAGAGCCGTATCCGTGGCTCTTATGCCCGTCGCCGCTCCGCCGATCCCTGCATTCGCACCGAGGATAGTGGCCTGCGCGGGACGCTTCGCCGGATTTGCCCAGACGATATCAGTCTCCGGCAGCCGTTCCACCCTTGCCACGCGCATCTCCGGAAAATCACTTCGACTTAGTTTGCCGCTCAGTGGCCATTCGATGGAATTAAGCCAGGCCACACCGTTCATCGGAGCGTCCGCTTCGCCCAGGTTGATAATCTGCCTGGTCTTCAACGGTTTCATCCGCGTACATCGGTCACCGCCGCACCCATGGCTGCACATGGCCTCCGACAAAAAGGAAGCGTGCTTTCCCTCCGAGATCCAGATCGTGCCGCCATGCTCTTCCGCATGCAGGGTGGCCGCACGGGCAAGGTGGCTTGCGTCGCAGATCGTGTCTTCGTGCGCAGCGGCGTACCAGTACAGAGCCTTTGCCTCTGCGATGCTCGCTCCCGTTCTCACCAGGACCGATACGTGTTCTGCATCGAGACGATGTCCCATCTCGCCGCAGTCTCGACGCCATAGATGGTAGTAGTGCAGTTCCACCTCGTCAGGCCGTCCCTTGCGAGGAAATGCCTGACCGTAGATCGTTCCATCGTCGTCCACAACAGTAGGGTTTCGTGTGCCAACGACGAACTGGGCCGGCCGATCGGAGCAGTCGTCGCGGCTGATCATAAAGAGCGGAGAATACCTTCCCAGCAGGTCACTCTCTTCTCGATCGCTCAAACCGTCCCGGTCCGTGTCGGGCACACTTGTCTTCCCTGTAGCGAGCTGTCCATACGTATCAAGAAAGGGAAACAACAAGAACCCCAAAACGATCGTGGCCCTCAGCCTTTCTAAGATCATCGATCTTCTCCCTTCAAGAGAACGAACGGTGGCCGAGTGCCCGTATCGTCACGCAATCGCAGCCGGGGCGCTTATATCTGGCAGCTTCTTGTGGAGTTCAAGGGCGCCATCCACTCCAGCGCACACCAAGAGCATCTGGTAGAAATGCCGCGGGAATCTCAACAATATCAGCATAGGTAAGACGTTCCCGAATCGGCTTCAGTTGCCGCAGCCACGGGCCATATCGCGACTCCGCCGCGCCGGAGATCTCCTGCCCGCGTCCCTGGAGTCTGTCCGGCAGGGGAAAACTGATGGTTCCCCGGGTGAGTTTCAAGGTGGATCGTCAAAATGCCTCTGGCAGACTTTCCCGCGAAAATGACATCTAACTCCCCCAGGAGGGGTGTGATGAGTGCAACGCTTCCAGTGAACGGCCAGCCAGGGAAGCCGATGTTTCTTTCTTCAAGTAACAACTCTGCGAGCAAGGAAATCAGACTCTCAACGGGTGTCGAAGGCTTAGATGACATTCTGGACGGGGGCCTTCCCAAAGGACATCTTTATCTTGTCGAGGGGGATCCAGGCACCGGCAAAACCACGCTCGCATTACAGTTCCTGCTCGAAGGAGTGGAAAGAGGCGAGGGTGGAATGTACATCACTTTGTCGGAATCCAGGAGCGAGCTGGAACAGGTCGGCGCCTCCCATGGTTGGTCCCTTCGGTCGATCACTATCTACGAGATGATCCCCTCCGACGAAGACCTGAGCTCAGATACGCAGTACACCGTCTTTTATCCGTCGGATGTCGAGCTAGCGGATACCATGACGGCCATCCTCAAGCAGGTCGAGGAGATCAATCCGCAACGTGTCGTCTTTGACTCTCTTTCTGAGTTCCGCATGCTGGCCCGGGACCCGCTGAAATATCGCCGCCAGATTCTGGCGTTGAAGCGGTATTTTGCGGGGCGGAACTGTACCGTCCTCCTCCTGGATGATCGAACCGCTGAAGGAGATACAAACGATCTGCAACTCCAGAGCATCGCGCACGGCGTTATCAAGATGCAGAGCCTGGAACGGGACTTTGGCATCAAGAGACGCCGTATGGAAGTCCACAAGCTTCGCGGCTCCCACTTTCGCGAAGGGTTTCACGACTACACCATCAAGACCGGCGGTCTCGCAATCTACCCTCGCCTGATTGCCTCCGAACACAAGCCTGGCTTCAGCCGAACGCCTATCTCGAGTGGCCTGCCTGAACTCGACGAGCTCTTTTGTGGAGGAATCGATTCAGGAACAAGCACGCTTCTCATAGGGCCGGCCGGCTGCGGTAAATCGACCATCGCGCTTCGATATGCCATCTCCTCAGCCCAGCGCGGCGAGAAAGCAATCATCTTAACGTTTGATGAGGCGATTGCAACGCTGATCGAACGCGGACGCGGCCTGGGCATGGATCCCACCGAATTGCTGCAGAGCGGCATGCTTGAGATCCAGCAGATCGACCCCGCGGAACTATCTCCCGGCGAGTTTGTCTCCAGGATCAGGCGCCTGGTCGATGAACAGGATCTGCAGATGGTTGTGATCGACAGCATGAACGGATTCCTGAATGCCATGCCGCATGAACAGTTTCTAGCCATGCAGTTGCACGAGCTATTGGCTTACCTGGGGCAGCAGGGTATATCAACCTTGCTCACGCTCGCACAGCATGGCTTCATCGGTATCACCAACTCTCCCATTGATGTCAGCTATCTGGCTGACACAGTCCTACTCTTCCGCTACTTCGAACGCGCCGGATCCATCCGTCAGGCGCTTTCGGTCGTGAAGAAACGCAGTGGACCGCATGAGCGCACCATTCGCGAGTTGATCTTTAGCGAAGGCGGAATCCAGGTTGGGCTCCCGCTGCATCAGTTCGAAGGAGTTCTTTCCGGGAATCCGACGTTCACTGGTTCAAAGACACAGGAGGATTCTTCTGATCCCCGAAACTGAGATGACGTCGGACGAAATGTGCACTCTTGTTCTGGCGCCTACAGGACGCGACGCAACGTTGATCTCCAGCCTTCTGGGAAGACTGGGCAAGCCCTGCTGCGTCGTGAGCTCTGTCTCCGAATTGAGCGAGAAGATTGCCAGCGGCGCCGGCGCCGCCATCGTTACCGAGGAAGCACTGAGAGGGAATGCGATCCGCGACCTGGAAGCCGTGCTGAAGGAACAGCCCGCATGGTCAGACTTTCCGGTCATCCTTCTGGTTGCCGGTGGTCGCGTGACAGCAGAGAGCGAACGGCTGCGCAGGCTGCGTATGCCGCTCGGAAATGTACTTCTCCTGGAGCGTCCTCTTCGCCCCGAAACTCTGCTCAGCACACTCGAAGTCGCGCTGCGTGGAAGGCAGCGCCAATACCAGGTGCGGGACCAGATGGAGCAGATGGTGCGAGCTCAGGATGCTCTTCGCCGTGCAGAAAAGCTGGCCGTAACCGGCCGCCTGGCGGCAAGCATCGCCCACGAAATCAACAACCCGTTGGAATCGGTGACCAACCTGCTTTATCTATTGCGCTCGGAAACCTCTTCGGAGAACGCGCGGATCTATCTCGGCCAGGCCGAGCAGGAGCTCGCGCGAGTGACTGAGATAACCAAACACACGCTGCGTTACTACCGTGAACCCAATAAGCCGGTACCGGTCGACGTCAGCGCCGTGCTGGACTCCATGCTGGCGCTGTATCACTCGCGCCTGACCGCGGCGCGTATCGACGTGCGTAAGGAAGCCCGTTCCGCCACGGTTTCTGTTTATGCCAATCCAGGAGAGTTGCGGCAGGTTATCGCCAATCTCATCAGTAATTCACTCGATGCGATGCGCACAGGAGGAAAGCTACGACTGAGAATTGGTTGCTGGCACAGCTCGAAGATGCCGGACAGACGATACCTGGGTCTGACCATCGCAGACACAGGTTCGGGGATCGATCCTCAGTTACTGCCAACCGTATTCGAACCCTTCGTCACCACCAAAGGAGAGACCGGCACGGGTCTCGGTCTGTGGGTCACGCAAGAGCTCGTCAAGAAAAATGGCTGGGCCGTCCGCGTTCGCAGCTCCACAAACCCTGACCGTCGCGGAACTGTCTTCTCAATCCTCATTCCGGCTGAGCAGGCTGAAGCTTCCAGCACTTCCGTCGCCGCGTGAAAGCCGTCGGGACCTCTGTTGAAGCGCCAAAGGCGCTCCATAGCAGCCTGGGGCAATGTCCCAGGTCTTGGACTCGTAGTCTTGGACTCATATCTGACCAGCTTCATC
>JABFXN010000205.1 GCA_013361705.1 Acidobacteriaceae bacterium
CGGAATCCCCGCGCATGCACAGGGCCCGAACGAGGCTGCCAGCGGCACCAATGCTACCCAGATTCGTGAGGATCTAAAGGAAAAGCTCCGCAGCACACGGATCGGCGGTGTGAAGCCAGAGGTGAACCGCGGTGTAGTCACCCTGAGCGGCTCGGTAGACCTCTACAGCTCCAAGGCCGATGCGGATAATCGTGCCCATCACGTGAAAAATGTGCTGGCTGTGCGCAATATGATCGAGGTTGCCAGCAGCAGCGAACTGACTGATGTGCAGTTGCGCGACAAGTTGGCGGAGAAGCTCTCATACGACCGGGTCGGTTATGGCACCACCGCATTCAATTCCTTCACGATCGGTGTGCAGGATGGCGTAGTCACTCTCGGCGGCGTGGCGTATGGCCCGATGGACCGCGATTCGGCGGTGAGTTTGGTGTCGAACTATCCGGGGGTGAAGGATGTTGTGGACAACATCGAGGTCGCGCCCCTCTCGCCGAATGACGATCGTATCCGCATGGCGGTGGCGCGTGCGGTGTACGGCTTCCCCTCGCTGAATAAATACTCAATTGACCCGGCCAAGCCGATCCGTATTGTCGTGGTGAATGGCAATGTGACGCTGGCGGGTGTCGTGGATACGCAGGCGGATAAGGATACTGCGGGTGTCCGCGCGAATGGTGTGGCTGGCGTCTTCAAGGTGACCATCGACCTGCAGGTCGCGGGCGCGGCGAGCCCGGAACAACGTTAGAGCCTTTTTTCTGTAGGGCGTTTTCCGCAATGAAAACGCTCCGCACACCACTTTCGGGATACCCAGAACTGGGAAAACGCTGAAAAATACCGGCTAAACCGCAATTAAGACCGGACAAACTACAATAAAGGCGTGCAGGGAATCTGGCGCAATACGGCAGTCACACTTGAGATGATCAAGTGGGAACACTCCATCTTTGCGCTGCCTTTTGCGCTGACGGCATCGGTGCTTGCTGCGGGCGGTATTCCGCCGCTGGTGAAGCTCGGATGGATTGTCGTGTGCATGGTGGCGGCGCGCTCCGCGGCAATGGCTTTCAATCGTTTGGTGGATGCCGAGATCGACAGCAAGAACCCGCGCACGGCAATGCGCGCTATTCCTGCCGGTCTGTTGAGTGCGAAGTTTGTGGCCGGGTTCGTGATTGTGAGCTGCGCGTTGTTTTTGTTTAGCGCTGCGATGTTGAACCGCCTGACGCTGCTGCTCTCGCCGGTCGCGCTCGGTGTTGTGCTCTCGTACAGCTATATGAAGCGCGTTACCCGCTGGAGCCATCTTGTTCTAGGGCTGGCGCTGGGCATCGCGCCGTCTGCTGCGTGGATAGCAGTTCGCGGATCATTAGACCCGCGGATCATTGTGCTGACGGGTGCCGTGCTTCTGTGGGTAGGTGGTTTTGATGTGCTGTATGCCTGCCAGGACTTCGACCACGACCGTCGTGTCGGGCTGCATTCGGTGCCCTCGGCGTTCGGTGTAGAGGGCGCCTTCTGGATCGCCCGCATCATGCACGCCGGCATGCTGGGTCTGCTGGTGTGGCTGGGAACACTGTTCTCGTTCGGTCCGGTCGCATGGGTAGGCATCGGTGTGGTGGCTCTGCTGCTGGCCTACGAGCACGCGATTATCTCGCCGAAGGACATACGCCGCATGAATGCTGCCTTCTTTACCTTGAACGGCATTATCGCGGTGTTGTTTATGAGCTTCGTAGTTGCGGATGTGCTGCGGCGGTAGCCTGGCGGGTTATCAGCGTAATTTTTAATTTCGCAGCAAAGCGGAGAAATCTGCTTCTTTCCCATTCACGAGTTCTCCGGTAGCAAAAGCACCGGCCTGAATCCGACGAAACATGTGCATTGGGTTAGTGCGCTCTATACCACAGCGCTCACCGTCGACCTCCAGGTGCCTATTCCTATGTGCAGACGATAAGCCGTAGAAAAGCGGTTCCCTTTACCAGCCAACAAAACGGCCGGGAACCCGGCCTCTGCGAAATTACAAACTTGGCGAGGATCACGCCCCCGATCCTATTGCCTGCGCAAAAAATAACGACCCGGCGCAGGGCCGGGTCGAAGGGATTAGTATTGCCTCTTGTTACGCTGAGCGGCGAATGTTGTCGCGGCGCTCACGCTGTTCGTCTTTGATGTCGTCAAGTTTCTGGTTCACTTTATCTTTGGCGTTTTCGGCCGCATTGGTGATCTTGTCGCGCATGCTGGTCGCGTGGGTCTCGGCCTGTTCGCGACGGACATCGGCTTCGGTGCGTGCGGTCTTGTGAACCTCGGCGGCCGTGTCCTTGGCGTTGCCCCAGGCTTCCTTGGCGTGACCCTTGAGCTGATCTGCGACGCCGGAGTTGGCAAGACGCTCATTGCCAATGGCTTCTCCGACACCTTCCTTGACCTTGCCCACGACCTGATCGATTTTTCCACTGACATTGCTCTTGTTCATGATGAAGACTCCTTGGTTGGTCGTGCGTTCTGGAAGGGAGGCGCAACCCGCCGTTAGAGCGGATTGCGTCCCTGAATCAAACGAATAAGCAACGCGGCCACGGCCAGAAAGAGCAGCAGATGTATCCATCCGCCGAGTGTGTAAGTACTGACCATGCCGAGCAGCCAGAGAGCGAACAACACAATCGTCAAGAAGAGCAGCATTCGTTCCTACTCCTTCTTCCGGCTTACGCGAATGCGTTCCGCAGGGTAGTGTGAAGTCAAAGCGCTGAGCGTCGGCCGGCAAGCAGGTTGAAGATCAGCGAGATAACAGCGAGGATCAGCAGTATGTGAATCCAACCGCCGAGCGTGTAGCTGGAAACCAGACCGACGAGCCACGCAACGAGAAGAATGACTGTAATTGTCCAGAGCATTGGAGGTCCCTCCTGGATGAAATGCCCCGCAAGCCGGGCGCGGGGAAATCTGTGTAACGCGGACGTTACGTGAGAGTAAGTTGCCGGATAGACTTTGAACGTTGCCAGAATTTACAGGGGAATTTCTCCTGAGTCATAGTGAGCACAAATGGAAAAGGTTGCTTTGCGAGTTGCAATTCAGGGTGAGCGTGGATCGAACAGCCATGCTGCAGCAATGAAGATGTTGGGAGACGGCGTAACTATCGTGCCTTGTGCTCTTTCGGTGGAGGTGGTGGAGCGTCTGGCGGCGGGCGACGGTGTCGATACCGCCGTGCTTCCGATCGAAAACACACTGCACGGCTCCGTGGCAGAGCACTACGATCTGCTTTTCAACCACGACCTTCGTATCGAAGGAGAGCTGCTGCTGCGCATCCTGCACAATCTGATGGTGATGCCAGGTGTCACCCTTGAAGAGGTGAAACGGGTACTGTCGCACCCGGTGGCGTTGAGCCAGTGCCGCCGCTGGCTGGCAGCCCATCGTGAGCTCGACGCGGTTCCGTTCTACGACACGGCGGGCAGTGTGAAACATATGATGGCGAAAGGTGATCGCACCACCGCTGCCATCGCCAGCGCTCCCGCAGCGCCGGAGTATGGAGCCGAGATCCTCGAGGCAGGCGTCGAAGATAACCCAGAGAACTACACCCGCTTTCTTCTGCTGAAACGTAAGGGAGATGCGGTCAACATTCCGCAGGCGAACAAGCTCTCTCTGGCCTTTTCGGTTGCGCATCGTCCAGGGACATTGGTGCAGGCGCTGCAGGGGCTGGCCGAGGCCGGCGTAGACCTGACGAAGATTGAGTCGAGGCCGGTGCCCGGGAAGCCCTGGGAGTACCTGTTTTATGTGGACTTCCGCTTTACAGGCGAGGAAGAGGCGGAAAAGGCAGTCGCCAGCCTTATGAAGAGCTGCGACCTGGTGCGCGAGATGGGACGGTACGTCGCAGCGAGTTAGTTCTCCGTCGGCATCTCGACATGATCGACAACAAGGACCTCCACCGGCCCCTTCCGCTTTTCCAGTTTCAGGCCAAGCTGTTCCTGGATTGCCGTGAAGATGGATGGCGGGGGATCGGGGATTGGCTGACCGTTCAACTTCATAGGCCCTTCTGGAGGCGTGAAGTTGATCTCCATGTCATATCTGCCGCTAATACCGCTGGAGTCGACAACCGGCTCATTCAGGCGCTGGGCAATCAATCGTGCGAGTTGTTCCACCGTAGCGCCCTGGGCACGAATCCTACCGTATCCGTTGTCGAAGTGAAGACCGTCATTCTGCGCGGGTTTGAGTTTCGGACCATCCTTGGCCGGTAGGAGAGCGTAGCTCATCATCTCCCGGTTCTCACGATGACAGGTGAGGTGAAAACGTTCGGCGAGCAAAGTCGAAGCGTGTTTCGGAGTCTTCGTCCAGCTTGGCGTCGATATCAAAGGTCGCAACGCTGACCTTGTCCAGGGTTCCCACGATCTGCGCCTGCGGCATCCCGTAGGCAAATTCCAGCAGGCCTTTCATCGAGACGTTCTGAGTCTTGAAATTGCCATTATCGGAGGAGCTCCAGATATGGGACCGGCCATCGCCAACACTTTTGTTCTGCTTCACCGAGGCGACGTCAAAGGCAGGCGGTTTGGGCTGGATTTGCGTGGGCGTCTGGGCCGGCAGCAGGGTGCCTGAGGTCGCCAGAAATGCAACGAAGAAGCTCCGGATGTTGCTCATGCCGTGTCCTTTAGCAGAGTTTCCGTTCAGTGGATCACCTGTCCTGCCGACAAGTCATCCAACGGAGGGGGGGCCGGTTTCCCACCAA
>JABFXN010000391.1 GCA_013361705.1 Acidobacteriaceae bacterium
TGGCTCTCAAAGCTTTCCAGGCGCAAAGCCTCAATGCTCCGTCGTTCGATATCGGCCGCATTATCACCAGCCTTCGTTTCATCGGCGAACTCGACTGGAAAGAGACTCTCGAGGAACTGTCCGTCGTTCACCACATCCTCGCGCTCGACCCTCCCAACGTCTATGCGCGCATGGAATATGACAGCCGCGAGTATTACCGCCGCGCGGTAGCGAAAATCGCCGCGCACTCCGAAGCTGGCGAGGTGGAAGTAGCCCGCCGTGCCCTCGAAATGGCCCGCACGGCAAAAACGAATGCCTTTGCGCCGGAGGCGTTGCGCGAGAAAACCCACCATGTCGGGTACTATCTGATCGACGACACGGGATCTAAACCGCTCTTGGATCGCGTCTGCTATCGAGCGCCAATTGCCACACGCATCCAGAACTTTTTCCGTCGCAATCCCGACGAAGTCTATATCATCGGCATCGAGATTCTAACGCTGGTCACGGTCGTGGCGCTCATCATGAGCCTCGTCGAGACCCACGAAGCGGGTGGCCTCATCCTAAGCGCTCTTCTGCTGATCCTGCCCGCCACCCAAGCCGCAGTGGAGCTCGTGAACTATTTGGTTACCGCTGTTCTATCGCCCCGCCCGCTGCCCAAGCTGGATTTCTCCAACGCCGTAGACCCGGATTGCGCCACCATCGTCGCTGTCCCCACCCTTCTCATTACCGAAAAGCAAATCCGTCAGCTTGTCGACGATGTTGAAGTCCGCTATCTCGTCAATCGAGATCCGAATATCCACTACGCCCTACTGACCGACTTGCCAGACTCTGCGGAACACGCCGACGAAAACGATCCCCGTATCGATCTGGCCATTCAGTTGATCGATGGTCTAAACCGCAGGTACGGTCACGACGGCTACGGTCATTTTTATCTGTTCCACCGTCATCGCATCTACAACCCCCGCGAACGCACCTGGATGGGATGGGAGCGCAAGCGCGGCAAGCTTCTCGACCTCAACAAATTTCTCCGTGGCGCGCTCGATCCCTTCCCCGTGAAAGCGGGCGATCTTTCTCTGCTGCCGCGCATCCGCTACGTCATAACACTCGACTCTGATACGCAGCTGCCTCGAGGCTCGGCCCAGCGCATGATAGGCACCATGGCTCATCCGCTGAACCGTCCTATCGTCGACCCCGAGCGCAACATCGTCGTCGAGGGCTACGGTATCCTTCAGCCTCGGGTCGGCATTAGTGTTCAATCGGCCAGTCGCTCGCGTCTCGCCAGCATTTACTCGGGCCAAACCGGTTTTGATATTTATTCCCGCGCTGTCTCCGACGTGTATCAGGACCTCTATGGTGAAGGCATCTTTACCGGTAAGGGAATCTATGATGTCGATGCTCTCCGGCAAGTCCTCGAAAATCGATTCCCCCGCAACGCGCTGCTGAGCCACGACCTCATTGAAGGGTCCTACGCGCGCGCCGGGCTCGCTTCCGACATTGAGGTCATCGACGATTATCCGTCTCACTACAGCGCCTATAACCGGCGCAAACATCGCTGGCTTCGTGGCGATTGGCAGATTGTCCGCTGGATCTTCAACAAGGTTCCCGATGAATCGCGTCACCTGGTCCGCAATCCCATTTCCTTGGTGTCCCGGTGGAAGATCTTTGACAATCTACGCCGTAGCCTCGTAGAACCGGCTACCTTCTTGCTCTTTGTGGCGGGTTGGTTCTTCTTGCCCGGCGGACCTCGCTTCTGGACGATCGTCAATCTGGCTCTCCTGTTCCTACCTATCTATTTCCGGCTCGTCTTCACGCTGATTCGCACCACGTGGGAGAAAAACTGGATGAGCACGCGCGATGCGGTCACCGACTTCCTCACCTCCCACGTCAGCATTCTCCTGAACATCGCCTTTGTCGCTCATCAGACACTGGTCGCGATTGATGCCATTATTCGCACCATCGTCCGCAGCACTATCACCCACAGCCGGCTTCTGGAATGGGAAACGGCCACGGAAGCAGAGCTGGGAATTCGCAAGCGCACCCCGGTTGACACGTATCTGGACTGGATTCCCCTACTGGCGATCGCACTCGGACTCTGCCTCTTCGCACGCCCCCATGCCGCTCCGTATGCGCTGCCGTTCATCATCACCTGGTGCTGCTCTCAACTGATCTCGAAGTGGCTCAATCGTTCTCCGCACACCGAAGAAGAAGAGCTCTCTGCCGGTGACCGCCAGTTTCTTCGAGAACTGTCGTTGCGCACTTGGCATTACTTCACCGAATACTGCACCGAAACCAATCATTGGCTGATTCCCGATTTTGTGCAGGAGGATCCGGCCAGTATCGCCAACAAGATATCCCCTACGAATCTTGGCTTTCTGTTAAACGCCCGCCAGGCCGCCCACGAATTCGGCTACATTACTCTCAGCGAGTTCGCATCGCTGACAGAGCTGACCCTTCGAACCGCTCTTCAACTACCCCGCCGTTTCGGGCACTGGGCCAATTGGTACGACAACATCACGCTAAAGCCGCTGGAGCCTCAATTTGTCTCTACCGTGGACAGCGGCAATCTTGCTGCTTCGTTATGGGCTTTGAAGCAAGGCTGTATCGATCTGTTGGACCAGCCCATAATCCGGCAGAATGCTCTCAACGGGCTGGCCGATCACCAGACTCTGGCCTGCAAACCTGCAAACCTCGGAGGCTTTCTGCGGCGCGGCTCCCGCCAAAGGGCCTTCATTCCGTCCAGCCTCTTCAAATTGAAGAGTCCGTCCGATTGGCTTCCTCAAGTTGTAAATTTAAAGGCCCCGGACACCGGATCCACTCGGATGGCCACACAACCGGCCACGCCAGATTGCACCCCGTGGTTAGCGGAATTGACACGCCGCATCGCCGCCCTGCGCGATGAGGCGCAGAACTTCATGCCATGGAATCAGCCGGCCTACGATGCTCTACGCAAGCTGCCCAAAGGAGACTTTGAGCTTCCTGCGAAGCCATTAACGCCGCGCGGTGCTGATGCGTACTACGCGGAGCTCGACCGCAGACTAAACGCCCTGAATTCCGCGGCCTCTTCTGAGGACGTTCTTTCTGCGGTTTCTCGTCTGCGCTCGGAGCTGCCGGGTTGCCGCTCCCGTCTCGGTGAGCTGACCGCCCGTTTACAGGCCATTGCAGACGAAGCCGATCGCCTGGTCCGCGAGATGAGTTTCGCGCCGTTGGTGGACAAACGCCGCAAACTGTTGTCGATCGGCTATGAAGTGTCTGCCGGGCAACTCGCAAAGTCTTGCTACGATCTTCTCGCCTCGGAATCCCGGGTCGCCACGTTTGTGGCTATAGCAAAAGGCGAAGCGCCGCAAGACGTCTGGTTCCGCCTTGGGCGCGGCCACACCATCTGCGAACGCCAGAACGTATTGATCTCCTGGACTGGCACCATGTTCGAGTACCTCATGCCGGTCATCTGGATGAAGTCGCATCCGGAAACACTGCTTGACCGGGCCACGCGGGGGGCCGTGCGCGCGCAGGAATCTTATGGAACCAGCCGCCGCGTGCCTTGGGGCATCTCGGAAGCAGCCTATAGCGAGCTCGACGATTCAAACAATTATCAGTATCAGGCGTTCGGCGTTCCCGGCCTGGCTCTGCACGTCGAGCGCACCGGCTTTCTGGTCATCGCGCCGTATGCCTCGTGCCTGGCACTTCTGGTCAACACCGCTTCCGCTATGAGGAACTTGCGAAAGATGGCGCGCAAGGGTTGGGTCGGTAACTGCGGTTTCTATGAATCGGCCGATTTTACCAATGCGCCCTCCCGCTGGCCCTTCCCTCGCAAATATAAGCTCGTCCGCGAGTGGATGGCCCATCACCAGGGCATGAGCCTCACCGCTTTCTGTAACGTCCTTCATAACGATGTCTTCCAGCGGTGGTTCCATACCGAGCCTCTCGTTCAGGCCAGCGAGCTGATTCTCCAGGAGCGGCCGTTGCGCGTGCGGCCGATGATCGATAACCAGCCGCGCCGCATTCTTCCATTCGCCAAGCGGACCGATAAGAAGCACGTCGCCAAAGAGCCGCTTTCTGCCTGAGCTGAAAGAAACGAAGATGGCTGTGCAAACGCATCTGGCTGCGGCGCGGAAAGCGCAGCGTCTCGGCGCAACCGAACTTGCCCGCCGAGTGGGTATAAGCCGCCAAACGCTTCATGCCATTGAGTCCGGCACTTACGTCCCGAACACCAGCGTCGCCCTGCGCCTCGCCCGCGTCCTCGACCTCACCGTGGAAGCTTTATTTTCTCTGGAAGAAGAAGGCGCTCCACAACAGGTGGAAGCCGATCTCATCACGGCCACGCACATGCAGCCCGGACATCTCGTTCAACTCTGTCAGGTCGGAGCGAGGACCGTCGCGGTACCCTCGAATCACTCGGACCTCTTCATTGGTCCCGCCGACGGTATCCTCGTTCCATCTCGTCGAAACAGCCGAAGAGTTTCCTTCGCGCTAGTGGGAAACAGAAGCATCGAGCCGAACCTTCTCATCGCGGGCTGTGATCCCGCGCTTCCCGTTCTTTCCCGGCACGCGGCGGACGTAGATGTTCACGTCGTCCCCTGGTACTGCAACAGTTCGGAAGCACTGGATCTGCTTGGATCAGGCAAAGTTCATATCGCCGGCTGTCACCTTCACGACGAGCA
>JABFXN010000063.1 GCA_013361705.1 Acidobacteriaceae bacterium
ACAGCTTCGGAGGCGATCTGGATCTGCGGGGTAAACCTGCGCCGGCTTTCACGCTCACCACGCTCGAGGGCAAGAAGGTCTCGCTCAGCGATTACAAGGGCAAGCCGGTGCTGGTGAACTTCTGGGCCACCTGGTGCGCTCCCTGCAAGCTGGAGATGCCCTGGTTCGAAGAGCTCCGCAAGAAGTATGCCGATCAGGGATTCACCATTCTTGGCATCTCAGAAGATGAGGATGAGCCGAAGGAAGCGATTGCCAAAGCAGCAAACAAGCTGGGTGTGACCTATCCCATCCTGCTGACCGATCACAAAGCTGATAAGGCTTATGGCGACTTCGCGATCCTGCCCATGAGCTTTTACGTCGCCGGCAACGGCACCATCGTCGAGCAGTCGGCCGGGCTGGGAAGCAAGGACGACATCGAAACCAAGATCAAAAAGACCATTGCTGCAACAGGAGCCATGTAACGATGAAGCGTCTGCTGAACCTGCTGGTTGTGCCGGTATTCGCTGCCGGACTCGCGTCCGCACAGATGAACGGCCCTGTGCCGAAGAGCTTTGTGACTTACGCCGCCGAGCCCGCTTCGATCGCGGCGAAGAAGCCCGCCGTGGTGGAACTGCACTTCAAGGTGCTCGACGGCTATCACATGAATTCGCATACACCGAAGAGCGAGCTGCTAATTCCTACGGTGCTGAAGCTGGAGCCGGCGACCGGCGTCAAGCTGGGCGCGATCGACTATCCGGTGGGGCATGAGTACAGCTTCTCGTTCAATCCGCAGGAGAAGCTGGATGTGTATACCGGTGACGTGACGCTGAAGACGCATCTCACTGCGGCAGCGGCGGGAACGTATACGGTGAAGGGCGTGCTCAGCTATCAGGCCTGCGATAACGCTGCCTGCTATCCGCCGAAGAAGCTTCCGGTGGAGATTGAAGTGACTGCGAAGTAAGTGCAGAACCCATGTCTTTTGCTTTGTCATTTCGTAGCGAAGCGGAGAAATCTGCTTTTCTACCGATGCCGATAGCCTAGGCAACAACAAAGCGGTCCTTCGCTTACGCTCAGGATGACAACAAAGAACAAGAAGCCCGGCTTTATGCCGGGCTTTTCTTATTTCTTCGTATTGGCGGCTGCCTTCTTCTGGTTATCGATGAAGCGCCGGATGCGGTCGATGCTGCGCGCTTTGCCGAAGACCACCAGCGACTCCAGCAGCGGCGGCGACTGTGCGCTTCCGGTGAGGATGGCGCGCAGCAGCATGAAGGCCTCCTTGACCGACCACTCCTTGGCGGTCAGCAGTGCGCGGAGTGACGCATCGATCGCTTCCGTCGTCCAGTCCGTTCCTTCCAGCGCAGTGAGCATCTCCGCGGCGAAGGCCAGAGTCTCTTCCGGCGTGCGCTTCTTCGGTACCCATACATCGGCGGGCGGAGCGACGATGTCGCGGAAGAAGAAGTCAGTCAGGTCACCCCACTGTCCCAGCGTCTCCATACGCGTCTGCACCAGCGGTGCGATGGCACGGATGTAGCTGTCGGAGAGGATGGTCTGCTTCAGCACAGCGACGAACTCTTCCTGCGGAAGGGCACGGAGGTATTCGCCGTTCAGCCACTTCAGTTTCACCAGATCAAAGACCGGTCCGCCGAGCGAGATACGCTGGAACTCGAACCTCTCCACCATCTGTGCCACGGAGAAGATATCGACTTCCTTGGTGCTTCCGGCATTGGCGGCTTCGATTGGGTTGAGAGTCGGCATACCGCCGCCCATCAGGCCCAGGAAGTTGATCACGGCCTGCGGCAGGAAGCCGGACTCGCGATAGTAGATCAGCGAAACCGGATTCTTGCGCTTGGAGATCTTCGACTTGTCGATATTGCGCAGCAGCGGCATGTGCCAGAACTTCGGCCGTTCCCAGCCGAAAGAGGCATAGAGCAGCACATGCTTCGGCGTGGAGCTGATCCACTCCTCGGCGCGGATGACGTCGGTGATCTGCATCAGGTGGTCGTCAACAACGTTTGCCAGGTGATAGGTGGGGAAGCCGTCGGACTTGAGCAGCACCTGATCATCGACGTTGTTGTGGTCGATGACGATCTCGCCTCGCAGCTCATCGCGGAAGGTGGTGGAACCGTCTTCCGGCACAGCCATGCGGATGGTGAAGGGTTTGCCGGCGTCGATGTTTGCCTCGACCGTCTCCTTCGGCAGGTACTTGCAGGTGCGGTCGTACTTCGGCGCGACCTTGGCGGCCATCTGCGCCTTACGCTTGGCTTCCAGCTCCTCGGGAGTACAGAAGCAGCGGTATGCGGTCCCGTTGTTGAGCAGCGTCTGCACGTGCTCGCGATAAATCTCGGTACGCTCCGACTGGCGGTAGGGGCCGTAGGGGCCGCCGACATCCGGACCTTCGTTCCAGTCCAGTCCCAGCCAGCGCAGCGAGTCGAAGATCATCTGCTCGGAGGTAGGGACAAAACGGGTGCGGTCCGTGTCTTCAATGCGCAGGATGAACTGTCCTCCGCGCTGGCGGGCAAAGATGTAGTTCAGCAGGCCGATGTAGGCGGTGCCGACGTGGGGATCGCCGGTGGGCGAAGGCGCAATACGGACGCGAGTGGGGCGGGCGGAATCAGTCATGCTGGATATCAGAACCAATCTCTGATTCTAGCGGAGATTCGACCCGTTCCCGGATTTGCCAAGGAAGCCGCCGCTAAAGTGACTCGACTTGAGGTCTGTTCTTACTAAAGGCGATGACGTAGAGAAGGATCAGGTTGACCACCGGTATCAGCATCAGGATGCTGAGCGGGGCAGGAAAACCTGTCTTCTTGAAGATCTGCCAGAAGGGAATGACAACAAACAAAGAACCAAGAAAGAACAGGATGATCAGATGCGTTGGAACGAAAAGCTCACTCATCTTTGAATGATTCTCCGTACGAATGTTGTGACGTTGGAAATCCAGGCTTTGAATCAGGCCTGGGGCGGGGCCTCATAGGGCGAAGGCGGTGGTGGCGGATATCCGGCGGTTGCGTATGCCGGGACAACCAGAGTCTTCCACGGTGAGAAGGCCAGGACATACAGCATCACAAGGTTCGCCAGCGGCACGACCATCAGAAACGAAAGCGCTGGCGCCATGCCGGCTTTCTTGAAGATCTGCCAGAAGGGAACAATGACGATGGCCGCGCCGATGATCCAGCACATAAGGATCACAGGGGCCATCAGGGCGAAGAGTGCAGATGGATCGGGGTTACCAGAATTCATGCCAGCTCAACTCGCTTTCCTGAAGATGTGTGCCACTGTAGATGCTTTCCGGCGGTCTGCCAATGGAAAAACGAAGGGCGCCCCGCAGGACGCCCTTCGTTTGAATACCAGGAAAGACTAGGTCAGATCGTCGGTATCGAAGGCCGGCTTGCGACCCAGTGCGCGCGTGTCGTGGACTTCGATGCCGTCCACCAGGTTCTTCACGGCGGCGTCGACATCGTCTTCCACGGCGATGGCCAGTTTGCCTTCGGGTGTCTTGATCTCTTCCAGCAGAACAGTCGCGTGGGCGACGGCGACTCCGTCCTGGTTCAGGCCTTCGGGAGTCTTGGCCTTGATGCCGACATCACGCGGAGAGACGCCGAGGAGTTCGGCTACGCGGGCGCGCATGTCTCCGGCGATGGGAACGATCTTCGGTTTGGCCAGCACCAACACGGTATCGATGTTCACGATGCGGTAGCCGGCAGCGGCTACCTCTTCCAGTGCGGTACGAAGAAAGATGTCTGAGGCTGCGCCCTTCCAGCGCGCATCGCTCGGAGGAAAGAAGGTGCCGATATCGCCGGCGGAGACTGCTCCAAGCAGGGCGTCCGTGATGGCGTGCAACAGTACGTCACCATCCGAGTGCCCGGCCAGGCCTTCCGGAGAGTCAATCGGCAGACCGCCGATGATGAGGGGAACGCCGGGTTTAAAGGCGTGAGAATCGAAGCCGTAACCAATTCGCATGCAAGCACCAGCATAAATGCACCGGGCGGACGCGATATACTCGCGTCCTGATATATGCGAGTCTTTGTCATTCTTCCAGCGGCCGGAATCGGCACGCGCATGGCGGCGGCAGGAGCTTCCGCTCCCAAACAATTTCTGGAGCTGGGCGGCCAGCCCATCCTGATCCACAGCCTGAAAGCCTTCGCCGGAGTTGCGGAGGTCACTGAGATCCTGGTCGCGGTGCGGCCGCAGGAGATGAAGCGTGTCCACCAGCAGGTAGCGGCGGCGGGCCTCAACGGCCGGGTGCGGGTGGTGGAAGGCGGAGAAAACCGCCAGGGATCGGTCGCCAATGCTTTGGCTGCGCTGGATTGTGCCGATGATGACATTGTGCTGGTGCACGATGCTGTGCGTCCGCTGATCGACGGACACACCATCGAACGCACCATTGCGGCGATTCAAAAGCATGGAGCGGCCATTGTCGGCGTGCCCGCCATCGACACTATCAAGCAGGTGGAACGTACCGCGGACGGAGCGATTATTACTGGCACGATTCCGCGAGAGTTGATTGTGCAGGCGCAGACACCGCAGGGAGCCACGGCGGCCCGGTTGCGGAGGGCCTTTGCGGAGGCCAACGCGGATGGCTTCAGCGGAACGGATGAGGCGAGCGTGTTGGAACGTGCCGGGATGGAGGTCGCTGTGGTGGCGGGACGGG
>JABFXN010000119.1 GCA_013361705.1 Acidobacteriaceae bacterium
TATTGGATCAGGGAGCTAAGGTTACGATCGCGGACCTGCGAATTCCGGCTGATACTGAAAGACTGCGATACATCGCCTGCGATGTACGCGATGCCAATCAGGTCTGCGAGGCGGTCAAAAAAGCTATAGAACGTGGGCCGCTTGACTGGCTGGTCTATAGTGCCGGGATTCAGCACTATGGATCGGTTGTCGATACACCGATCGAAGACTACGACTTTGTTCAGCAAGTTAATGCTCGCGGCGCCTTTCTCGCATGCCGGTCCGCCATTCCAGCAATGACGCGCGGTGGAGCGATTGTCCTGGTCTCTTCCGTACAAGCACTCGCCTGTCAGGAAGGCGTTGCGGCCTATGCAGCCAGTAAAGGAACACTCGAAGCCTTAACCCGCGCTATGGCTGTCGATCATGCAAAAGACAGAATCCGCGTCAACGCCGTCCTTCCAGGCACCGTAGACACACCGATGGTTCGTTCTTCCGCAGAGCGCTTCGGGGGAAGGGACGGGTTGGAGCAGACATTAGAACAGTGGGGAGGCAATCACCTGCTGGGCCGCGTAGCCCATGCCTCTGAGATTGCGCGCGTGATCGCGTTCCTACTCAGCGACGCGGCCTCATTCATGACGGGTGCTTCCTATCGTGTCGACGGAGGTCTGCTGTCTCAGTTACCGGTACGACTATAAGGTACCGGTAACTGAGATTGTGCAGGTTTTCCAATTCCCCTTGAGCATTTCTCCTAATGGTGTAGAGCGAAGTTGTGGCTGTTGCGTCTTTTTCCGCGAAGAAAACGGCATTCGCAGATTTTTCCAAAGCTACCGTTTTAGGAGAAATGCTTTTCAGAACCGGAAGATGCCCCATTGACTTGGATTCAGGCGAGCCTCACTCGGAACGTCAGCCGTCATAGAGTCGGTCTTGTTATGCCAGTAGACCCGCGCCCGTGCGCGTACGCCGTCGCTCAACACCATCCCCACATCTCCGCGATATACCTTGCCAGGGGCTGGATCGATGGCCAACAAATCGAGCGGGGCTGAAATCTCGTACGCTCCCTGCTTTACAACAAGCTTGATGCGATCGCTGACATCCTGGACGTCATCGAAGGTCACCTCTCCCACCGGCGATGCAAACGTGACACGGTTGCCCGCCCTCTCAGCCTTTTGCCGATAGAGAACTGCCAGCAGCTTGCCACTTCTCTGTGTCACGAAAAGCCGAGAATCACCGGCAAAGACTTGCCGGTTATCACTTGCTCCCTGACTCCGGATCATGAGGTCCAGTCCGCCGCCCTGCGTGAACGCATAAGGGAACTCAGCAGCGCTGTTGCGAAGCAGCTGCGGCTGATTCGTCCTGTAGGCAACGACCAGACTCTTACCATCTGTCCCTAACTGGAAGGAAGACTGAGCGTCGATCGATGCCCACTCTCTTTCGCTCCACTTCTTATCCCCAGTCGCAAGCACGCGATGAACCTCAACCTCAGCGCGCAGCTTTTCTTTTGATTCGGCTTCCGTACGGAGCGGTTCGGCAGCAGCAATTGCCTCTTTCGTCGCGTCTATATATCCCAGATCAACCCGCCGGACAGAGTCGAGACCATCGAGACGCACGATCGAGGTGTGCCACTTTCCGATAGCCAGGTAAACATTCCCGTCGTCTTCTCCAAACATAAACGGCCAGAAGTGTTCCGCGTCGAAACTGAGCCCAGTGACCGCCATGCCTGGCTTCTGTTTCGGATACGGCCAGAAAGGCGCGGTGCGTGTATCCGCTCCGAGGGTCGTGACCAGCAAACCGTCCGTCGTGTAGATGTAAATCTCTCCCATATAGGAATAGCGGGCAACCATGTATCCTGCCTGCCCCTTAGCCGGCAGAACTGGATATCCGAGCATCCGCTTCGGTTCCTGGATATCTCCCGGCCCTGTTGGCGGCGTTCCAATGCCACGGCTCGACATCGTCCACCGAAGCTGCCCATCTTTATAGCCACTCATATCGGCAAGGAACCAGCCATCGGGACTTAGCGCCACATCCCCGTCCGCAGGCGTACGCGAGAGCAGCGTGAGCTTGCTCAGGTCGTAGACTGGAACGCCTTCTTTGTCGATGGCAGTTGCAGCAAGCCGGTAAGGACCTCCGCTGATGATGGAAAGATCAGGCTGTATTACGACACCTGCCGAACCACGCACTGCTGGACGGGTGAACTCGACCTCGTCGGCCTGAACCGCGTGGTCATGATTGCGATCGGTCCAGACAAAGAAGATGCCCTCCGGTTTCCCTGGCGGCATCTTGCTCTTAATATCGGGCCGATCCAGAGTCGTCCAGTAATGAGGACCTGGTTCGACCCAGCCAGCCGAAGCGATGTGACGGCAAACACCGTCCTCCATGATCCACAGATCGCTAACGGCGGTCTGGTTATACCAGTAGGTGTTGTAGGAATCGGTGAAGTACTGATGCCCGTTTCGATAGAAGGTCTGTGCCGGCGTAATGCCTCCATGTGAGCCTACTGGGACCATGTCATTCGGAAAGAAGATCGGCTTGGCAGGCTGACCAGCGTAGGCGATCACATCGTTGAGTGGATCCGGATAACGGTATCGCACCGCCGTCAGATGGGAGTCCCCGGTTGCCGGATCTAGCTTGAACTCGAGCAACCCCATGCTGCCTGGGTTTCCAATCGAGGGATAATAGGCACGGTAGAGATCATGCGGATCGGCGAATCCTCCGCCTCCATATTGCGTGGGGCCATACCATGCGTTGAGAAATGCACCGGTCTTCGCATTCCATCTGCTGATTCGCTTGGGAAGATAATCTTCCTCGGCAACCCAGAGTACGCCGTTGGAGTCCACAGTCATTCCCAACGGATGCGCCATGCGTAGTTCATCATATGGGCCGACCTGCGGGCCTCCGGGACGGCCGATCACACGCGCGAGCTTGCCTGTGGTCGCGGAAAACACTTTGACCTGGTGACTGCGTCCCCAGTCTGTAACATAGATCTCGCCCTCCGATTCGATGATCTGCTTTGGCGCCTGAAGCGCCCCTGAACCGACGACCACCTGCGCCCCGGTGAACTCGATGGTGTGCCAGTCGTTCTTCACGGTAAACCGCGTAATACCTTCCGCAGTCGTGACCAGCAGATGCCCATCCGGCTCGAACGTTAAAGCACCCAGCCCAGAAAGCTTAACCTTTGCAAAGGCAGGCTTCGCGGCGCGCCGCACGTCAAAGGCAGCAATTTCGTTCGCGGCCGGATTCGAGAGCAACAGCAGACCGTTATACGCCGCCAGTCCGACGAGCTCACGAAAGGCGTCATGCACCTGAACGCCGCCAACGACCTTATCCACCGGAGCCAGACCATTCCTGGTAATGGCATAGACCTGCAGTGCGCCTGGATCCTTCACGCCGAAGTCGCGGCTCGGATTTACGACATACACGGTGTAAGCAACATGGTCGGGATTTCCGGCTCTGCCAATATCCCGCGCAAGCGCTATCCCACCGTTCCATCCGCGGATCTTCGTGCCACCGAGCTTGCGACCATTCAGATCAGTCCAGATCAGTGCGTGACCGGCCTCCGCTGCATCTGCTCCAAGCAAAATCTGTGGTTGCGTAGAGTGCGTTGGCCATGGACTGCCCTGTGGAAGAAACAATACGGAAGCCGGCGCTGTATGATCCGCCAGCCACGCGCCGGTTCCATCGGATGTAGGCCACGGCGGATCTCCCGGAGAATAGATGGAGTACTGCAGACGTGGCGTAATTGCCTGATGGAAGAGACCGCGAACGTGGTACCTCCCTGGATGGGCTATACCGTCTGTCGAAGTTCCATCCCACGTGATGACATTCTTACCTGGATGTACGGGATGGTCGGCGACGAGATTCTTGACGCGGGTGCCCTTCTCGTTCTCAAGCACGAGGGTCAGAAGACCCTCCTCGGGAGCCTCATAGGAGACAGACATTCCCTGCGACTTCGTCGGAAACGTCTCCTGTTTTGCCAGTGAGCTATTCCCCTGCGCCTGTGAACATTGCACCCATGCAAATACGGCGACACCCGCAATCACGCCGGCACCGTAACTCGTCCATCTTCTGCGAGACCAATACGACATACGCAACACAACGATCTTCCCTCAGCAAGATACGATAGTGACTTCCTATCAGCTATCCGAGTTTCACAAGGGCATCGGCGGTAGCGTTTCATTTTGAATGAGACGCCGGCATTGGGAGCATGCAGAACGCATCGTTTCGCGCGCGTGAACACGCTACGGACACGAGATCTATTGAATTTAGATGCCACCTCATCCCCACAAGATCGTTTCACGATCTGAAACGGGGCATGGGCCATGGATCAGCAGCTATATCAGCTCTCGATCGTTCTCAAACCTACTTGCTTGCTAGCTTTCGATCCCGAGGGACCGGCCCCGTGGAGTCCCGGATCACGAGCGTAGTACTCACCATGGACTGATGTCCTCTTCCATGGGGATGCTTCGCCAGTACATCGAGAGCCCGGAAGAGCGCCTGCGCCAGTTCCTGACGCGGCAGGCGCAGCGTCGTCAATGCGGGATAGACGATCTCGCAGAGCTCAATGTCATCAAACCCGATGATCGATATCTCTTCGGGAATTCCAACGCCCTGCGCACGCGCCACTCGCATGGCTCCAATCGCCGTAAGAT
>JABFXN010000021.1 GCA_013361705.1 Acidobacteriaceae bacterium
CAAGTTCAACTTCTAATCCAGTAACGCCAAAGAGAACGCCCCGGAGATCCGTCTCCGGGGCGATCATTGCTTGAGAACTTTATTCAGCCAGATATTGCGGAACATTATCGAAGCCTTCGCCAAAATAGAACCGCTCGACCACCATACAGAGGATATGCTCCAGGGCAAGATGTGACTCCTGAATGTGCATCGTGATGCGCGAAGGAACAATTACCTTGTAGTCGCACAGCGGAGCCATCTGACCGCCATCATTGCCAAGGTAGCCAATGCTGATGATGTTCTTCTGCCGGCACATGTGAAGCGCCTTGACCAAGTTTTTTGCATTGCCTGAAGTAGAGATGGCGAGAAAGACATCCCCGGTCCGTCCGATAGCCTCAATCTGACGCTCAAACACGTTGTCATAGGAGAAATCATTTCCTATAGCCGTCAGAATCGACGTGTCGGTCGTCAGGGCAAGAGCTGGCATTGCGGGACGATCACGCGTCAGCCGTGAGACAAATTCTGCCACCAGATGTTGCGAATCGGCGGCTGAGCCTCCATTGCCGGCCACAATCAGCTTGTGATCGTGTTTCATCGCATCTGCGATCGCCTTTCCGGCCGCCACGACGGTGCCGACGATCGACGTATCTGCCTGAACTCTGGCGATGGTATTCAAGGTGTGTTGTAGTTGGCCGGTGACCAGAGAGTGAACCGATTCCACATGCATAAGAGCAATCCTCACAAGCCGGCATACCGTTTTTGAATGCCGTCGTTGCTGTACTTTACCTGAGCGGTATGAGAAATTGGAACCGATTCCATAAATTTGGTGTTAGATTGGCTTGCATCGGAAAAACGTCATGTTTACGACGTGAATCAGATGCATCGCGGTTATCAGGAGAACCCTCTGCATGCGTATGACCTCCAGCCTCTTCCGAAGCACACTTGTAGGTGCTTTGGGTGGATTGCTCTTCGGCTTTGATACTGTCGTCATCGCGGGCACAACCGGACGCCTGACAGAGACCTTTCATCTGTCGGCCCAGTCTCTTGGCATCACGGTATCCATTGCTCTTTGGGGCACCGTCATCGGCTGCATCCTCGCCGGTCCTCTTGGGCAGCGCAGTGGCGGACGCAACGCTCTTCGCTTGATGGCGGTGATGTATATCGTTTCGGCTCTTGGCTGCGCTTTGGCGTGGAGCTGGCCCTCGCTCTTGATCTTCCGGTTTATCGGTGGCCTTGGTATCGGTGGCTCGTCCGTACTTGGTCCGGTTTATATTGCAGAGCTGGCGCCGGCCCGCTGGCGTGGCCGGCTGGTCGGAACCTTCCAGGCAAATATCGTTATCGGCATTCTGCTGGCCTATGTCACCAACTGGTGGATCGCCCGCCTCGACCTTGGCTCGGCAGAGTGGCGTTGGCAGCTCGGCATTGCCTTCTTGCCCGCGCTCCTGTTTCTTGTCCTGCTCTACACCATTCCGCAAAGCTCACGCTTCCTGATTACGCGCAACAGCATCGATGAGGCTCTGGCTGTCCTGCGGATGATGGGTACAGACAATCCTCAGGCGGAACTCAATGAGATTCGGAGCTCGCTCCACCAGGACAGCCTTCAGAGAAAAGAGCCTTTGTTCCAGCGCTCTCTAAGGCTGCCCATCTTCCTTGCAATCTCGATCGGTTTCTTCAATCAGCTCTCCGGCATCAACGCGGTGCTCTACTACGCCAACGACATCTTCGCTGCGGCGGGACTGAGTCGCCTTTCCACTTTCTCGCAATCTATCTACATAGGTCTCGCGAATCTCGCCGGCACCGTCATCGGAATGCTCCTGATCGACAAGCTGGGCCGTAAGACACTACTCCTGCTTGGCGCAGTCGGTACCTTTGTCTGCCTTCTTTTCACCGCGATTCTCTTTCGACAGGGGACTCATCTTGGCGGCGTCGTCTGGCTTCTGGTGACATTCATCGGCTTCTTCGGCGCTTCGCAGGGAGCTGTGATTTGGGTGTATATTTCCGAGATCTTCCCGACGAAGGTGCGTTCTAAAGGGCAGAGTCTCGGAGGAAGCTCGCACTGGATCATGGACGCGATCATCGCCGCGCTGTTTCCGCTTATCGTGGTCCGTTTCTCTCGCAGCGCGCCCTTCTTCTTCTTCGCGGCCATGACTGTGGTTCAGTTCTTTGTCGTTCTGTTCATCTATCCGGAAACCAAGGGATCTACCTTGGAACAGCTTCAGGTCCTGATGGAGCGCTGATATGTTTCTGACACGCCGCACATTCCACCGCCTCGCGATCGGCTCCTCGGCGTGCGCTCTTCTGCCTTCTGCCGTCTCCGTGGCGGAGGAACTCCCGGCATTTCAGCCCTTCCGGGAACAAATTCTCAGGCTGCTTACAGCCCTGGAGAGTATCGGTGTTCCGTTGTCGGAATCCAGTGTCATTCGCTCGACACTGCAAGAAGCTTCTTCTGATGTCCAGGCGAGTGCACTTGAAAAAGTAATCACCCTGTTGCATCGCCATGTGCTTCTTCAAGTCACCATCAACCCGGAGATGCGCCTCGCGGCCGTTCGCGGAAACGCACCTGCGGAACTGGTGCAGGGTGGTTGGACGACCTTTCTTGTAAAGGTCTTCAATAACGCGGCAACAACGCCAACCCTGAAAATAAAGTCACCGCAGGGAGCTCCTGTTGGCAGACGATCCTCTCTCGCGATTGAAGGTGTGCATGACTTCACCAATGGCGCGGTAGATGAAGTAGAAGCCAGAGCTCGCTGGATTGCTGTCGATACCTTTGACTCTCCTCCGATGACGCCGACGCTATCCGGCCTCTCCCTGGAGTACCGCATCCTGCAGTTGTATAGCCGAGACGCTGGAGATCGTGAAGCAACGCTTCAGGCCGATGCCGGTTACGGAGAACAGGATCTGGGCTACCGTAGCTCGGTACCGATCCTCTTCCATTGCAAGCCGTCAACGGCCATCCGCCTGAAGATCCTCGATGAGGAGGGTGAGCCTACCATCGCAGCCATTACCGTGCGCGATACACGTGGGCGTGTCTATCCTCCTCAGACGAAGCGAGAGCTGCCTGACCTGAACTTTCAGCCACAGGTCTATCGCTATTCTGGCGAGACGCTCCGCCTTCCCGAAGGTGACTACATGGTGGAATACAGCCGTGGACCGGAGTACTTCGCGAATCGCGTCACATTGAGAGTCACGGAGACCGAGAACCCTCCGCTACAGCTGAAACTGAAGCGCTGGGTGACGCCTCGCTCGCAGGGCTATTACTCAGGAGACACTCATATTCATGCCGCCGGATGTTCGCACTACGAGAGCCCCACAGAAGGTGTGGTTCCCATTGTGATGGAGCGTCAGGTGGATGGCGAGGCGCTCGATCTGGGATCGGTGCTCAACTGGGGACCTGGCTTCGAATACCAGAAACAGTTCTTTACCGGGCATGCGGAGGAGGTGCGCCATAATTCCTCTCATCAGGTCGCCGCAGAAGCATCGCATGGGATGCCACATGACGCGCATGCCATCGCCGCGGAACAGACCAGACGGGTGATCACCGCCATGCCAGGCGCCGATGCTCCGGAGGTCCGCTCTCTTGTTCGCTACGATATCGAGGTCTCGGGTTTCCCCTCTAGTCATTGTGGGCATTTGGTGCTTCTGCAGCTCCACGATCAGCAATATCCCGGCACGCGAGGCTTGGAGGACTGGCCCAGCTGGAACATCCCGATTTTGCAATGGGCCAAAGGTCAGGGAGCAATCGTCGGCTATGCTCATTCAGCCCATGGTTTAGTCGTAGACAGCACGCAGCTTCCGAACTACATCATTCCCAGCTTCAACAGCATGGGAGCGAATGAGTACATCGTCGATGTTACTCATCCGGGAGTTATTGACTTCATCTCCGGCTGCGATCTGTGGCCATTTGCAGAGTTGAATATCTGGTATCACACCCTGAATTGTGGTTTCCGAACCACCTTCGCGGGCGAGACCGACTTTCCATGTCTCACCGACACATGTGTCGGCGGCGGACGATCGTATGTTGCCTTGCCGCGTCCCGTCGAAGGGGACGATGGCTACGCGCTCTGGCTGCAGCATCTGTTGAAAGGGAGTAGCTACTTCGGCGATGGAAGGAGTCACCTCTTTCACTTTGCGGTCGAAGGACATTCTGATGACCAACATTCCATCAATCTTCCTGGCGCGATGGAGGTCCGGTTTACTGTCGTGGCTTGCGCGCGACTTGAAGTCGCGCCAACGGATGAAACCAGGATGATCCAACACGCTTCCCCTTATGACAAACCCTACTGGCATATTGAGCGGGCTCGCATAAACAACACCCGCAAAGTCCCGGTGGAACTCTTGATCAACGGGCAAGTGGTGGAACGGCAGTTAGTCGACGCGGACGGAGTGCTGCACCCTATCCAATTCTCGGCAAAGGTGCAGCGCAGCAGTTGGGTAGCGATGCGCATCTACCCTTCATCTCATACAAACCCGATCTTCCTGTCTGTCGATGAAAAACCGATTCGCGCATCGCGCCGCAGCGCGGAATGGTGCCGCAGGTCAGTCGATGTGTGCTGGCAGCAGAAAAGTCAGAGAATCCGGGTAGAGGAGCTGGAGGCTGCCGCCGCGGCATATGAGCATGCCCGCCAAGTCTTT
>JABFXN010000276.1 GCA_013361705.1 Acidobacteriaceae bacterium
CAGCCACTACGGAGAACACGGCCACCGAGACAGGCAGCGAAGATGCCATGTATGCCGCACACGAGAGCGGCGAGCGGTTGGTGGATCTCTCCGCTCCGCTGAACGAGGATGTTGCTTTGTGGCTGCTGAAGGAAGATGCCCCGGAGGCGCTGAAGGTCGTCCGTCACTCGGCTGCGCACGTGATGGCGACAGCGGTGCTGGAGCTGTTTCCGGAGACTAAGCTCGGCCATGGTCCGGCCACCGATGCCGGCTTCTTCTACGACTTCTATCGTGAAAAGCCGTTCACTCCGGATGACCTGGAGAAGATCGAACAGCGCATGGCTGAAGTGGTGGCGCGCGATGAGAAATTCGTGCGCGAGTACGAGCCGCGTGAGCAGGCGCTCAGCGAGTTCAAGGCGAACGGCGACTTCATGAAGCAGCACTTCGTGGAGAAGTTCACCAAAGACGGCGAGCAGGTCTCTCTGTACAAGAACGGGAGCTTCGTCGACTTCTGCCGTGGACCGCACGTACCCTCGACCGGCCGCGTGAAGGCATTCAAGGTGATGAACCTGGCGGGAGCGTACTGGCTGGGTGATGAGAACAATCCGCAATTGCAGCGCGTCTACGGCACGGCCTTCTACAACAAGAAGGATCTGGAGGCACACTTCAAGCACCTGGAGGAGATCAAGGCGCGCGATCACCGTGTGCTCGGCAAGCAGCTCGACCTGTACTCCATTCAGGAGGTCGCTGGATCGGGCCTGATCTTCTGGCATCCGAAGGGCGGCATCATCCGCAAGACGATGGAAGACTGGATGCGCGAGGAGTGTCTTCGCCGCGGCTACAACCTGGTTTTTACGCCGCACATCATGAAGCGCGAGCTCTGGAAGATCTCTGGCCACGACGGCGTGTACTCGAAGGACATGTTCCCTCCGATGGAGCTGGATGACGCGGAGTACCGCGTGAAGCCGATGAACTGCCCCGGCCACATCCTGATCTACAAGTCCACGCCGAAGAGCTACCGCGATCTGCCGGCCCGTTATGCGGAGCTGGGCAATGTGTACCGCTTCGAGCGCAGCGGAACCATGCACGGCCTGTTGCGCGTGCGCGGCTTCACGCAGGACGATGCGCATATCTTCTGCACGCCGGACCAGATCAAAGGCGAGGTTGAGGCATGCCTTGATTTTGCTGAGTCGGTGCTGAAGACCTTTGGCTTCTCGGAGTATCGCGTGGAGCTGTCGACCCGCGATCCCAATAAGCCGGGCGAGTTCTTCGGAACCGCGGATGATTGGGCGCACGCCGAGGGAGCCTTGAAGGAAGTTCTGGTCGGCCGTGGACTGAGCTTCCAGACGTTCCCAGGAGAGGCAGCCTTCTATGGACCGAAGATCGATGTGAAGCTCGTCGACGTGCTGGGCCGTCTGTGGCAGCTATCGACGGTGCAGTTCGATTTCAACCTGCCACGCCGCTTTGAGCTGGAGTATGTCGGCGAGGATGGCGAGCGTCACCAACCCGTGATGGTGCATCGCGCTCTGTTCGGAAGCGTGGAGCGTTTCTTCGGCGTACTGATCGAGCACTATGCCGGCGCGTTCCCACTATGGCTGTCGCCGGTGCAGATTGGCCTGGTGCCTATCAGCGAAAAGCATCATGCCTATGCCGAGCAGGTAAAGGAGAAGCTTGAGGCTACTGGACTGCGGGTGGAGCTCGATCTGCGCAACGAGAAGATGAATGCGAAGATCCGCGACTTCACGCTGCAGAAGGTGCCGTTCGTCCTGGTGATGGGTGATAAGGAAGCGGCGAGTGAAGCGGTAAGCGTGCGTACACGGGGCGTGGGCGATCAGGGTAGTGTGTCATTGGCTGAGTTCATGACGCGTGCACAGGGACTGCTGGAGTCGAAGTCGCCGACGTTGTGATGCAGATGGTCGAACAGGTTCGAGAGCACGGCTTCGCGATTGTCGAAGACGTGCTCTTGCCTTTTCAGGTGGAAGCGATGATTGATGCCGTCTCTACCGATGCCGTACCGGAGGCATTGCGGGGGGTGTGCGTAACCTGATGGATGTCGTGCCAGAGGTCCGCGAACTGGCTCAGTCCGACGTTATACGTGGATTAGTGGCGCCAATTTTGGGCGATCGTTTTACGGCCGTGCGAGCGATCCTTTTTGATAAGACGCCGGATGCGAACTGGAAAGTGCCGTGGCATCAGGATGTAACCATTGCGGTTCGGGAACGAGTCGAGTGTGAGGGATATGGGCCGTGGTCTGTAAAGGTGGATGTGCTGCACGTGCAACCGCCTGCAGAGATTCTGGAACAGATGATCTCGGTGCGGCTGCATCTTGATCCTTGCCCGGCGAGTAATGGAGCGCTCAAGGTGATTTCCGGCTCTCACCGCAATGGCAAACTCAGTGCAACAGACATGGAGAAGTTCACGATGCGGCAGGCTGTTACCTGCGAAGCCCCGCAAGGAAGTGCGCTGTTAATGCGACCGTTGCTACTGCACGCATCATCCCCATCAACCTCCCCGCATCACAGGCGCGTAATTCACCTGGATTACGCGGCCGTGGAATTGCCATGCGGGCTTGAATGCCGTGAAACGACTTAGGCCGTATCGACAAATTCGGAAGCAGTAGACAGCCCCATTCTTCGCGGTCTTATCGCGAAGGGTGGGTATCGCGCTTTGCGCGACCGTTTTTCTGTAACCCTAACGTTGATACGGGAAGAGATTGATACGAGTGCTCGGGAAGATGAAGGCCGGGCCCATGTCCCCGAGGGACATGGGGCACCCGGTGCATGGGCGATATCCAATTTGTCGATACGCCCTAGTTGGATCGTTGATCAGAGAATCGTGACTTTGTGATCGGTAGTCTTCGTAAATGCATGGACGACATTCCCGTTCAGATCGACGTGGCGCAGCGTCATCAAAGCAGGTGTAACGGTCACATGGGTGAAGCCGTTGACCTGCACGGCGTAGGGACCGCGTACTGACTCATCGATCACGATGCGATACAACGGAGCGCCGCCGCCGCCGGAGACAACGAAGGATGTGGGGTGTCCGGCAAACTCCAGGTGCTGCAGGTCATGATCGTGTCCGCACAGATAGACATGCGCGCCGGAGGAACGGAGCAGCGGATCCCAGTCCTGTACCAGCATGGGGGTATCGCCACGCATGCCATTGGAATAGATCGGGTGATGTCCTAAGGCCACCAGGAAGGGTGTGGTCAGCGGCTTCGCCAGCTCTTCCTTGAGCCAGGCCAACTGGTCCAGACGCTGCTGCGCCGTCATGCAATAGAAGGTTCCATCGCGGGTGGCCCCATTGCCGAATGGCATGTTGCTGTCCAAGGCAAGGAAGGTCACGAGCGGATTGGCCGTAGGGAAGGTAACGCGATACCACTGCGACGGCATGGTCCAACGAGTACCTGCCTTTTGGGCGTATTCCAACTGAGCCGAAAACTTGGAAATGGGCAGGTACTCATAGTCGTGATTTCCGGGTATGGCATACGCGGGACAGTTGAAGACACCAGCGGGGTACATCTGTTCGAACTGGGTCTGCCAGCGCTTGTCGTTCGCACCGTCATCCATCGGCGTATAAAAGTTGTCGCCAATCATCAGCATGGCGCCTGTGGCGATGTTCTGCCGTGTGACGTAGCTCTGCATAGCAGCGGCGACCAGGGCCTGATTCGCATCGCCGGTTCCCCAATCGCCAATGACAAGGAAATCCGCCGCCGCGGCAGCATTGCCTGGGGAGTCATTGCCCGACTGTGGACCGGAGCCGCCGCATCCGAGGAACGGACTGCCGACTGCCGCAAGGGCACTGAATGCAAATGTCTGCTTGAGAAAACGCCGTCTGCTTACGACGGGTATGCCGGGATGGTCCCGCACATCCATAGAAGAGATACCTCCCCGCTAACAGAGGAGATATGTTGTCCAACTCCGGTACAGTACCGGTTACTGCTGTAGATAGATGCCTTTCACGGCCTTCAGGTAGGCCGTAAGCATGCTTTCAATGATCCGTCCTCAGGTATCGCGTGTCGGGGCAGCGGCAAACAGGGGCAGCGGCAAAGAACAGAGGCGGGCGTGATGGCCGCCTCTTGAAAGGGATAAGGGTTGTTCTAGGAGCGGCGGCCGTAACCGCCACGTCCGCCACCACTGCGTCCACCACTACCGCCACGTCCGCCTCGGCCGCGGCCGTAGCCGCCACGGTCATCGCGGCGTGGAGCGCGGACAGTGCCCTGGTAGTCGGCCGGATAGAGAACGACGAAGCGGTCGCGGCCTTCGCCGCTGGACTCCGTGCGCAGATCGGTGTGTTCGCTCAGAGCCATGTGCAGCATGCGGCGTTCGCGGCTGCTCATGGGAGGGAAGCTATAGGGGCGGTTGTTCTCTCGAACGCGTTCTGCGGCGTCTGCGGCGCTCTCGCGCAGGTCACGTGCCCGCTCGGCCTTGAAGCCATTGGCGTCGAAGGAGATGCGGTCGTGCTCTTCGGGCTCAAGGCGGAGGATCTTCGCTGCGATGTGTTCGAGCGCGCGCAATCCCTCGCCATTGCGCTCCGTCAACTGTGTCGCGTCAGGGCCGGCAAGCTCGACATAGATATCGCGCCGTTCGAGACCGTCCGGGTCAGAGGCTCCGGCGCCGGCGGTGATGCGGTACTTCAGACGCATGCCACCGGTGGTGGTCAGCGTCTGCACAAACGCAGCTACCTTCTTTGCAGCCTGGGAAAGATCTTCCATGGTTCTGTTTCCTCGAGCGGCCGGCTCTAGCGACGGCCCTGAATAGTTGCCGGCTGGCGACGGCGCGCACGCTTGGCGGCCAGCTCTTTCATCTCGCGGCCAAGGCTGGTGCGGTTCATCACCTGCTGCTGAATGATTCCGATGAGGTTACCGATTGACCAGTAGAGGGCCAGGCCGGAGGCATAGTTCCAGGTAATGTAGCCGGAGAAGGCCGGCATCATGAAGGCCATCATCTTCTGCTGTGCAGGATCCATGCCGGGTGAGGGCGTATAGAACTGCATCAGGAATTGAGAGACGATCATGATGATGGGCAGAATGTGATACGGATCGGCTGCGGTGAGGTCGTGCAGCCAGTACCAGTGCGCTCCACGAAGCTCGACTACCTTGGGAAGCATACCCAGGAAGGCAAAGAGCAAGGGAAGCTGGATCAGTGTAGGCAGGCAGCCGCCGAAGACATTCACGCCCTCTCGCTTCTGCAGCTCCATGATCTCCGCATTCATCTCTCCACGCTTAGGATCAGTGACCTTGTACTTGGCGTACCTGGCCTTGATGGCGTCCATCTGCGGCTGGATGCGCTGCATCTTCAGCGCCGACTGCATAGTCTTGTAGCGCAGCGGCAGAAGAATCAGGTTGATGATCACGGTGAGAACAATGATCGACCAGCCCCAGTTGGGAACGTACTTATGAACGGCCTGCAGGGCGAGGAAGAGATACTTGCCGATCACGCCGAAGAAGCCGAAGTCGAGCAGCGGCTCAAGCGTGGTCTTGCCGTCGGCAGCCTTGATGTTCTTCAGTACACTGACGGCCTTCGGTCCGGCGAAGAGGCGAACGGACGAGGCGCCATTGACATCGCCTGCCGCTACGCCAAGAGCCGGGATCGATATCAGGTTCTTCCCGTCGCCGTCCTTGGAGACATCGATCGGGTGGCTTAGCGTAACGACGGTGGCAGTCGCGGGATTCTCGGGAAGGAAGATCGCGGCGAAATATGGATCGCTAATTCCAGCCCAGTCGAACGGACCGTTCAGCGTATTGCCTCCGCTGACCTTCTTAGCGGCCAGGTGGGTCTCGCTGCCGTTCTGTGAGGTATCCACCTGGTCATAGGTGTGGTGCGAGGTGTTCTCCTGATCGCCAAGGGCGCCAGGCCAGGTAAGCAGAGCACGCGCGGGAGCTCCGTTCTGCTTCACTTCAACGCGTGAACCGAGAACGTAGCTGTTGTCGAAGGTGAAGGTCTTCTTCGCTTCCAGACCGCCGGCGGCGTAGGTAAATGTCAGCGTCGCCGGAGCAGTGATATTGCCGGTAGCAGAAGCGACGTAGAGGCCGCTGTTCAGCTTTGCCATGGCGCTGGTGTCATACGAGTAGAGCGAGAGCGGATATCCGTACTTCGCGGCTACGGTCTTGTGGACCAGATCCAGAGGCGCTCCATGGGAGTCCTTGTAGTCCTTGAGAATCCAGTGGGTGACCTGGGCTCCACGATTGGTGAAAGTGATGCGGTAGACGGCGTTCTCGATCGTCGTCGTCTGCTCACCTTCAGCGGCAACCGATGCGGCGGTGGGGCTCGCTACAGCCGCCGTGGTCGCCTGCTGCAAGGCCTCCTGGTGTTGCTGGGCCTGTTGCTGCTGCGCGGGGGTGGCCGGCGTAGGCTGCTTCTTCGGGCCGAAGTAGCGAAGGCCAAAGAACACACCGAGAAAGACCACCATCATCACCAGCATTGTGGTGGAACTGCCAGCGTTTGACTGCTGATTGGGATTCTTGATTTCTGCCAAGGAGACTTCGACTCTCTTCCTGAGTAGATCCTGCGAGCGGGCGCGTGATTTTAGGCGCAAAATCGCTCATTTCCATTGTATTGGGGAAGGGAATTGTTTGCTTGCAAACGGTGCCTGAATACACACTACGAAACGCACCATTCATGAGGCAGTAACTGATTTATCGCGGATGCTTCGTCTCTGGAACCGGATCCAGGCCGCCTTTGCTGAAGGGATTGCAGCGGAGAATCCGCCAAACAGCGAGGGCAGTACCTTTGAAGACGCCATGGCGATAAAGGGCGATCTCGGCGTATTCGGAACACGTGGGCTGATATTTGCAGTTGCCGAGGCCGAAGCTGTGCAGCAGAGGAGAGAGCGTCCAGCGGTAGACCGTGAAGAGACCGCGGAGCAGCCAGCTCATGACCGAGCCTTGGAGATTGAACGCTGAACGGCGCGGAAGACGTCGGCCACATCGGCCTTCAGCTTTTCGAACTCGACCTCGAGTACGGTGCGCCGGGGATGCAGAATCACGTCAACCGGCAAGGTGAGCAGGGCGGCATTAGCTCGTATGGCGGCACGGAGCCGGCGTTTGATGCGGTTGCGGTCGTGTGCCTTGCCCATAACCTTGCCGACGGTAAGACCGATGCGTGGGCCTGTGCCCTCATCCTCGCGAGGGGCGAAGAAGTAAGCCATCTGCCGCGTATGCTGCTTGCGGCTGCGGCCGTACACGCTTTGAAAGTCAGCGTGTTTACGAAGGCGGAGGTCGGCGTACATAAAAGCAATTCTCCCAATACTGTAGCTCTGGATAAATCCGCGAATGCCGTTTTCTTTGAAGGAAAACGGCGCAAGCAGTCAGGACTCCACTCAACACCATTAGGAGAATTGCTTAGGCGTTCGATTCCTCAGAGAGGGCGGAGCTGTTCCTCCAGGCTGCGGGCCCGATCGGTTTTCTCGCTGCCGGCGTGTTCGGTGGTGACGGTCTCGATGAGTACGATCCAGGTCTCTTCGTCGGCGGCCGTGTTGTGGCGCAGGCCACGGGGCACGACGAAAAACTCACCGGGACCGACGAAGACGGGTCCGCCGTCGGCAGCTTCGCGGCCGATGCGCAGACGTCCATAGAGGACGAGAAACATCTCGTCTTCGCGTTCATGCGCGTGCCAGGGAAACTCTCCCTGGACCTTGCTACCTTGACGTATTGATCATTAACCCGGCCTACGACACGCGGCGACCAAAGTTCGGCCAGCTTCGCGCATGCTTGCTCCAGCGAGATGGGGCCGGGCTGCATGGGAAGAACGGGGTAAAACTAGTCGCGGAAACCGGCGCTGACGGCGATCTTGTGACGGCCCTTGGCGCGGCGGCGGCTCAGAACGGCGCGTCCGGCCTTGCTGGCCATGCGGCTCAGGAAGCCATGAACCTTCGAGCGGCGGCGGCGGTTGGGTTGAAAGGTACGCTTGGGCATGGGATAGCCTCTCCTACATCAAATCCTTGAAGTTGCAACAGCTTCTTATTCTACCCCGATTTCCACTTTCGGCCAAGCTCTGTCTGCGTCCGGACTCAGATTCGTTCACACTTTTTGAGCGCCTGGCGGAAGTTTCACAATGCATGGTGCAACTCAAAATTAATTGGTGAATGCCGCTTGAATTGGGCCCGGTTCAGCGTGCTACTATCGGCACTGTTCGATAGAGACACGACAGTTCATCGGCTGTCATTTTCACCACGCAGGACCCTCAAGGAAACAACCTCTCGCGCCGCGCAGCGCAGAGCTTCCAGCAGACGCTCTCCCACCTCACCCGCATGAGATTTCCTCAAGCAGGCAAGGGTGACCGTTTGCTGTTTGTCGCTTCTTTCCGGCATCCCGTTGTGTTAAAACAGCCGCTCGGACCGATAGGAAAGACATGTCCTTTGCACCGACTGCTACCGTTGTTTTGAATCACTGGGTCCGTATCCTTGAAGCGTTGCAGAAGAAAGTGAACCGGCAGTCCTATGACACCTGGTTCAAGCCCACGCGCTTCTCGCATATCAACGGCAAGACCTTGTACGTCCGTATCCCCTCGACCGAGTTTCAGCATGTGGGGGATCGCTACGAAAATCTGATCATGGAGGCAATCGACAACCTCGGCCTCGAGGTTGAAAAGGTGCTCTTTGTGACACCGCAGGAAGATCCCTCGCTGCCCAAGGTGCGCGAGGACGGCGGATTTGCGCCGCAGCCTGACCGCTCGCTGACCAACGCCCGCAATAACAACGCGCGCCAGAGCGCCAATCTTCCGGAGCAGTCTCGCTTCGACTGGAACACCGCGGCGCAACTGAACCCGCGTTACGTCTTCGACGGCTTCGTCATCGGCAGCGGCAACCAGTTCGCTCATGCAGCATCGCTCGCAGTCGCCGAGCGTCCTTCGAAGGCGTACAACCCGCTCTTCCTGTACGGCGGCGTGGGTATGGGCAAAACCCACCTGATGCAGGCTATCGGCCACGAGGTGAAACGCCGCAATCCGCATGCGGCCATCAGCTACGTCTCGGGTGAGAAGTTCACCAACGAGATGATCAACTCGGTGCGCTACGACAAGATGACCAGCTTCCGCGACAAGTATCGCAACGTGGATGTGCTGCTGATCGACGATATCCAGTTTCTGGCCGGCAAGGAGCGTACGCAGGAGGAGTTCTTCCATACCTTCAATGCCTTGCACGAGTCGATGAAGCAGATCGTCATCGCGTCGGACCGTCCACCGAAAGAGCTGGCCGATTTCGAAGACCGTCTGCGTTCGCGTTTTGAGTGGGGATTGATTGCCGACATTCAGCCGCCCGATCTCGAGACCAAAGTCGCCATCCTGCAGAAGAAGGCCGAAAGCGAGCACACGCCGCTGCCGAACGATGTAGCGCTGTTCATTGCATCGAATGTGCGCACCAACGTGCGTGAGCTGGAAGGTGCGCTCGTACGCCTGATCGCATGGTGTTCTCTGCACGGCGTGGAGATCACGCTGCCGACGGCACAGCAGTGCCTGAAGCAGTTCATCGATACGCAGGTGCGCAAGATCACGATCGAGGCGATTCAGCGCGCGGTTGCCGAGCAGTTCGGCATGCGCGTGGCAGAGCTGAAGCAGAAGAACAACTCGCGCCAGATTGTGGTTCCGCGCCAGATTGCCATGTATCTCGCGAAGCAGATGACCGAGGCTTCGCTGCCTGAAATCGGCCGCCAGTTCGGTGGCAAACATCACACGACAGTGATGCACTCGATTGCGAAAATCGATGAACAGCGCAGGGCGGATAAGGATCTGAACCGCACGATCAATAAGCTGATGGAGACGCTGAACTGAACGGTTCCATAAGAGAGAAGGGCCACCTTGATGGTGGCCCTTTTTGTTTCTGTACAGAAGCAGATTTCTCCGCTGCCCTCCATCCCAACCAGAGTAGCTGGCCTGGAACCCCGATCATTACGAAATGACAAAAAACGGTTCGAGCTGCGCTCGAATACCCACGTCCCAAAATCGGGACATGGGGCACCCGGTGTATGGGTTACGGAGGATCGTCAACGGGAGCGGTGCCCATAGTGTCGGTAATGATCCTCACGTTTGCCTTATAGAGCCGGTAGTTGGAATAGCGGTGGATCTCTCCGCCGTTGCGGGCATTCATCGTCCAGAGAAGCTCCACGCGGCGGGGAAGCCACAGCTTCTCATCCAGGCCTGGCAGATGGACCTCGGAGTACTCGACTGTCGACGTAAGGCGGGTGGTGTTGATCTGCGGGAGAGGTGTTAGAAGGTCGGTCCGAATGCGGAGAATCCGTGATGTCTCTTCGTCCACCCAGACAAGGCCCTGTTGCAGCATGGGTACGTCGCCGGCCATACCGCGGATCACACCGGGAATCTTCACCCGCCCCGGCACCTGCGTAAATGCAATGACGGCCGTCTGACGGCCGTGGATCCTCTGCGTGCCGAGATACCGGAATCGCTGTTCTTCCAGAACGCCGGGAACAAAGAGCATCCAAAGACCGCTGAAGCCGGTCCCCTGCGGCGGCAAGATGGGATCTTTCGAGGTGCCAATCTCTTTGCGGGATTCTTCGAAGATCTGGAGATCACCGGAGGGCCTTCTGCGGATGACGAACTCGTAGCGTCTTTCGGCTCGAAGCACCATCTCAGGCGTGGCGGCAGACACCATCGCCCCTCGTCCACGGCCACCGCCCTGAATCTGCATGTGCTCTTCCTCAAGAGCGATATCTTCACGGGCCACCAGATTGGGGATGCGAGGCATTTGCGCAGAGACTGTCTCGCTGATGTGTTGCAGCAGAGAGTCAAGCCCGGCCTGGTCCTCGTCGATCTTCAAGCCATCAAGATCGTCTATCTGGTGCTGCAACTTCTTAGTTGGCAAATCGAGATAGGGGCTTACCTGTCCATAGATCGCCATCGTCTGCCGGTGCATCTGGTCGCTCGCCGGCTGCGCCTGTTTACCGCTCGGCTGGACCGTGTCGCGGGCTTGCTGCGCCGGATCTCCTATCTGCTGCGCTGGGTCGCTTATCTGCTGCGCCGGATCCCCAATCTGCTGCGCCAGGGCGGCAGGCAACACGGCAAACAGGCCGACGGCCAGAGCTCGAAAAGGCGATCGCATGGATTAACAGGAGACCTCACGTTTGTCAATTAACCTTCAGTTTCCTCATTAAGGAAAAACCTGTGGAAGCCGAGGATAATACGCTTTTTCCTACACCCTTGTGGAACACAGGCTATTAACGAATCCCTGCAATGATGCGGGTTGGACCACGATTTCCGTTAAACACATCCAGTCTTTCGCACTGTGGATCGTAGGGCGGTGTGGAGAACGGGGATTTAATGGGCGCGACCATGGCACTAAGGCGTTAAACATCCGCAACTTTCGTCTTACACGGACACGTTTTCTAAATCAGGACACAGGTCGAAGTAACTGCAACTAAGCGACTTCAGCCCGATATCCACTTTTCCGCGACAAACGGTTAAGACTACGGAATAACTCTTATCTTTCAACTACAGTTCTTAAAGGCATCCTTACCTCAGAGCTGCAGTGGAAGAAAAGCAGAGCCTTCGCTGCTTCACCCCAGCCAAACAAGTTGCCCGGGGAACCCATTGCTCAGGATGAAATCACCTGGCGACTGTAGAGCTTCTGGTTCCCACCTTCATCGCAGCGCGATCGACGACAACGTCGAGCAACTGATCTGGATTCTTTCTGGCTTCCTTCTTGATCCAGTCGCCCGCTTTCTGACCTGCGGTTTTGTTCTCCGGTAGAGTGAGTCCGCGCTTGTGTGCGCTCAACTCCGCGGGTTGCTTGGTCGTTGTTGCGTTCGCTCTGCGCCCAGGCCTCGTGCACGCTCACGGGGAGGAGCGGCTCGTTGGTCAATCCGGTGGTGTATTCACCGGGATGGCTCATATTCGGGTTTTGAGAGGTCACGGACGGTTTTGGCTCCTGACACATTCATCCGTTGTGTTCCGCTGCCTCCCTGGGCCATTGCAGCCGCAGGAATCGCCATCATGACTGCTGCCAACACCATCGTCTTCATCGTGTGTTGCGGGCCGCTTGTCCTGGGCGGCTTTGCCTGCGGGGGCGTCGACACCTGCACCGAGGGCGCCTCCGATCAGCGCCCCCTTTCATGCTGCCGCCAAAGATAGCGCCGAGAGGAGCACCGCCCGCGCACAGGGAAAATGCTCTAATCAGGGGGTGCCTGAGCTTCCTGAAGTCGAAACCGTTGCTAATGGGCTGCATGAGCGTGTCTCTGGAGACACGGTGGTCAGCGTGTGGCTGGGAGAGAAGCCGGAGCCCCTGAAGTCGCCGGCGGAAGAGATTGCGGAGACGCTGAAGGGAAAGAAGATCGAGCAGGTCCACCGGATCGGTAAGACGGTGGTCTTCGAGTTCGCCGGAGGAGCGCAGTTTCTAGTGCATCTGGGAATGACCGGCCGGCTGCTGGTGAATGACAGCGATGTTCCGTTACCGCCGCACACGCATGGAGTACTGCACCTGAAATCGGGCCGTGAGGTTCGCTTCATCGATCCGCGGCGGTTTGGCCGCATGAGCGTAACGCGCGGCTACACCGGGCCAGGGAAAGAGCCGTTGAAAATCGGCGTGGACGAATTTGTAGAGCTCTTCAAAGGCCGCAAGACGCCGATCAAAAGCGCGTTGCTGAACCAGAAGCTGTTGCATGGCGTGGGGAATATCTATGCCGACGAAAGCCTGCACCGCGCCGGAATTCGGCCAACTCGCCAGGCGGGGCGACTGACACGGGTCGAATTGGAGCGTCTGCATAAGGCAGTGAAGGCCGTGCTGCAGCACGCCATCAAGCTTGGCGGATCGTCCGTTTCGGACTACGTAGACGCGGACGGGATGCGGGGATTCTTCCAGTTGGAGCACCGGGTGTATCTTCGTACCGGCGAACCCTGCCGGACGTGCAAGACGCCGATCAAGCGTTTGCTGGTGGCGGGGCGGGGAACGCACTACTGCCCGAAGTGTCAGCGATAGTGCAATCCGAGGCCGGTTCTATGGAAAACCGTAGAACCAGCGTCGATGAGATTCCAAAGAAAATAGAACGGGCCCCCCGACATATATCTAAGTTATTGAATCCATAAGGAATACGGGTTTGGCATGGGCCGTGCTTATAGGAAGGGTGGTTCGCAGATGCGCGAGACGCACGCACCGAACGAGCCGGAGAGATATCACAGCCCAAAGAGGCATTGTGAACCCCGGATCGGTTCTGGTTCCTGGTTAGGAACCACTTTATGGGAGGCCAGTGATGGCCATTACGAAAGGCTACCGGGGCGGTAGCCTTTCGTCGTTTAGGGGAGTGACTTGCCAAGCACCTCCCACTCGGGTAGTATGGTGTTGCCTATCGGAAGGCTGAGAAGGCTGAGGCCGTGATCGACTCTTTCACTCCTAGGAGAGCGATTCGAACGGCCCGCCAAGTTTCCAAATTCTTCAGGCGGATAGACAAAGGGTTTCACCAAGACACTGGTGTGCCAACGGTTGTGGGGAAGCGCCTGCATGAACTGCCGGCGAACGCAGCCAGAGATAAGACGAGACGAAGTTCCTTTCGAGTAGAACTTGAGACTGTTTTCTCCGAGAAAGATATTCCGGTTTTAGAAGCCAAGGTTGCGCAGAACGCGGCTGCGATGCGGCTGCGCCTGGGGGCAGCCGAAGAGCTTTTCAAACCGAAGAAATGTAAGTGAACCAGGAAGTGGAAGCATGAATTCAGAGCAGAACCTGCCCGAGGCAACAGCGCCTCAGGGCCCTCCACCTGTAAGTTCCGAAAATGGACAAGCCACTGCCCCGGGTCAGGGCACATCGCGTAGCAGCCGCCGCCGCCGCCGCCGCCGTAAAAACAAGCCCACCGATGCGGTGGCGTCTCCTGAGGGTCAGATCGTGATCCAGAGTGGGGAAGACAGCGACTTTGTGCCCCAGCCCAAGCCGCAGCAGGCCGGCACCCAGCCACAGCAGGGACAACAGAACAGTCCCAGCGCCAAACGCTGGAAGAAAAAGCAGCGTCGCCGCGAACGCCAGCGTACGGACGGTACTGGCTACAGCCCCGGTAACCAGATTGAGCCCGGAAACAGCGTCAACGGCGGCGGATTCGGCCGTCGCAAGCAGAAGACGAAAGGCCCGCGCAGCTTTGTGGGACCGATGGACCACAGCTATCGTGAAGCGAATGGCAACTATGCCGACTCTCCGCCTTCGACGATGGAGCTGAACGGCAACGTGCGCGGCGGAGGACATGGCAAGCAGCGCCGTAACTATGACTTCGAAGGTGGCAATGTCGATCGTCTGCCGCCTGAGCTGCGAGCGCCGATCAGCAACGCTGTGGTCCGCGAAGATGCTCCTACGCATATCTACTTCTTCGTCGAAGATCTGTTCCTGACGGCGAAGATCAACGAAGCCGCGCGCAAGCTGGGCGTGAAGGTCGGCTTCATCAAGAACGACCCCGAGCATTTGGCGCAGTTGTTCTCCGGTGAGGAGCGCACCAAGCCATCGTTGATCGTCTTCGACCTGAACAATGCGGGTGTGAAGCCGCTGACGCTGGTGCCGAAGATTCGCACCTAGCTCTAGCGCACGGTCTCAATCCTCGGCTTCCTCTCGGTGCTGCAGGGTGACCTGAAGGCTAAGGCCACCGAGGCCGGATGCGACACGGTCATGCCGAAGGCAGCGTTCAGCCAGAATCTACCGAACCTGCTGCGCCGTTATGGCTCAGAGGACGAGGAAGAACCAAACTTCAATCAGTAAGAATCAGTAAGGTCCAGGTGGGCCATGCTGAGAAGGGGATGGCGCGATGCTGTCCCCTTTTTCTTTCCCACGAGCAACGGACGAGGGTTCTTTGCTGCGCCGAAAACAATAAAAAGATTGGCAATCGGTACGTGTGGGTGAGAATATGTCGCAAGCCTTCCCCGGTCTGTCTTACGTTGCTACCGTGTCTGCCGCATCTCCGTTGTGAAGACGATTGCGCGCAGAGGGTGGGAGGATGAGGCAAGCATGGACATGCGGACGCTGCTGCTGGAGCGGGTTTGCCTGCTGAGCTTCTGCACGTTACTGGTCTTGGTGAATCTACGCCAGCACCGCGCTACGCGCGGCCTGCTTGCATTCGCGGCGAGCAATGTTGGGTATCTGATCGGCGGCATCCTGATTGCGAGCCGCGAGCACTTGCCAGTATGGGCCGCAGTCGTGCTGGCGAACTTCCTCTACAGCATGGGATATGTGTTGCTGCACCGCTGTCTGGCTGAGTTCTTTGGAGAACGGCAGTGGTACTGGCGGGGGCAGTGCGCGATGGGGGCGATCTCGCTGGCGTTGTGCCTGACGTTTACCTATGGATATCCGAATATACGGCTACGGCTGGCGGGAATCGGCCTGGCGACAGGATTCCAGTTTGCCTTTGCCGGCTTGGTAGCTGCGCATGGCTGGTATACGCGCATGCGCGCTTCTGCCATTACGATGAGTGCGGTACTGTTCTTCTCGGCTGCGCTGAACCTGCTACGCATTCTGCTGACGCTGGTATGGGGAACCACGCAAACGTACCTGAAGGCCGACACCATTCAGACGACGACTGTGATGTTGAACACAACGATCTTCGTGTCGATCGATCTGGCGTTTCTGTGGATGATGGCAACTTCACTGCGCGATGAACTGCACACGCAGGCGATGACGGATCCGCTGACAGGAGTGATGAATCGTCGTGCCTTTGAAGAGGCTTTGACAAATGCGGTGACGCACAGCCGCGAGACCGGCCAGCCATTGTCTGTGGTGATGATGGATCTCGACGATTTCAAAGGAATCAACGATACCCTGGGCCATCGTGCCGGCGACAAGGCGTTGATGGCTGCGACGCAATGCCTACGCGAGGGGCTGAGAGAGGCAGACGCCATCGCACGGATGGGCGGCGATGAGTTCGTGATTCTGTTGCCAAACTGTCCGCGGAACGGTGCGCATGAGATTGCAGAGCGGCTGCGTGCGGCGATCGAAACCAGGAGTATTCCATTTGCCGAAGAGGCAATCCCGCTGAAAGCAAGCTTCGGCGTCGCTACGCTGAGTGAGCCGACCATGGAGGGAGACACTCTCCTGATCGAGTGTGACCGGGCGCTGTATACAGCGAAGCGCGTCGGCGGGAACTTTGTATATGTCACTGGGTGAGCGCTCCGAAAGAGAAGATCACCGCCGAGGGAGTAGAGTTGGTCAACCTGTCACCCTTGCTGGAGACGCTGTGAGTGCATCGAAGGACATCATTCTGCTTATCGACGGGACAAAGCAAGGTCCGGAGAAAAGAAGATCAGAGCCCACGAATATTGAAGGACTCGCCTATTTCTTGAATGCTGAGCCTCTGCGAAGGCCAGATGTTTCTCCCAGGCCGCTGGATGGCTGCGCCCACTTGCTTGCATCCAATTCAGGCGCCGTTGTTGGGTACATCAGCGGTGTGGGAGTCGATACGCTACCCGTCCTAGATCTCTTCCCAGGAGGAACGGGATATGGAATGGCGTATATCATTCGTCTGGCGTACAGGTTCCTTATCACGCACTATCAGCCTTCGGATCGAATCTTTCTGTTTGGCTTTTCGCGTGGCGCGTTTGCTGTTCGATCTCTCGCGGGGTTTGTCGATTGCGTAGGCGTCGGTCTCCGCGTG
>JABFXN010000178.1 GCA_013361705.1 Acidobacteriaceae bacterium
CGGTGCTGCTCGATCGTATCGAAAACCCACCTTTACTGAAGAACTATATAGCGGGCCTTCAGCCCTTAGTTTTCAATGGGCCGGAGACCTGGGGCGTTGCCCCAGGCTGGTATCGAGCGCGCCTTCAGCGCTTATATATAGCCCTACGTAGCTCGGGCCAAACCGGGGTTACCGGCGAACTTGTTGATGCGGCCCCGCAAAAATCTCCTGGCGCAGGCCATCGCTACGGAACGAGTTCGCATCACATCTTCGTCCGGTTGTGCGGGAAAGCCGCGCCGGTCGATCCCTCTGACGATTTGCAGGGCAAAACAATATGAATCGCAAGCTGTGTGTCTTTCTTGCTTTTGGTTTCTTTCTCCTGGCTGCTCCCGTATTTGCTACCGTCTCGGTTTCCAGTCCTCAGAACGGCTCGACGGTGAGCTCCCCGGTCAGTTATGTTGCCACGGCTACTGCCTCCACCTGCTCCAGCGGCGTCGCCGCGATGGGGATCTATGTCAATAACTCGCTCGTCTATCAGGTGAACGGCGCCTCGCTTAACACCAAGCTCACGATGAGCCCGGGTTCGTATTACACGGTGGTGCAGGAGTGGGATAACTGCGGCGGTTCAACGACGACGCCGGTCAGTATTACGATCCCTGGCGGCAGCACACAGAACGGCGTCACCGTCAGCTCGCCTGCGAACAACAGCACGGACACCTCTCCTGTGACCTACACCGCTACAGCGGGCAGCACCACCTGCGCGGCAGGTGTGGCGGCGATGGGCATCTATGTCAATAACACGCTTGCCTACCACGTCAACGGCGCGTCGCTTAATACCAAGCTGACTCTCAATCCAGGCACATACAACACCTTCGTGCAGGAATGGGATAACTGCGGTGGAGCACTCAATACACCGGTAAACATCACGGTCAGGAACCAGGCGCCGCCTACAGTCAACTTCACCGCGACCTCTTCCACGATTACGGCGGGCAGCTCTTCCACACTCAAGGTCATCGCCGGCGATGCCACCAGCGTCGTTATTAGCGGGAACGATGGCTCCAACTACACGCTCGCCGCGACCGGCGGAACGCAGGTGGTCACACCCAACGCCACAACCAACTACACGGCAACGGCCACGAACTCGGATGGCAATACCTCGGTGGTTGCTACGGTTACGGTTGTGCCCGCAGCCGATCTGCAGAAGATCAATCATGTGGTCTTCATGCTGCAGGAGAACCGAAGCTTCGACAGCTACTTCGGCATGCTGAATCCGTATCGCCTGAGCAATGGCTGGAATATCGGTCAGGACGGAAAGACCTACAACGTCGACGGCATCGACGATAAGCTCGCCAGTGTCAGCAACCAGAATGACGAGGGTGTCTCGTATCAACTCTTCAAGCTGAAGAGCAGTTGCATCGATGACGCCAGCTCCTCATGGCTGGAGAGCTATGGCGATGTCAGCCGCTATGACTTCAGCACGCTACGCGGCATCAATCTTGATGGCTTCGTGCACACGGCGGAAGGCTTTGCGAAGTCGTGCCTGCAGTCGGGAGTCTGCTCCGGCAGCTATAGCGATACCAACGGCATGCGTGTGATGGGGTACTACGATCAGGGGTTCCTGAACTACTACTACTACATGGCGTCGCAGTTCGCAGTCTCTGACCGCTGGTTCTCGCCGCTGTCAAGCAAGAGCATTCCCAACCGCATTGCCACCTTTAGCGGAGGTACCACGCAGGGCCTGGTCTTCGATCCTGGCTCGAACGACCATCTGCCGCAGCTTGGCCTGCCGACCATCTTCCAGGAGCTCGACCAGTCCAGTGTGAGCTGGAAGGTGTACTACACGGTCACGCAGGGTTCATGCCTCTCTGCGGATGACTGCACGGGAGGCGCGGCGGCGCAGTTCCCAGCCACCGTCCTTAGCTACTTTGGGTGGGCGAACAAATATCTCTACCAGAACCCTTCGGGCTCAGCATGCGTGGCTCCGACGCAGAAGTCCAGTGTTGTGGGCGATGCCTCCAACTCCTTCTGCATCGATCCCAACCACGTCGCTCCACTCTCGACTTACTTTACTGACCTGACCAACAACACGCTGCCGAGCTTCTCCTTCATCGAGGCCGGCTATGGTCAAAACGACGAGCACCCAGGCTCCGGCGGATCGAACATCGTCGGACAGGCGCAGGTTGCGAAGGTCGTGAATGCTCTCACGGCCAGCCCGGAGTGGAAGGACTCGGTCTTCTTCCTCAGCTACGACGAGGGCGGCGGACCGTACGACCATGTGCCTCCGGTGCCCGGCGCATCGAACGCCAATACCGATGCCTCGCTTGGTTCGATTCCGGACATCGCGCAGATCTCCGTGAATGCTGATTCCTACAAACCCTGCGTGCCCACCGGCGGCGTGCCGACGACACACTGCGACCTGAACTCGAACGATCCCGGAGCCAATGCAGCCGACGCTCCAGCCAAACAGGGCTTCGCCGCTCAGCTCGGCTTCCGCGTTCCGAACATCGTCATCTCGCCCTTCAGCCGCAAACATTTCGTCTCGCATACACCGATGGATCACACGGCCGTGATCAAGTTCGTAGAGAACCGCTTCCTGGGGTCCTCCGCACACCTGACGGCCCGCGATGCGGCTCAGCCGAATCTGCTGGAGTTCTTCGACTTCAATGCAGTGCCGTGGTCAACGCCACCGACACCTCCGGTGCCGGTGAGCGTGCAGTCGCTTGGGTATGATCCGTGCACACCTACGAAGATGTATTAGGAACGGGATCACGAGATTCAATAAGAAGTTTGAGTCTTCGGTTGGTCCACGGAGAGCCCGTCTGCTGGCTATCATCCATTCAGGCTTGGCGCTGACAGCCGCGCCATTTCAGGAGCTTCATCGATGGCCGTTGCGACTCTTTCGAAGGAACAACGAGAGACACTCTTCAAAACACTGCAAGACCGCTTTGAGAAAAACGGGAATCGTCATAAGGGGTTGGCGTGGTCTGACGTGCAGGCAAGGCTCGCACGAAAGACCCGGGCGCTTTGGACGTTGAGCGAGATGGAACGGACAGGCGGCGAACCTGATGTCATCGGCAGGGATGATGCAACGGGGGAATATATCTTCTGCGATTGTTCGGCCGAGAGTCCCGAGGGTCGCAGGAATGTCTGCTATGACCGGGAAGGGCAAAACAAGCGGGAGAAGGAGGGTCTGCCGGTCGCGGGCAATGTCCTGGATATGGCGGCTGAGATCGGGATTGAGCCTTTGAACGAAGAGCAGTATCGGGAGTTGCAGAAGCTGGGGAGCTTCGACACCAAGACTCAGAGCTGGTTGAAGACGCCGGATGAGATTACGAAGCTGGGCGGGGCTATCTTCGGTGATCGGCGCTATGGGCGTCTCTTTGTGTATCACAATACCGCTCCCTGCTTTTATCGCGGCAGAGGGTTTCGCGGATTGCTGAGGGTTTGAGCGGTTCTTCGTTTGTGAGAAGAAGTATGCGTCGAGAAGTAGATTTCCCCGCTGCGCTTCACCCCAACCAGCAGAGCTGGCCGGGGCCCCCGAACGCTACGAAATGACAAACAAAAAGACGGTCGTGCTGCGGTCGAATGGCTCACCCTTAGCGATTGGGTGGGTGCGAACGGGGTGAAGAGCGGACCTCAGCGGCTGAAGCCGCTTGCTTCTTTGGCGGATGTGCGGCATGGCTGAAGCCATGCCCTTAAGCAAAACGATTCGAGCTGACGTTCGAATACACCCATTGCGATGCAATGGGTGGAGCCCCTAAAGTGTGGGCTGCGGATTAATACCGTGCAGACATCTGCCGGCTCTCTTTGCCACAATGAGGCATGGTGCCTTCGAATCTTGCCGCTAACTGGATTGCTGCCTGGAATTCGCATGATCTGGACCAGGTGCTCGAGTTCTACACTGATGACTTTGAGATGTCGTCTCCGCATATCGTGAACATCATGGGAGAGCCTTCCGGCACCTTGCACGGCAAGCCCGCCATCCGCGCTTACTGGCAGAAGGCCATGGGTCTGTTCCCCGGTTTGCATTTCACGCTGGAGACGGTTTACACCGGAGCGAATTCAGTGGTGATCGCCTACACCAACCAGGCGGGCCGCCGCTGTGGGGAGATCCTTTTCTTTAACGATGAAGGCAAGTGTTTCCGCTCAGCCGGGAATTACGCGTGAGGTAGTTGAATGGTTGAATCGTTGGATAGTTGAATAGTTGAATAGTGCGTGGCGGAGTGAAGATCGAGGCGCCCTTCGAGGGCGTGACAAGGTACAAGTAGCGTGCGGCGCTTCCGAATCGTCATATACTGCGCTCACATGATCTGTGCGCGTTTCTATTGGAAAAAGCTCTTTGGTCTCGCGACAGCCGTTCTTATGGCGAACTCTGCGTTTGCTATGCAGAGTCAGACGGTTTCTGCCGGCCAGCCTGCGGATTGCTCCGCGTATGTTTCTGTACCACTGCCCGCGGAAGCGGAAAAGGTTCCAGCTCCGAAGGTATATCCAGCGTGTGCGTCTTATCGCTCCTATCGCGGTATCGGGCGTCCGGTGAACTACGCCGAAGCGCGTGCCTGTGCATGGCGGGAGCGCCTTGCGCAGAAGGCTGAACTCGCACAGAACCCGGATCAACCTACGAGCTGGGTGGTTGGCGGTTCGCTGATCCTGGCCGATCTCTATGCCAACGGTGCAGGAGTGCAGCGTAACGTTCCGCTGGCGATGCGGTTTGCCTGCGAGGCGGAAGGGTTGATGGCGACGAGCGCGCTGCCGGAGATTGAGGAGCGCGCCCGCGGCAACCATGAGCCGTTTGAGTTCTGCGACCATGCTACGACGACGTTGAGCGCGACCTTCTGTAGTGATTATGCCTCGGAAGTCAAGGACGAGCGCAGAGGCCGATACGAGAACACGCTCAAGTCTTCGGTGGCTGCTGAGCAGCAGGCAGCATTTACCAAACTGCTTGCTGCCCGTGATACATACCTCAAGGCACATGCCTCAGAGGTGTATCAGGGTGGCAGCATTCGCAATATACGAACGCTACGTTCGCAGGAGATTCTCAGCGATCTTTTTCAGGCGGAGCTGGCTCGCTATGAACGCAAGCAGTGGCCTGCACTTTCTGCCAATCAGATTGCTATGTCCGATAGTCTGCTACAGCGCGAGTATGAGAAGAAGGTCCAGAGCTTGCGGGCGCAGACGAAGGAAGCGATGGATGAGGGAGCAGTGAAGGCAGAGAGTCTCTCCAGTGTGGAGAGAACATGGGAGGCGTATCGCGATGCCTGGGTTGCATTTGCACAAGTGCGTTATCCATCCGCTGTTGACGCGATCCGTGCGCAGATTACGTTAGACCGATATCGGTTGGTGAAGACGATCTCGTAGGGACTCCTGTTGATCTCAGCCGCTGGACAAAGCGGTCCTTCGCTTTCGCTCAGGATGACAACTAAAACGGTTTGGTGCTCGACAAAGCAGTGCTAGAGGCCACAAGCCGCATTTCTATAGAGCGGGCCTTCAGCCCTTGGGGTTGTTAATACCGCTAACCTGGGGCGTTGCCCCAGGCTGGTATAGAACGCGCCTTCAGCGCGTACCCTGCCGGGGTACCCACCTCGGGAGTCACGAACTTGTTCGTTGGGGTGAACACTAGGAACGGAAGGTGGGTTAGGAACACCCTGCATTTCTAACAAAACACAAACCACGTGTCTCGGTACGCACCTGGCAAAGCTTACTGTCGTTATTGCACGACTCCTGAGTCGTCGCCGGTGCTGCTGTTAGCGGCTTTGGTGAGTTGCCAGCCTTGTGGGGTATTGGTGAGCATTGCGGTTGTCGGTTTAGGCCCGCTGAGAGCGAACTGTATCGCTGGGAAGGCGATCTTGGTTTCGGGGGCCTCTGCCCAGTCGGGGACGCCGTCGATGGTGTAGTGATAGCTCACCGTCGTGGTCGCTCCTGGCTGGTCGGACGTAGGCGTGTTGCTGTCAATCGACGCAACCTTGCGATGGCCGTAGCAGAAGTTGCCGTAGCCGGGCTGGGATGGATCCGTAGTCCAGGCGGAACGGCCCTTTTCGCTGATGTCGTAGTTGTTCATCTGTTTGGAGACGATGATGATCTTCTTCTCGGCCGAGGTGCGGGTCAGCAGTCCCTGATCGACCAGGGCGTCGAACTGGCGCGTCTTGTCCTGGTCAGAGTGCGCTACTTGTACGGGGAACTGCTGGGGCGTCGGCCATACGCAGAGAGGGTGAGCGGCGTAGTATGTATCGATCGCGCCGGCATAGTTAGGAGCGACCGTGGCTGTCTTCTTGCAGGCCGTCATTACAAACGCCAGTGCACTCACCGAGAACGCGACTATCTGCAGCGCTTCTTTCACCTTCCGTTTCATGCAACCTTAGTTGCCGGGGTAGGGATTGCAGTTGTCACCGTCTAGCCATTCTTTCGGTTATCAATCAGACAGAACAACTTAGGTTTGCGCCGCTACAGCAGTGTGACGACTCCGGTGGCGACATCGTAGAAGGCAGCCTGAATCTTTAGCTTGCCCTCGTTGACCATAGGCCACAGCACGGTAGAGGTCTGGGCGAGCAGGTTTGCCTGGATCTGCGCATTTTTCTTGATGGCGGCAACCAGATTTCCTCCTGCGGCCTCGACGGCAGGCTGCAGATGCGGATAGAGCGAGGCAATCTGGCCGGGAACGGGCTTTTTCGCGATGGCTGCTTTGACCGCACCACAGTTGGCATGGCCCATGACCACAAGAACCTCTACGCCCAGACCGGCGGCTCCGTATTCGAGGCTGCCTATGATCTCAGAGTTGATGATGTTGCCGGCGACACGTCTGACGAAGATGTGACCGATGGTCTGGTCGAAGACCAGCTCCACGGGAACGCGGGAGTCGGCGCAGGAGAGCACGGCCGCGAAGGGCTCCTGCTTGTCGACCGTGTGTTCCTTCAGAACCTTTAGGTCCTGTGCAATGCTTGTGTATTGATCGGCCGCGAAGCGTCGGTTACCTTCCATGAGCCGCTGCAGCGCTGCGTCCGGGGAAGAAGGCGGGACTTCCTGTGCGGCTGATGAGAGGGAAGGTGCGATCGAAGCTGAAGCGGCGGCAACGAGGAAGGTGCGGCGTGACCAAGGTGTGCTCATCGGTGTCTCCCGGAGTGACATGGAACGCAAGGTAAATGGAACGGCGCGGTAGAGTATTTCTCCTGTAGATGTAATGCGGGGCTTGTGCATCTATGGGCGTTTTCCTCAATGAAAACGCCGCTGCACGCTCCTCGCGGTATAGCCAGCAACAGGAGAAATACTCTAATTTGCCCCTCGACTATACCCCTCTCCTGCTGCGTCGTCATGCACTCCGGCGGTGAATTCGGCAGTATCTGTCGCTGAAAGGTTCAGGCTTGCGGTTCGTACCAGCGAAGGACACGCAGGGCACGGAGTGTATTCCACCGGCTGGGCCCACCAACTGTCTCTCCCACCGGAAAAGGGAGCGCCTCGTCATAAGCGATGTCGAGGAGCCAGTGGCCGCCGGGTTGGCGGCGGCTCTTCAGAATGCCGATTGCTTCGCTGAGCCGCGGATCTGCGCGGTTGGCGGCGCGGAAGTAATCGAGGGCGCGGAGGATGTCGTAGTGGTAGCGCGGCGGGAAGGCGAGCTCCAGGAACTCGGCGTTTGCAACTTCGCCGGTCGAGAGTCGGCGGAAGAGATTGCGCTGCAGCAGGTACTCTTCCCCGCGAGCTCTGGCTGCGACAACCTCTGGCGCAGGTCCGACGGAGCGTTCATACTCGAGCAGGCCTTCGAGAACGCAGATGGTGGTGTGGAAAGAGGAGCGGCTGCTGGTTGGGGCGTCACAATTCCAACCGCCATCTTCAAGCTGCTGTGAGATAAGACGTTGCGCAAGGGTTGAAGACGGACGGCCGAAGTATCCGCCCAGTGCCAGCACACCGCCGTTGATGCAGGGCTCTTCTTCGCCCTCGAAGAATGGATTGCCGCCGGGCGTGGGAGGCCGCAGGTCCCAGAAACCGGGATGGTCGTCCCAGCAGAGACTGGTCTCGAGCCGGACCACAGCCGCATCGACGGTGGGATCGGCAGGATCGATTCCGATAGAACGCAGCAGAAGCATGGTCACCAGCGTCGATGCCCACGTGGGTTCATCGGTCCGGAGCCATGAGCCATTCGGTTCCTGACTGGAGAGAACCCTTGCTCCCAGACCTTCGCGTGGGATGCGGGCTCGATCGGGTGAAGCTGGTTGAATGGTTGAATCGTTGAATGGTTGAATGGTTCCTTCGCTCACCGACGATTGGGAGGATTTCACAAGATCGCGCATTGTCTGCCAGCGGATGGCGGGGTCGGATTCGAGTAGCCAGTCTAGAGGAGTCATCGGAGGTCGCCCGGAGAGCTATCGGAACTCGGTTCCGTATTTGAGCGCGATCTCGTGGATCTGTTCGCGGGTAAGTTGCTTTGACGGTGTTCCAGGAGCGGTGCAGGTTTCGCGGAAAAAACCTTCCAGCCCCGGAGGCGAAACCGTCCAGAGCAGGAGCAGTTCGTGATCGGGGTTCTGGAAGCCGTGCCACGCATTACGCGGGATGAAGATGGTTGCGCCCTTTTCGAAGGGATGGGGAACATCGTTCAATAGGAAGCTGCCGCTGCCTTCCAGAACATAGAAGACTTCGTCCATGTGAAGGTGGCGGTGAACGGGGATTCCCGTCCCCTGCATCACCTGCTGTGTGCCAAGCGCGAACTGGTCGGAACCTGTTGCCGGAGATGCCTTAATGAGGATGACCCCGTGGTCGCGGAAGTGGACCAGGGTTTCGCCTTCGCTCATGTCGAGCACATAGCTTTGCTGTGTTGCGTGAGACTGGGTCGAACCGGGTGGCAGGACCTGGGTAAGGCCCAGGCTGCCGGCGCCAACGAGGAACGAACGGCGTTGTGGATCGAATGAGTCCATTCAGATTTCTCTCCCCGTGCGTTGCATGGGATTCTACCGTGTTGCGGCCGCTGGATGGAGATGGATTCCCTCAGCTTGTTTCTCGACACGCGATACGGGAAGACGGAAGCATCACCAGGAGTGCAAGGTCACGGCGCGAGAGGAGCAGGAAGTTTCGCGACCGGCTCAATTCTAAGACCGCGCCGTGATAACGGCACCTATAGATGCCGAATTATGGAGCGGGCCTTCAGCCCTTCCATGTCGTTGTGCCGTTAATCTGGGGCGTTGCCCCAGGCTGTTATAGAGCGCACCTTTGGCGCTTTAAAGCGAGCCCTCCCGCACGACAGCAGCTGTTGATCTTGCATGAGGGGACAAGCACTTACAGATACGAGATCCACCAGGAATGTTTTCGCGACTTGACCATAGCCCACCAGCGGCAGAGTGGATAGAGCAGGACGAGCGCTGCCAGCCACACCAAGTACACCACTGGCAGCGAGAACCCGGAGCCCGCAAGCTTTTCCGGAAGGAAGAATGCGTTGCGAATCTGATCGAAGGCGCCTGCCATGGGCTTGTGCGTCAGTATCAGCAGAACGATGTTCGCAGCATGGAGCAGGTAGATATGCACGACATACGCAAAGAGCGGCACGGAGCCAAAGACGCGAAGAATATCGGTGAAGCGGCCGCGCCAGTGATCGAACAGTGGCGCAAGAAGGAAGAGAATGCCGAGCGTGACAGAGAGAAAGAGCAGTGACGGCGGATACTTCTGCACGTTGAAGAAATGCATTACGGTCTGCGCTGGAGTCGCTCCCGATGTCCATGGATGGGGGTCGCCGTAGATGTTCAATGCACGAAGACCGAAGAAGAAGATCAGCAGCAGCACACCGGCGGCAGTAAAGATCCGGTTGCGGCGCGGAGACAGGAAGATGGGTGCAATGGCGTATCCGAGCGCCATGACAGCGGCCCAGACAAGTAGCGGATAGGTGACGAGCAGCAGGGCTGCATCGGTGTTGGGCCAGCGGCCTCCGCTGTGAAGCAATGCCCAGAGCTGACCGAGATGTGCGGGGCCAGCTAGCCGGAGGCCGTCGAGCAGATTGTGTCCGGCGATGATTACGAGGCTGATGGCAAGAATCGCCGCGCGGGGCAACCAGATGAGCGCTGTGAGAGCGATCATGGAGCATCCGATCGCCCAGATCACCTGCAGATAGATGAGATAGGGAACCGAGAAGGCCCATCCGAAGCTGATGACGGTTACCTCAAGAGTGATCAGCCACAGACCGCGCATGAGGAGGAAGCGGGAGAGCTGGCCGAGAGACTTCCCGCGATGATGCTGCAGCCATGCCGAGACACCGGCGAGGAGAAGAAATGCAGGAGCACAAAGATGCGTGATCCAGCGGGTTAAATAGATCGCCGGAGTGGTCTGTGCAGCATCCAGCGGGTCATAGGCATAGGCACTCGCGTGAAAGAAATCACGGGCATGATCGAGCGCCATGAGACAGATGACGAGACCGCGAAGCGCATCGATGGAGTGCAGGCGGGGCCGGGGCGGGGGGATCAGAGGCTCCATCAGTGCTGCCTACCTTATGAGTGGACAAACAATGTCCAACATCATACGGCTGATTGAAGGATTGAATAATTGAAGGATCGAATCAGTTGCCCGGCAGACATCTGCTCGATGGAACCGCTACAATCGATTCCGCGCTTCTGTGACCGTAGATATCAGCCAGATCGAGATGTATCGGCCTCCTCTAACGGGCCACTGTTACCGCATGTTGGGATCTGTCTTCGATGCGGACGACGCCGTGCAGGAGACGATGATCCGTGCGTGGAAGAGTCTTGAGAGCTTTGACGGCCGCTCGACCTTGAAGACCTGGCTATACCGCATTGCCACGAACGTGTGTCTCGATGAGCTGAAGAAGCGTGGCCGGCGCGCCAGGCCGGTTGACGAAGGTACGCCTTCTTCGGGTGCACCTCCGTTGGAGTCGTTGACGCAGCAGCCGCAGGAATACTGGATTGAGCCGATTCTGGATACGCAGGTGGTATCGAACGATGCCAGCCCGGCGGAACAGGTGGTGCAGCGGCAGAGCGTTCGGCTTGCTTTTGTAGCAGCACTGCAGAATCTTGCTCCACGGCAGCGCGCCGCGTTGCTGATGACTGAAGTCTTAGGGTGCTCCGCCGCCGAGGTGGCGGAGACGCTGGAGACCTCCGTGCCCTCGGTAAACAGCGCATTACAGCGCGCCCGGGCAACGCTGGCGAAACGCAGTGAGGAGCAGCCAGTTTCGTTGACCGCAGCCCAGCAGGGAATGCTGCGCCGCTATGTCGCCGCCTTCGAGCAGTACGATGTCGCCGGGCTTACAGCGCTGATGCGTGAGGATGTCACGCTGTGCATGCCTCCGTTCGAACTCTGGCTGCAGGGGACAGAGGAGATTCAGACGTGGATGCTGGGCCTGGGTTGCGGCTGCAGGGGATCGCGTTTATTCCCAACCTCCGCCTCCGGCTGGCCTGCATTTGTGCAATATCGCCCGAATCCCGAGGGCGGCCATAAGGCCTGGGGCCTGATCGTGCTGGAGTTGGATGGCGACCGCATCGCGGGCGTAACCACGTTCCTGGATACGGCACGCCTGTTTCCCAGGTTTGGGTTTGCAATAACAGTTTAATGGAATAAGTGAATGATTGAATAAGAATTTTTTGCGGGGACCGATGAGTTTTGGTTGCCGGGGCAGTCAATGCGTTCGTAAGGAGAACACGAACCATGACTGCACAGACGATTGCGAACTCTGAGACCTATTCAACTCACCCCGCACAGAACACCGTTTCCCGGAGCCAACTCTGGATCGGACGCGTATTGAGCTGGCTGGCCGCGGCTTTCTTTCTGATGGATGCCGGCATGAAGCTGGTGAAACCGCCGTTCGTTGTCCAGGCCACCGTACAGCTCGGCTATCCCGAGAGCTGCATCATCGGCCTTGGAGTCGTGCTGCTGCTGAGCACGCTTCTCTACCTTATTCCCCGCACCGCCATCTTGGGCGCGGTACTGCTGACTGGCTACCTGGGTGGAGCAGTGGCAACACATGTTCGCGTCAGCGCAGGGTGGTTCAACATCCTGTTCCCCGTTGTCTTTGGCGCGATTGCCTGGACGGGCCTCTATCTGCGCGACTGGCGGCTGAAGACTGTCTTCGCAAGCTAACACCCTTTCTCTACAACCAGACACAAGGAGAGCACGATGAAGAGCGTTCTTGCATTTCTGCACTTTGAAGGTAACTGTCGCCGGGCGATGCACTTCTATCAACAATGTCTTGGCACGGAGCTGCAGCTCACGCCATATCCCGATGCCGAAGGTCAGCCTTCGAGCGATGCCGATGCCATGATCATGCACAGCCAGTTGAACTACAAGGGTCAGCCCATTCTGATGGCCTCAGACTCAGCGCCCGGCGGCAAGGTTCATGCCGGGAACAACTTTACGGTCTCGGTCGACTGCGAGTCACTGGCTGAGCTGGAACAGTTCTTCGCTGTGTTTGCAGACGGCGGTACGATTCGCCTGCCGCTGAGCGATATGCCATGGGGGGCGCGTTTCGGCATGCTGACTGACAAGTTCGGGATCCAGTGGTTCTTCAACTGCGCCCTCACTCAGTAACGACTGACTACACATCTTCACTGCAAAGGAGTAATGGACGTATGAGCAACACGACGACAGAGACCAGAGGCCGCGACCTGATTCTTACCAGCGTGATTGACGCCGCGCCGGAGAAGCTGTTCCGCGCGTGGACCGAACCGGAACTGATGAAACAGTGGATCGCTCCGCTGCCGTTTACGACGCCACACGCGGAGACCGACCTCCGCCCAGGTGGCGCAAGCATGTTTGTGATGCGCGGGCCGGACGGAACGGAGTTTCCCTGCCGCGGCGTCTACCTGGAGGTTGTGCCGAATGAGCGTGTGGTCTTCACCGATGCCTATACCGACGCATGGGTGCCCTCGGAGAAGCCTTTCATGACCGTCACCCTGACGTTCGAGGCATACGAGGGGAAGACGAAGTACACCGCAGTTGCGCGCCACTGGACCGAGGCCGATCGCGAAGCACACGAGAAGATGGGCTTCCACGAAGGCTGGAAGGTCTGCACGGAGCAGCTTGCGAAGTTAGTGGCTGAACTATAGGAGAAGGCCCCATTCGAGATGACCTATGCATCGGGCGCACATCCTCTACCGATGTGCGCCCGCCTCCTTTATGCGAACATTCCACAGTATCCACGAGATAAGCGTCAGCAGCGTAAACACAGAAGGAGCGATTGCTACGGCAAGACCGTCTCCTCGCAAGAGGTGAGATGCAGCAGCGCCGGTCAGCTCAAACACGGTTCCGGCATAAGCCCACTCCCGAATGCGGTTGATACGAGGAAATACCAGTGCTGCCGCGGCCAGGACTTTCCAAAAGCCGAGAATCGTCATCATGTAGAGTGGGTAGCCGAGGTGGATCATCACCTCGGAGGCCCATCGGGCTCGCATCAGATCCGCAACGCCTCCCACGAATAACTCCGCCACAATAATGCCTGTCGCCAACCAGTAGAGAACAGATTTCATGGACCTTTCCTGGAATTTCATGGACCTCTCCTTGGAACATGCCCATCGTATCGCTGTCTGCGGTGCGATGGAGGGCAGGCTGGTTTCACGCCCATTTGCCCGCTTGGTTCCATCTGCTTCGCAAAGACCGTTCCACAGTGATAAGAAGGATGGGCGGAACTGCCGAGACGTAGAACGTCCGCAACCACGTCTACGAGAGAGAAACAAAGCTATGGGCGGCACAGCATACTGGGTGAACCGGACGAAGCGGCACAGCCTGCTCGCTATGAGCGCGATCGTAATCACCGCCGGAGCTTACCTTGCGACGCCTCCTCCCGATTTCAGACATCGGCTCAGCATGGCAACAGCGTATGCCAGTCTGGTCTTTTTTGTGGCTTCGCTCTGGCTTGGTCCGTGGAACGTTCTTCGCCGCAGGCCAAACCCGGTGAGCTTCGACCTGCGCAGAGATATCGGCATCTGGGCCGCGCTGCTTGCGCTGATACATACCGCCGTGGGCTTGACCGTCCATCTGCGGGGGCGAATGTGGATGTACTTCTTTAAGCGCCTGCATCCGTTGGCGATCCAGAATACAAAGTTCGGCTTCGCTAACTTTGTAGGCTTGGCTGCCGCGATACTCTTTCTGCTTCTGCTGGCGATCTCGAATGATCTTTCCCTTCGTAGTCTTGGAGTAAGACGCTGGAAGGCAATACAGCAGTGGGCCTATGTCACCTTCGGGCTCACCATCGCGCATGGAGTTGCATACCAGATGATCGAGAAGCGCAAGATTCCATGGGTGGTTGTGTTTGCCTGCCTCAGCGTCGCGGCGGTCGTGATTCAGACGATTGGGTGGAAGATGAGAGCGGGAAGACCGACTGAATCATTGAAACCGCCCACTGGCTGAAGCAACTGATAATGCGCGCGGGATATACTTCGCGGCGAGGTGAAAGCTGCAATGCGTCTGTCTCTCTACCGTCTCTCCTGTGCCGTCCTTCTGCTGGCAGCCTGCGCAGGAGCGCACGCGCAGACTGCGGCGCCGTCCACTACACCGGCCCGGCCACCCGCGCCGACGCGTGATCCGCATACGCCCGGCTACGTCGAGGCAAAGGATCTGGCCGATGGAGAACTTCCTCCTGCGGATCAGGATGGCAACTTCATTCTTGGGCCGACACATCAGCCCGCGCCAGAGGCCGTTGCTCACGACGGAATACCCCATGGCGACGTCGGTGAATTTGTGCTGAGTTCGGCCGACAGCAAGATCTATCCGGGCATTGCACGGGAGGCGAATACCTTTGGCACTCCCGATCCGAATGATCCGGCGAAGCTGATCGTCACCACCAGCCATCCTGCGCCCTATACGCGCAAAGTCACTGTCTACGTGCCGAAGCAGTATGTGGCCGGAACAGCCGCGCCCTTCATCGTCGGCGCTGACGGACCGGATACGCTGCTCTTCACGGTGCTCGACTCGCTGATTGCCGCACATAAGGTTCCGCCGATGATTGCCGTCTCTATTTCGAACGGCAGTGGCGATGCCCAGGGCAGCGAGCGTGGTCTTGAGTACGACACCATGTCCGGACGCTACGCGGAGTTTGTCGAGCAGGAAGTTTTACCGAAGGTGGAGTCGCAGTTTCACGTGAAGCTGACGCACGATCCAGAGGGACGTGCCAGCATGGGCGGAAGCTCAGGCGGGTCATGCGCGCTGATCATGGCCTGGTATCACCCCGAGCTTTACCATCGCGTGCTGACCTACTCCGGCACGTATGTGAACCAGCAGTGGCCGAGCGATCCGAAGACCCCCCATGGAGCGTGGGAGTTCCATGAACACCTGATCCCGCAATCTGCACGGAAACCCATCCGTCTGTGGATGGAGGTAGGCGACCGCGATCATCTGAATCCTAATGCCATGCGCGACAACATGCACGACTGGGTGGTGGCTAACGAGAATATGGCGCGGGTGCTGAAGGCGAAGGGCTACCACTATCAGTTCGTCTTTGCACGCAACGCCGGGCATACCGATCGGACAGTGAAACAGCAGACGCTGGCGGAGGCGTTGGAGTATCTATGGACGGGATATAAGTTCTGAAGCTATTTACTGGAAGTCTTCCGGGCTGACGACCATGCGCTTATCGAAGATGTAGCACTGTCCCTGCCACTTACTCTCCTGGGTGGGCACCTGTTCCAGGTAGCGCAGGATACCGCCGCGCAGGTGATACACCTCTTCAAAACCTTCCTGCAGCATGAAGGCAGACGCCTTCTCGCAGCGGATGCCGCCGGTGCAGAACATCGCTACCTTGCGGTGCTTTGCCGGATCGAGGTTCTGGCGGACATACGCGGCAAACTCGGAGAAGCTGGCCGTCTGCGGCAGTACCGCTCCTTCAAAGGTGCCGACCTCTGTCTCGTAGCTGTTGCGGGTATCGAGGATCAGGACATCCTGCTGCGCGATCAGTTCGTTCCAGTCGTCGGGTTGAACATAGGTACCGGGCTGGTTGGGATCGACGGCCTGACGGAAGGTAATGATCTCCCGCTTCACAGCAAAGCGCAGCTTGCGGAAGGGTTCTGTTTCGGAAGTGGTGAACTTCACCTCGGCGCGGTCGAGGCCGACTTTTTCGGTGAGAGCCGCCAGCAACCGATCGATGATTTCGGCAGAGCCGGCCATCGTGCCATTGATGCCTTCTTCCGCGATCAGCAGCGTGCCGCACAGGTCCGAGTCCTGAAAAAGACTGCGTAACTCCGCCGCGAGAGCTTTGGGCTCTGCGATAGAGAGAAACCGGTAAAAGGCTGCGATGGTGTAGGTCACTTTTTAAATGATAGTTGCTAGTTGCTGGTTTCTGGTTGCTGGTTTTCAGGCATAGGGGCAGTGGGGATTGCTGAATACTTCAATGAGACAACGATCCCGTCACGAGCGCCACGATAATCACGACGGCAACGACACCGCCTCCTGCGACGATCGCCGCGAATGCCCGATCTGCGAGGTGAGGCCGCTCATGCTCTACCAGGACGTGGCGTACGCCACAAGCGCCAGGCACCGCGAGCGCCAGGACTCCGAGGAAGTAATACGGCACCAGGCGGACGCTCCATGGATCCTTGAGCAGGTTATCGGCGGTCAGCCAGACCCAGTTCGTATCGATATGTCGTAAATACCTGGCACGCATCACCGCGCTGATGTGTGACGCAAAGAAGAGTAGAAGATACATTCCGGAGGCGTTCTGTACTGTGTCGATCCAACCGGAGAATGGCTTGCGCATCCTGTAGGCGAGAAGCGCCCACCCACTTGCGACCTGAAAGAGGACACAGGCCAGGAGCAGGCTCTCTACTACCGGTGAGCGGTAAACCACACGCAGATGCCGCATGATCGCGATATGCGTTTCACCGCCGCCCACCCCAGCCAAATGGTTCGTAAGGTGGGCGGCGGCGAAGATGGTGATGAGTGCCGCGGAGATTCCGTGTGCAACCGCCAGCTTTGCCGGGCGCACGTTGGCATTGTCAACGGCCACCGGCCGCTCGATCAGTGTCAGGAGCAGAAGGGCGCACCACAGCAGAATCCAGACACCGTTGGCGCGATAGGGAAGCCACCGCTGCGAATCGAGCCAGCCGCCAAGGAAGCTGTAGAGCGCCGGTGCACCGACGGCGAAGTAAGCGATCCTTGTCGCACGGCGATAGGTGTTCATCTGCGCCAACCGGAATGCGAGATAGAGACACGCTGCCGGCGCCAGCAGCGTCAGCAGCAGCGCAAAGGACGACCACGCTGCAATACTCCAGACCAGAACCGGATAGAACAGACCGATGAGGCCGGGGGTGATCCGCTGGCGAAGCGAGAGCTTGATGTGTTGGACAGATACAGGTGCAGCCGTAGTCATCGGGAACCGGTTCTCCTGTGCTCCTTGGCAATCAAGGCTAACGTGTAATTACCACTATGACCATGACTAATTGAGGGGGCATTCCCCATACACCCGGAACATCGTACAAATAGTACGTATGCGTTTGACGCAACTGCGACAGGCAGATCTCAATCTCCTGGTTGTCTTCGCTGTCTTTGCCGAGGAGAGAAATGTTTCGCGCGCCGCGACCCGGCTGCTGCTGAGCCAGCCGGCCGTGAGCCGAGCCTTACAGCGGCTGCGTGACATGTTTCATGACGATCTCTTTGTTCGATCGGCTGGGAGTTACGAACTCACACCGCAGGGTCAACGCCTGTTGAGCGAGTTGGAGGTCATGCTGCCGAAGCTGGACCGTCTGTTGAGCGGCTCAAACTTTGATCCCGCGAACGAACAGGCTAACTTTCGGATTGCGGTGACGGACAATGGAGCCGCCGTCCTGATTCCTGCGCTCTGCCGCGACGTGTTGCCGAAGGCAAAGAAGGTACGCTTCGAGTTCGTGGCCTGGCACAACGGCACCTTTGACGAAGTAAGACATGGCAGCGTGGATCTGACCTTCGCCGCCAGCATCGTGGAGGCTCCATCCCCGCTGCAGAGCCAGACGATCTTCGACGAGGAGTTCGTCTGCGTGGTCGATGCGAAGTATCCCTCGAAGAAGGCGATGAGGCTGGAGCAGTATCTTCAGGCCGAGCACATCTGCGTCAGTATTCAGGGTGGGATTCAGGTCGCGCCGGACAAGCCGCTGGCGGCCAAAGGCTATAAGCGCCAGATCGCCGTACATGTACCGTACTTTGAGGCGGCGGTACGTTGTGTTGCAGGAACGAAGTTGATGGCCACGGTCCCGAAGAAGTTCATGGCGGCAGCCATCTCCAACCCAGCGATCAAGATACTGAAGCCGCCCGCCGAGATCAGCACCTTCCGCTACGTGATGACGTGGCATCCGCGCCTGAACACGGATGCCGCACACACGTGGCTTAGAGCCACGATGAGAGAGATTGGCGGAAGGATCTAGTTTAGCGATGACGGACGACGGTTCCACGCGGCCCTGAGCGAGTGATAACAGCATTGCCCGTGCCACGGCCAACGACCGTGCGGTTTGCAGAGTTTCCATTCGGCCCGGTCACCGTAGTGGAGTTGCCGCCGGCATAACGCTGTGTATTCCGTGACACGGTCTGCCCGTTTGGTCCGGTCGCGGTAACATTCACATCGCCGGTGCCGCGGCCGGTAACGGTACGCGAAGCAGTCTGTCCATTCGGTCCGGTAACGGTAGTCGAGTTGCCACCGGCGTAGTGATCGGTGGTACGGGTGGCGGTCTGTCCGTTCGGGCCCGTAACGGTAACGTTCGTCTGGCCGTTGCCACGGGTTGCGGTACGTGTCGCGGTCTGCCCGTTGGCGCCGGTCACGGTGGTTGTGGTGGTGCTGCTCTGCGCCTGTACCATTCCCGTACTTAGAGCAAGGGCGGCCGCGATGACAGGAAGTCTATTCATGATGTGTCTCCTTCAGATACAACGTGCGGCGGCAGATTTGCTGCCGACATTTGTGTGAGAACCGGCGGCATGGTAATGGTCGCGGGAGAGAAGTGTAAGGTTATGTCTGCTCCGGAAGGCGTGAGCGTTTGTAAGGATTTGTCGTATTACAAGGGTCAACAGCAACCGATGCCCCTGCTTCGTGTTTCTATGACCAAAGACGAAATTCACTTCTGGCGGATCTGGTGATGATGCAGGTGGAACACAGCAACGCGCCATCGTTGCTTGTCATTGATGACGATATTGAGCTTTGCGGCATGCTGCGTTCTCTGCTGGAGATGGAGCAGTTTGCCGTCACAATGCGACACGATGTAGCGAGCGGGCTTGCCGAAGCCCTCTCCGGCAGACACCGACTTGTTGTACTCGACATCATGCTGCCGGGAGGTGACGGCCGTACTCTGCTGCGGGATCTCCGCGCCAGATTACCGGTCCCGGTCATCATGCTGACAGCGCGTGGGGAGGCTACCGATCGCATCTCCGGGCTTGAGGATGGAGCGGACGATTATCTTGCGAAGCCTTTCAACCCTGGAGAGCTGATCGCCCGCATACGCGCCGTGTTGCGCAGACACGCTCCTCCGGTGCCTGCTGACATCATCGTTGTAGGCGATATCACGGTGGAAGTCGCCCACAGGCGGGCGCTGCGTGATGGGGCTTCGATAGACCTGACCTCAGCAGAGTTCGATCTGCTGGTTGTACTGCTTCGCCGTGCAGGCGATTGTGTCACGCGCGACGATCTCTCTCAGCAGGCCCTGGGGCGCCCAATCGGCCCGGTGGATCGCAGCATCGATAACCATATGAGTAACCTGCGGAGAAAACTCGGACCCCATGCCGATGGCAGAGAGCGCATCCGGAATATCCGCAGTATGGGTTACTGCTACACCGGGAGTCCTCATGGTTAGGGTGTTCCCGAGGATCTTTGGCAAGGTCTTTCTGTCGTTCTGGGCCTCATCGCTGCTGGTGCTCATTGCGGTCGGCGCGGTGAACGCTGCTCTGGGAACTCGTCCGCTGCTGCGCGTGTGGCTGGCGAACTCGCTCACCTGGTATGGCCAGACGGCGGTCGAACTGCATGAGCATGGTGGCCCATCCACTCTGAACAACTACCTGACGGATATCCAGGGATCTGGAATAGAGGGTGCTCTGCTCGGCCCGGATGGAGCTCTGCTTGGCTCTCACGGTGTGCCTGCAGCAACCGAGGCCGTACTGGCCAGAGAGCGACTTAGCCGGCGGAACGAAAACGACATCCAGACCTGGACATCGGCAATACCGATCCATGGCAATCGGGGAGAGTATGTCTTCGTTGCGTTAGAGCACCCGAGACGACGGGTACGGATTGCATTTCAGCCGGCCGCGTTGCTGGCACGCATTGCCGCCGGTCTGGTGGTTGCGAGCCTGCTCTGTTTCCTGATGGCGCACTATCTCACGCGGCCGATCCGTACCTTGCAGGGTGTAGCCAGACGTTTTGCCGCGGGCGATCTGAAGGCGCGTGCTACCCCCGTGATGGGGCCACGCGAAGACGAGCTGGGCGAGCTTGCCATCGACTTCGATCGCATGGCCGACCGCGTACAGACATTGATCGAACGGCAGCAGACGCTACTGCGCGATATCTCGCATGAGCTTCGATCGCCCCTGGCCCGGCTGACCCTGTCTGCGGAATTGGTCAGGCGAGGCGATACCGACGCAGCATCACGCATGGAAGGCGATCTTCAGCGGCTTGAGGCACTGATCTCCGAGCTTCTGACACTCAGCCGCATGGAAGCCTCAGACCGGAACTCTCGCAAAGACCGGATCGATCTTTCCAGCATGGTCCGCCGTATTCTGGAAGACGCTGCGTTTGAAGGCAGACCGGAGCAGAAGACATTGGTGCAGACCGGAGCCGATGAGGTGATGATCCAGGGTGATGCCAACCTGCTGGAACGCTGCATCGAGAACGTCGTCCGCAATGCGATTCAACATACACCGCGGCACACAGGGATTGAAGTGAATGTCACACTCTCGGGCGAGACATCAACCAGGCAGGTGGCGACGATACGTGTGATCGATGAGGGCGAAGGCGTCCCCGAACATGCTTTGCCGCATCTGTTCGAACCGTTCTTTCGCGTTTCGGCATCGAGGGAACAGAGCGGACGCGGTGCCGGACTGGGGCTTTCCATCAGCCAGCGGATTGTAGAGCTGCATGGAGGCGCCATGGAAGCCTGCAATCGTGTGGAAGGCGGGTTGGAGGTGACGATGCGTTTCCCGGTGGTGCAAGGGTGAGGTTCGAATACAGATCCCACCCCAACCGACAAGTTCGTCGGGGATCCCGATATGCGATGGATGGGCACCCGGTGCCGGGGTTACTTCTGCTGATACGTCTTGGTAACTCCTAAGGAAGCCCCAATGCCTGTAGAAAGGCATCGACGGCATCGGTGTAGGCGCCGGGAAGGCCGAGGTTGGCGTTTACCTGCATGTGCGAAAGGTTCTGCGGAAGCACCTCTGCCTTGCCGCCGAGTGCCTTTACCTTCGCAGCAAACCGCTCAGCCTGCGGGCATGGATGGTCGGGACGACTGGTGGAACAGATCAGAAGCATCGGCATGGGGGTCCGGGTAAGCTGCTGCATCGGCGAGTTCTGGTTCCAGTAGGACGGATCCGTGCCGAAGGCATTGTCATAGAGACGGTAGTGAGGGTGCTGCATGGTCTCCACCAGATCGAGTGTTGCCGTGTCGAGCGATACGGTCGCCAGCCATGGCTTCGCTCCCTGATCTGCAACCAACGAAGGCGATGTACTGAGAAGATCGACAAGATGCGCACCGGCCGAATGCCCCATCAGGACGATGCGATTTGAATCTGCTCCCCAGGAGGTCGCCTTAGCCTGTACAACACGGAGGGCTTTCGCAACGTCCTGCGCCTGCTCCAGCGGCCCAGCGGCAGGAAGGAGCCGGTTGTCCGCCGAGATAAAGACATAGCCTTTCCGCAGCCAGTAGTTCGCTTTATTCACGACAACTTCGCTCAATGTCTTATCGCCGATCTGCCAGCCCCCGCCATGCACCATGAGGATGATCGGAGCATTGTGTGGATTCGGCGGCAGGTAGACGTCCATGATCTGCGACGATGCCGGGCCATAAGCTACGTCGCGGCGGAACGTTGCCCCAGACGGAAGGGAGAGACCACGCCGGACAAGCCGGATGGGCGGGGTGTCCTGTTGCTGCGGCGACGCCTGCACAGCGAAGGAGGCGAACAACAGCGCTGAAACAATGCACGACCTCACAAGACACCTCCGCCAGACACTCACTGCATGTTGCCTGAACCGCGGTTCTGCATGCGAGCCCGAGCCTGTTGCCTCATCTGCTGCTCGATCTGGGCATATTGCTGCTTCTGCTGGTCATTGAGGATAGGATCGATCTTCTTGTCGCTATCTTCCATGATCTTCTTTGCCTTACGCATGCGCTGCATGGGACGTGAAGAGGTGTCTTCTCTCAGGTCTCGCAGCTTCTGTTGACGATCGGCGATGATGGGCTTGATCTGTGTCTTCTGGTCCTCTGTCAGATTGAGCCTGGCGGCGAGCATATCCACGACTTCGTCAGGGTCCATCGGCTGACGGCCTGTGGTTGCAGAGGAAGCTTGATCCTGTGCGTTCTGATCTCGAAGACTGAGGTCTTCGGCATACGCGCGGCACAGAGGTCCGGCAAAGAGCAAACAACTCATCAGAGAGATTGCCCACGAATTTATCCAGAGACGTTTCATAGTGAAGGATCCTTTCCTGCTTCGGCAGAGGGGAAGAGATAGATGGCGATCTCATGATCAGCATCTATCTCATCAGACAGGGCCGGGCATCTTCCTGTTGCGCTCCGGAGTGTAAGGAAATGTCAGGATGAGTATTGCCGGAGAAGATCCGGAGCATTCTTCACGGGAGCGTCCGGTGCTACTTCCGTCCAGAAACGAGCAGGGCCTTCCATCCCATGCTACTCATAGGCAGACGATCCCCACTGGCCAGAATGACCGTACCGTCTCCGCGACCTTCGCGGAAGACCTCTCGCACGCATGTGAGGTTGACGATGGCGGATCGATGGATTCTGACGAAACGTGAGGGGTCGAGAGTGGCCGCAAGGTCCTTCATGCTTTCACGAAGAATAAACTCTTTGTGTCCTGAGTGGATGCGGACATAATAATCAGCTGCTTCAATCCATTCGATTGCTTCTACATCGAGAAAGGTGGTCTTTGCGCCGTCAGGCACGAGCAGTCGTTTCGCATAGGTAGCCGGCGGCTGCGATGCGGAACCGAGGGATGCGAACATGGAGCGCAACGTCTCTTCCAGATCATTCCGATAGCTTGCGGAGGCCTGCTCTCGGTTGCGTTCCCGCACACGTTCCTTGACGCGCTCGATCGTCGACGCAAGGCGCTCTTGTTCGATCGGCTTTGTCAGGTAGTCCAATGCATGCACTTCGAACGCCCGGACGGCGTGATGGTTGTGTGCCGTAACAAAGACTGTCACCGGCATCTCTCGAACACCAACCCTCTCGATCAGATCGAAACCGTTTTCGCCGGGCATCTGAATATCGAGAAAGACCACATCCACTGGGCGGGAGCTGAGAAACGCATAGGCTTCGCGGCTGTTTCTGCACTCGCCGCTGACCTCAATCTCAGGGTCGCCGGAGAGCAGACGGTTCATGCGGGTGCGGGCAAGTGCCTCGTCGTCGACGATCAATGCACGCAGACTCATACAGCGGCAACCTCATAGGGGATGGCGATGCTTACGAGGAATCCGCCCGCCGCTGCCTGCTCCGTCTGGAAGGAGTGCTTGTCCGGATAAAAGTGGGCAAGGCGGCTCGCGGTGTTTCTGAGACCGATGCCGTGACCCGTGACAGCTTGCGTACTCAGGCCGGGACCATTGTCATGAATGCGGAGAAGCAGGGTGCCGTTGCGATTTTCAACGGAGGTCTGAATAACGCCACCATCTTCAAGCTTACCGATGCCATGGCGTATGGCGTTCTCGATCAATGGCTGCAACAGGAAACTTGGCACCAGCGCATTGAGTGCTGACGGATCGATGCGGAACTGGAGTTGAAGACGATCTGAGAATCGGACCTGCTCAATAGCGAGATAGTTTTCAACATTCTCGAGCTCCTGCGCCAACGGGACCTTCTGCGGAGCGGAGCGTGTCAGTGTCGTCTTCAGGATGATGTTGAGGTGCTTTAGCATCGCTGACGCCTTCTGCTGCTGGCCGAGCTCCACCAGGGTTGTGATGGCGTTGAGTGTATTGAAAAGGAAGTGCGGTTCAACCTGCATCTGCAGCGCATGAAGCTGTGCTGCAGAGAGTTCCTTCTGCAGCTCAAGCGAGCGCAGGGAGTTTCGTTGCGCCAGCAACTGCAGCTTGACGACGGCGGCAACGCCAAAGATGAATCCATAGACCAGCATCTCCAGCCCCCAACGATTGAGTACCAGATAGCGTGTCCACGTCAGATGGATAGCTGCCTGGACTGCCGGCGTAAGAAAGAGGAAATCCATCCAAGCCATCAGCAACAGATGGAGAACACCAAGGATCGAGGCCATCGCGGCATGCACCGCGAGAACCGCGATGCTTAGTTGAAGCAGCTGCGGTCTCGATTGCGCCGCTCGCCATAACCCGAGAGCAATGCCTCCCCACCATCCCGCCAGAACAAAACCATAGCGAAGCGAGGGAATAGAGGTGATGGAGTGACATTCTGAAGCAGTGATAAGCGTAATGCCGAGTGTGATCGGCATTACGATATGCCATGCCCTGATATCGAAGGCGGCAGCTCCAGCCGGCGGAGAGGCGGAAGAGTGGTGCTGATCGAGCACAGGAGGGGCGGCAGCTTCGAGATTGCTCATGAAGAGACCCATGGGTCGCCTCCGTTGAGAATGTCTGTCTTCATTGTACGAATACCTCTCAAAAAGAGAATCGTGCGCCGGCTTCGAGCCGCCTGGCAGGTTCGGCCTGGTAAGGCTTGTCCAGAGAAGGCGAGGAGACTACAGTCCCAACCCCGTTTACATTGACGTGGTTCAAAACATTAGCAGCGCGAAGGTTGAAGGTAAGGGTTCGTGCGTGCTCCTTGTCTTTCGGGTTGAGTGTAAAGGCGCGGCTGAGATTCATGTCGAGATGAATCGTAGACGGCATTGTGCCGACATTCCGGGGCACGTTGCCGTTGGTAGTGTCGGCCGTCATCAGGCCATACCGTGTGTGGTAGACGCCTCCGGGCATTCCGGGAGAAGCATAGGAAGGACGATCGTTCACGATACCGTCGCCATTCGCATCGGTTCCGGTGGTGATGGTATATGCCGCACCAGTGTACGCATCGAACTGGGCTGCGACTTCAACCTTGCGAGGAAGGATAAGGCTGCCAATAAAGGAACCTCCGTTGAGTCTCAGCCAGTCGGCACGGGCGGACTCTCCTTGTTCGCTGTAAGAAGATTGCGGGCTGACGATGCCGTCGCCTCCGTTTGCTTTGAAATTCGCGTGACGGTAGTACGCGCGCAGGTTGAAACGTTTGTAGCTCTGCTGCTCGACAGAGACGGATACGAGATTACCTGCGAGATGCCCCGAGTTTTCGTAGCGCAGGATGTTTTCATTGCCGCCATACGGGCGCGGTGCGCGCAGTGCCGCGATTGGGTCGCCAGGTGCGCCAATGCTTGTACCCACGATGGGCGCGTTGATATTTCGCAGGCGAAGCACATTCCAGTCTCCCCCGAAAAAAAAGGCCGAACGTGCCAGCCATTGGTGGGCGAAGGTGTGCTCAACGGTGAAGTATCCAGTGAAGGTGGTTGTTTGTAGAAGCGCCCGTGCAAACTCCCGCCGGGTAGAGACGGCAATGGAGGCCGGGGTTGGATTGAGCGGAGCGCTGTAGCTGGGAGAGTAGACCACGACCTGCTGCTGACGCCTGCCGTCGAGCCTGAAGCCATCCGCAATCGTGTCTGCATCGATGAAGTTCGAAAAGATGCCGGCACGCGCGTGGATCACCCAGGCGGATTTCTTATCGGGGGACCAGGCGATGCCGAGCCGAGGCTCGAAGTTGGCAAAACTGCCTGGCGAGGTCTGGAACTGATAGCGAAATCCTCCCGACAGTGTGAGCCGCTGAGCGACCTGGAAGTTCTCTTCGAAATACAGCGCGTTTTGCCATTGCGTGAAGTTCACTTCGGGATTGCCGCGGGTCTGTTGATAGGTGGTGGGATTGCCTCCTGGCAATCCAAGCAAGGTGCGGCGGTATTGCTCCATGCCGTCAACGGTCATGGTTTGTCCCGTGAGAGCATTCTGAGTGTCCAAAGCCGGCGCGCTCCCTCCACCAAAGAGAAACGCTCCATTGAAAGTGTCGGGCGTATGGTTGTGAGTCACGATGCCTAGGCTCTGGATGCCCAGCTTGAGTGTGTTCCTGCCTTTCGTGAACATGGCATCGTGATCGAGCTCCAGGGTGTATCGACGGTCGTCGGTCGCCTGGCTTGTTGCGCCGCCGCTAGTGAAGTATCCCGCCACCTGTAATGAAGGCGTTGTCGCATTGGGTGTGTTCTGGCTTCTTCGGGATGACAGCCCAACCTTGGTCTGATGAAGTTGGCCGGCGCCATGCGTAAACTCATTGGCAAGGCGGAACTCGTATTGGCTCGCCGTAGTGGAGTAACCGGCTTCCGGAAGAACCAGAGCACTGACTCCCTGGTTGCCGAGACTATTTACATTCGCGGCGAAGGAGCCGGTGAACGTGTCAGATTGGCCAAGCTGCCAGCCGCTGCGCAGCGAGGCCACCCATAAGCGCTGTGGCGTGGGAACGGTCTGGTGGAACGGAACAACGGTGAAATCACTTGCTAGAATCTGTGCATTCACGACTTTGAACTCGTCGATATCGCGCTTTTCAAGGGCGGCGGAGAAATCTCCACGGCCGGGAAGAATAGGTCCGCTGAGCTCGAAGCCGTAGCGGCGTTTGCTTGCCGGAGTCGCCGAAGGTGCAAATGCGGTCGTCGCATTCCAGCTTCCATTACTACCGGTAAAGAATGCAGCGCCGTGTATGGCTGCGGCGCCAGGCTTCGTCTTGATCTCGATGAGACCTCCACCATAGGGAGGCCAACGATACTCGGCGGAGAAGAGATCGGGGTTGACGCGAATCGATGCGATCGAACTTTTCGGAGGCAGTGTGGTGGCGTTCTGAAATCCATCGACAGTGATGCGCGCAGTGCTGGGATCACCGCCATTTTGCGACGCGAGCATCTGCAATTGGCGCAGCAGATCGTCGGGATCGTCGGCGAGTTGCTGCACATCTCGTTCGTCCAATGTGACGGTGCCTGGCCCTCGCCCTGGGTCAAGAGCGACGGTGTTGTCGTCGGCGCTGACCTGCACCTGAGACTCCACTGAAGCAATCGAGAGTTGGATATCGAGGTGAAGTTGCTGTGAGTTTGCCGTCCGGCCGAGAGTCTGCGGAGCGAATCCATCCGCACGTACCTGCAGAGTAAAAGAACGGGAAAGACACGGCAGCAGGTAGTGTCCACTCTGGTCACTCGTTGCCACTGCGCCAGTAGAGGCTTGTATGGTTGCACCGGGAACGATGGCTCCGCTGGGATCGGTTACCAGACCATCAACGCGAACGCCGCGGACGCATGGCTGTTGCGCCGAAGACGAAAGAGTAGCGATCGCGATGCCGAAGACAATGCAGGATGTTCGAGATGAGAGCATTTCCGAGCCTGCCTCCTGACGGTAAGCTTCATCGAGGTGCTGCTCCGGTTTCCAACGATTTGCAGGGAAGAATGCGAATCATGCAGGGAGGCCGCGGGACTTTCGGTTCACGGAACTAACCTACGAATAAATACGTAGATGCATCCATGAAACTTCCCCGCATCTTTGCCATTTGGGCACTCGCTATTTGCTCCGCCTTCTTGCCAGCGCAGGTCTCCGGACCCGCATTCGATGTCTCCACCGTTGATACTGATGTTGCCCATGCGATGCGTGAGTTTCATGCACCAGGTGTGGCCGTTGGCATTCTTGTCGACGGCAAGGTTGTGCTGGCGAAAGGCTATGGCGTTCGTCGCGCGGGCTCACCCGAAGCTGTTGATGCCGATACGCTCTTCGATATCGGGTCCATTACGAAGTCGTTTACCGGGATGGCCGTAGCGGAGATGGTTGATGACGGGAAGCTCGACTTCGATACACCCGTCACGCAGTACCTGCCAGGCTTTCGGCTCTACGATCCCATTGCGACACAGTTGATTACGCCGCGCGATCTGCTAGGACATCGTTCCGGGCTTTCGCGGCATGACTTTATCCGCTACAGCACCCATCTCACGCCCGACGAGTTTATCCAGCGGCTGCGCTACCTGGAGCCAAACCATACCTTTCGCGAGACCTTCCAGTACAACAACCTGATGTATGTGGTGGCGGGTTATCTCGCCGGCCATGTGAATGGCACAAGCTGGGAGCAGCTCTTTCATGACCGCATCTTTGTGCCGCTGGGCATGACACATTCCAATACCTCTGCACGAGAGATACAGCAGAGCCCAGACTTCGCTACGCCGCACGAGGTTAAGGATGATGCGGCGACACCCATCCCGTTCTATGACTATCAGTCCTTCGGTATCGGTCCGAATGGAGCCGTGAACTCGTCGGTTAACGACATGTTGAAGTACCTTGCCTTCCATGTGGGCGACGGTATGGCAGACGGACAGATTCACCGCGCTATCTCAGCAGATGGCGATCTCAGCTATGCGATGGGATGGATCATCGAACACCGCGCGGGGTATCGCCTGCTTCTACACGATGGATCCATCAATGGGTTTACGGCGATGGTGGCTCTGATTCCGGAGAAGCACACAGCAATTGTTGTGTTGAATAATGCCGAGACCGCCTTGCCCAAGGCAGTAGCGGAGAACTTTCTAAGCCGTTATCTCAGTCTTCCGTTTCACGACCGGATTGATGCGATGAAGCAGGGCCTCGAAACCGGCAGGAAGAAAAGCGCAGAAGCTGACGCAGCCTTCGAAGCGGGACGCCTGCCTCATGCACCCGCAACGCTGCCGCTTTCCGCATATGCGGGAGAGTGGTTTCATCCTGCGTTTGGCAAAGTGTCTATGACGGCAGAGGGAGATACCCTCGACCTTCACTTCGACGTCGTGACACTGCACTTCCGCCATTACAACTACGACACCTTTGTCGCGAGCGATCCATTCACGGGCCGGCTGACAGCGAGCTTCCATCTGGATGCCCAGGGCAAGGTAACGGAGCTTTCAATTCCGTTGGAGAGAACGGTGAAGCCGTCTGTCTTTACTCGGCCGGGGAAGAGTTAAAAGTTGAGGCGTTAAGGCAGGGAGTCGTTGAAGCAAAGCACGGTGAGAATTTGAAATCGATGATGGGGATATAACAGGCGGGCCTATGTCCCCGAGGGAGACCACCCCAACGAACAAGTTCGTTGGGGACCCCGGACATGGGTCAGCCGGTACATGAGCATCTCGAATTCATTGATACACCCTAGGTTCCGCGAGTTCTTCTTCTTCCTCGGAGGAGCCCTCTATCTGTTTTCCTGCAGGCGTCTTTTCAAAGGCGAGTAGATCGCCCGGCTGGCATTCGAGAACCTCGCACAGCAGCTCCAGCGTGCTGAACCGGATTGCTTTGGCGCGGCCGGTTTTCAGAACCGAGAGGTTCTGTGGCGTGATGCCGACCCGTTCTGCGAGGGTATTCAGCTTCATCTTCCGGCGGGCAAGCATCACATCGACATTGACAACAATTGGCACTGCGAACGCTCCTTCCGGCGGGTCAGATGGTCAGTTCGTTTTCTTCGCGCATCGCCGCGGCCATCTCCATGAGCCACGAGATGACAATGACCGTTACGCCAATGGCGATTGAGTCCATGCGGAAGTAGAAGGAGTGTGGAAGGCGCCGCTCGGATAAAACCACCGCAGCGGCAATCCATATAAGATTTGCCGCTGCCCAAAGGAGGGCGGTTATACCCAGTTGCCGGATCTCGCCGGCGGATGCAACTGTAAAAATCTTGCCTTCCGTATAGTTCCGAAATAACCGTTACAGGTGATAGAGCCCTTTGATGGGAACAGCGATCGCAAGCACGGCGACCACAGCCATAAGGATGCGTTGATACCCACCCAGTGAGCTCAATGGGATCGAGATATCGAAGGCACGGATGATTCCACCCCTTCCAATGCAGATACCGGCGATACAGGCAAGCAACAACAGGAACATAACAAACAATGCTCCCTGGCAGATCCGTCTTAAAACCTGGCTGAACGACCGAATCCTATGCAGCTTTCTCTCGAGTTCGGAATCCATGAACGATACCTCCGTAGATCTCCAACACCATCGAAGAAACAGTAAGGCGCCGCAACTTCCTTGTCAATATTTATTTATCGTTTTTCGATAAATAAATAGCGTTTATCCGCCATAACTGGTTCGCAAGCTCCCCTTCTTTGAAGAGGAGCTACCAAATTCGATGGCCTTGGATCACGTTCGAGAGTGAACTCGTGTCGGTCTCTGCCGCAGGTGCTTGCGGTTGCTCGTAAGTACAACCTTACGTGTCAGTTCCGCAATCTCATGAATCGCATTTCCTGCCTCGATCGGGCAGGAGAGCGATTAAAGGAAGTACCAAGGTGTGTCCTGGACGCGGATGGGGAGACTCATTCGCGTCATTTTTTCGTTTTGATTACACCGACTCGAGGAGTTACGCGATGAAGGTATTGGCTGATCCTACTGCTCTATCTCCGACAAATGGGAGCGATGACGAACTGCAGGTGATTGTCGAGACGCCTGCAAAAAGCCGGAATAAGTTTGCTTTCGATCCCGCCCAGGGAATCTTTGCGCTGAAAAAGATCCTGCCCGCGGGAATGGAGTTTCCCTATGACTTCGGCTTTGTGCCAAAGACAGAGGGCGGTGATGGCGACCCTCTGGACGTTCTGCTGCTGATGGACGAACCTGCATTTCCAGGAATAGCCGTGAAGGCTCGCATTCTGGGTGTGATTGAAGGCGAACAGATCGACGGCAAGAAGAAGATCCGCAACGACCGGCTGGTCGCCGTCGCCACAGCCTCGCAATCGTATGCCGACGTCGAACGCCTCGACGATCTGCCGAAGAAATGGATCCAAGAGATCGAGATGTTCTTCGTTCACTATCACAAGCTGGAGGGCAAGGAGTACCGGTTGCTTGGATGCAAGGGACCGAAGACGGCGAAGCGCCTGCTTGCCTCTTCCCAGACGAAGTAAGCGACGTACATCGTATGAGCGAATACTTGATTCGATTCGTCATTGGAGGAGCGGTTGTCACTGCATTTGCGATGGTGGCGGATGTCCTGCGTCCAAAGAGCTTTGCCGGCCTGTTCGGAGCAGCGCCTTCGGTCGCACTCGCAACTCTGGGTCTGACAATCAGGCATCAGGGAGCACAATTGGCCTCAGTAGAGGCGCGATCGATGATCTTTGGAGCGATCGCCTTCCTTCTCTATGCGGCCGCGGTCAGTTGGTCGTTACGGCGATTCCATATAAGCGCCTTGACCTCGACGGTATGCCTGATGCCGCTGTGGTTTCTTGCCGCATTCACTCTGATTGCTGTCTTCGGAGGTCCGGGGTCATGGTCGAGGTAAGATTGCGCGCGCTGAAGGAAACGAAACTCCACGAGTTCCTTCTCCGTTTCGGCTTCGGAGGGGCCTGCACAGCCATGGCCGGCTTTCTTGCTCATCGCTATGGGCCGGTGATCGGCGGCCTGTTTCTGGCATTCCCTGCGATCTTTCCGGCGAGTGTGAGCCTGGTGGAATCGCACGAGCGAGCCCGTAAACGTGAGATTGGAGTGGATGGCACACGGCGAGGACGCATGGCAGCGGCCATCGATGCCGCCGGAGCGGCCCTGGGGTGCGCAGGCCTTGTGCTGTTTGCCGTAGTGGTCTGGAAGCTGCTGCCTCATCTCAATGCGGGGCTTGTGATTGCGTTGGCCTGCTGCGTTTGGCTGATAGCTACGCTGTTGTTGTGGGAGGTGCGTAAGCGGAGATTCTTTGGGAGACCTCGGCGAGGAACGGAAGCATTGAGTCATTGAAGACGTAAGTGTGGGCACGGTCTCATCCGCCCATACGGGTGCGTTCCAGCGTGGTGAATCTGAAGTTCTGAGCGATGCGAAGGACCTGCTTTTCAATGCTTCGGATGGCAAGCCTGATACCTGGGGCGTTGCCCCAGGCTGGTATAGAACGCGCCTTCAGCGCTCGGAGCCGTGGCACTACCAGCTGGTATGGAATGAGTGTCTGGTGTGGACAAGCTTCTTATCCTGCCCACACGGTACGTCTTCAAACTTTCAACTTGTTTCTCTAGCGGTTGAGGGGAAAGACCGCTCGGACGCGAGGCTCTTTCAGGTAGAGCCCGATCCAGAGTATGGCGCCGAAGAGTACCGGCATGTACCAGATTGCCTGCTCCGCCCGCAGGTGAGTGAGGGCGGCAGCACCGAGGTAAGCCGTGAGCAGGATCGCGCCCAGAACTTCGGTGACCGGAATCAGCGCGAGCAGGCCGCCAAGCAGCGCCACAGTGCCCATGTAGGGAAGGATGCTCATGGGATAACCGAACTGCTTGAGGCCGTCGAGCACCATCTGGGCATGGCGAAGCGTGTTGATACCGCCCGAGAGGATAAAGAGTGAGGGAATCCAGATGAGGATGCGCCCGGTCCACAGCGCGGCCTTCGAGGTGCCTGCGGTTTCAACCATGAGGCAAGGTCTCCTTTAGAGGGTTCGTCCCGTGGGATACGGGACTGCCGCCAAGGATACGAAATCCTGAGGGACCGGGCTAGGCCGGCTGCATGAAACTGAGAGCGCGGACGAGGTAGTCCTTCAGCTCGCGGCGCGGAACAACGGCATCGAGGAAACCGTGCTCCAGCAGGAACTCCGCGCGCTGGAAGCCTTCGGGAAGCTTCTGGCGGATCGTCTGCTCAATGACGCGGGGACCGGCGAAGCCGATCAGGGCTCCGGGCTCGGAGATGTTGAGATCGCCCAGCATGGCGAAGCTAGCCGTAACGCCACCGGTGGTGGGATCGGTCATCAGGGAGATGAACGGAATCTTTTCGGCGTCGAGACGCGTAAGAGCCGTCGAGACCTTGGCAAGCTGCATCAGGGAGGCGATGCCCTCCATCATGCGGGCTCCGCCGGAGGCCGAAATGATGATGAGCGGAGTCTTGGCCTCGTAGGCGCGGTCCACAGCGCGGGCGATGGTCTCGCCGACGACGGAGCCCATGGAGCCACCGATGAAGCCATATTCCATCACCGAAAGAACGACACGATGCGGCCCCATCTGGCCGACGGCATTGATGATGGCGTCGTTCAGGTTGGTCTTACGGCGGGCTGCCTGCAGGCGGCCGCTGTAGCTCTTAAGATCGGTGAAGTTCAGCGGGTCGTTGGAGCGTAGATCGAGGTCGACCAGCTCATAGCCGGGCTCAAGCAGAAGATCGATACGCGCACGGGCATCGAGGCGGAAGTGCTTGCCGCACTTGGGGCAGACCTGCAGGTTGGCTTCGAGATCAGCCTTCCAGATGATCTGCCGGCAACCCTCACACTTGATCCAAAGACCTTCCGTGCGGACTGTCTTCTCTGTGTCGTCGTTGATGATCTCGTTGTCTTCGCGCTTAAACCAGGACTTCCTGTTCGTAACCGCCTCGGCTATTTTACCGGAGCGGAGCATACGGTGCCGAACGGCGGAAGAAGAGGCCTCCCGCGGCACAAAGAACAAGGCCCCAGGCGATGGCAAAAGAGAGCCGCAGAGCGCCTTCCCGGCGTTCGAAGGGAAGCAGGCTCTGGCCAGCAACGACGTAGTTGCCGTTGGGAAGCGGGCGGACGGTGAGTGCCAGACGCACACGATTCTCCGGCTGCCAGGTGATGACCGTCCGGCCCGTCTGCCGGATACGCGGAAAGATGGCGCCGGGTGGGTGCGGAAAAGCTCCATGCAGCGTGGCACTGGCAGCGATGGGTTCCCCGGCAGGGTTGTAGATGGCGGCAAAGGTATGGTCAGAACGCAGCCAGTCGAGGTCGCTGATCTCTTCCCGCGGCTGCAGCATATGCTCATCCGCTCCCTGCCCGAGTCTGGCGACGATGCTCGCCACCGCCTGACGGGGCCTGACATCGGCCTGGCGGCGTACGATCTGTTGTGCCGTAACCGCCATCACCAGGAGCACCAGGGTGGCGGCTCCAGAGAGCAGGACGGCGTGCAGCGGCCGCAAAGGTGTCGATATCCGCTCCCAAAGTCCGGAACCCAGGCTGTCCCGTAGGTGGACCAAAAGCAGCCGGCCGTGTCCCGATTGCCGCTCGTCATGGGCCTGACGTGCCGCGTCGAGCAGTTGCTCGCGATACCGTTCTCGGAATGCCTTTGGATATAGACACAAGGATAAAGCGTAGACACGGAGGAAACGATCGAGCTTCATGCCTTCACCTCGACGGGGCGTATGCCTTTGTCCTGAGCCATGGCGACCGCTCGCTGCAGCCGTGCTGTCTCTGCCGTAAGTACCCGCCTGCCGAGCTGGGTAACGCGATAGTAGCGCCGTCGCTCATCTTCAGAGAGACCCGTCTCCACGACAAGGCCGGAGGTCAGCAGGCGGTCGAGCGTTCCGTAGAGCGTTCCCGGTCCCATAGAGACGTGCTCGCGCGCCTCCTGCATGATGGCGTAGCCGTGCTTTTCACCGTCGGCAAGGGCGAGAAGGATGGCGAAGACTGCCGGCGTTAGCGGAAGATGATCCTCGGGCGAAGTCCTGGCGGTGCTCATGGAAGCACTCTACATCAGGAACAGATATATCCGCAACAGATATATATCAACCGGCAACCCGGCGACGACTCTTCCGGGCCATGCCCGAGATGCCGCCCACCAGCGCCAAGAAAGCGGTAATGAAGACGGCGCGCATAGCGAACTCTGAGAGCATCTGACCGGCGTGCCCTTCGGGCGAACGCAGCAGGGAGAAGACGAGCTGCTGTTGCTGGGCGTCAATGCCGACACTCTTGTAGAACTCACCCAGCTTGTTCAGCATGTCGGCGAAAGCGGCGTCCATGGCTGCTCCGCGATGCAGGACATAACGCTGGATGACCATGATCAGCGCGGTCGAGAAGGTGGTGAGGAACGAGACGGCGAGACCGGTTACCGTTCCGAGACGCGCGCCGATACCGCCATCCATGGGACGGTTGGGCGCCGGCTTGAGGTAGAACCAGAGCGTCGTGGTGGATGCCGTGAGAATCCAGAGAAAACGGGCGATGGAGAGCACCGGTACCAGCACAGCCAGAGCGGACAGTACCGCGGCGGCAGCGGCAACCACCAGCGAGGAGAGCAGTGCCCGGTGCCAATCGATGCGCGAGACACGCTGCAACGGCGGCAGATTGCCGGCGGCGGCTTCATCCTCCATCTGCTCCGCGGTGACATAAAGTTGCGCCGCTCCGCAATGAGGGCAGAAGGCGGAGTCCGCGGGGAATGACTGATGGCACCGATGGCAGGTTGCGTCCATGCTGCTAAAAGGCTAGCAGACGAACGTTATTTCGCGGAGACCAGTACCATGCCGTCGGCGCCTTTGCCGGAGAAGATGCTCCTTACCTGCTCCTGTTTGGCCACGTCCAGCTCATCGATCGTTCCGGAGTGCAGGCTGGAGACAAAGGCACGTTTGCCGTCTTTGGTGATCACTACCGCCTGCGGGTATTCCCCTACCGGAATCACCTTCGTGACCTTCATCGTCGAGAGGTCCAGAAAAGCGACCTTATTGGCATGTACGAGACAAAGGATCAGGGTCTTGCCGTCGGGCGTGATGGCGCCGCCGTAGCCGGAGGCCGGCAGCGGGACATAGTTTTTTACCTTATTGGTGGCGGTATCGATAACAGCGAGACGCGGTTCAACCTGGTCTGAGGTGAAGACGTACTTGCCATCGTTCGTAATGATGATGCGCTGTGTGTTCTTCGAGATCGGAATGATGGTAACAAGCTTCTTCGCATCGAGATCGAGCACCGAAACCGTGCCGGGGCCAACGTTCGCGGTGTAGGCGTGGTGGCCATCCGGAGAGAGCACCAGCATGTGCGATTCAGCCTGGCCAGTCGGGATGGAATAAAGCACCTTATAGGTCTTGGGATCGATGGCGGTGATGCTCTGATCGATCTCGGTGGTCACCCACAGGACATTGCGGTGCGTGTCATAGACGGGCTTGTGCGGACGTACACCGTGACCGAAATTGATGGTGTGGATGATCTTGTGGCTGGCCACATCAACCACCTGAATCTCCGCGCCGTCGGTGCCTGGCTTGCCGACACCGGCACTGCCGTACATGGGAACGAAGGCGATTTTGCCGTCGGGCGTGGTGGTGATCTCGTGGCCTGTGACACCGTTCTCGGGAATCGTGTCGATGACCTTGCCGGCCACCGTATCGATATAGGTGAGGCTCCGGTCCGTCTGATTGGTGACCAGGAGGGTGGACTGGGCCAGGGCAGAGGTAGCGAAGAGAGTGGCGGCAAGTGCGATTTTCATGGCAGGCAAGGATAGCAGGAAAGCCGAAGTATTTGCCGCTCCGGCATTTTCCCTGTGGGTGCTGCGTGGGCTTCCGCATCTATGGGCGTTTTCCGCAATGAAAACGCCACAGCACGCCTCTTCCCGGGATACCCAGCAACAGGGAAAATGCGACTCGAGCATTTATAGTGGGCCATCGAGGAGTTTGCCATGAAGTGGTTTGCCGCAGCCGCGCTGGGTTGCACTCTGCTGCCATTTTCCGCCGCCGCCCAGCAAGGTGCGCGGGTTCAGGACATCGACAAGTCGCTTTCGCCGTGCAACGACTTCGACAATTATGCCAATGGGCTGTGGCGGAAGCAGAATCCGATGCCTGCGATCCAGACTTCCTGGGCACTGCGGACCGTCACCCAGGAAGAGACCACCGCGAAACTGCGCGGCCTGCTGGATGAAGCTTCCTCAAAGAAGCAGGCGGCGGGTAGCACCGAACAACTCATCGGCGACTTCTATGGCGCGTGTATGGACGAGGCGGCAGTCAATGCCGCGGGCCTGAAGCCGCTGCAGCCGGCGTTGGCGCGCATCGATGCCATCAAGGACACTCGCGGTGTGCAGACGATGATCGTCGATCTGATGAAGGTTGGCGTTCGGGCTCCGCTCGATATCAGTTCATCGCAGGATGCACATGCTCCTCTGGACACCATCGCCGAGATCTCCATCCGCGGCCTCGGCCTGCCCGACCGGGATTACTATCTGCGCAATGAGCCTCGGTACAAGGAGATTCGTGAGAAGTACACCGCTCACGTAGAGTCGATGTTCAAGCTCGCGGGCTACAGCGAGATCCAGGCGAAGGAAGCAACGGATGCCGTGCTGAAGATCGAGACTAAGCTGGCGGAAGCGCGGCTGTCGCGCGTGGAGCTGCGCGAGCCGAAGAATACCGACCATCCGATGCAGTTCGGCAACCTCACGAAGCAGTACGCAGGCTTCGACTGGGTGGCCACATATAAGGCACTGAATGTTCCTCAGGGCAAGCTGAATCTCAGCCAGCCCAAGCTGACTGCGGCCTTCCTCACGGAGCTGAAACAGACGCCTGTCGGTGAGTGGAAGGCTTATCTGCGCTGGATGGTGTTGCACGCCGATGCAGCCTACCTGCCCACGACGTTTGTCGATGAGAACTTCCATTTCTTCGGAACGGTGATGACCGGGGTGAAGGAGCAGCGGCCGCGGTGGCAGCGCTGCTCTCGCCTGGTGGATTCCCAACTTGGCGAAGCACTGGGTAAGAAGTATGTCGAGGTGTACTTCTCGCCAGAGGCGAAAGCCCGTGCGCGTGAGATGGCAGTCAATATCGCCGAGCAGTTGAAGCTGAGCATTACCAGCAATGACTGGATGACGCAGGCAACCAAGGCTAAGGCCCTGGAGAAAGTAGCCGCTCTGAATATCAAGGTCGGGTATCCCGACAAATGGAAGGACTACTCCAGCGTGAAGGTCACGCGCGCCGACTTCCTGTCGGATGTGATGTCGACGCAGGCCTTCGCGGTGCGCGACGATCTGGGGCGGATCGGCAAGCCACTGGACCGTGGCCGCTGGGATATGACTCCGCCCACGATGAACGCCTATTACAACCCGCAGATGAATGAGGTGGTTGTACCGGCAGGATACCTACAGCCACCGGGCTTCAATCCGAAAGGCATCGACGCCATCAACTATGGCGCAATTGGAGTCACGATTGGCCACGAGATCAGCCACGGCGTGGACGATGAGGGTGCGCAGTTTGCCGCCGATGGATCGCTGACGATGTGGTGGACGCCGGAGGACTTTGAAAAGTTCAAGACCAAGACGGCATGCACGACGCAGCAGTACGACAGCTACTTCATCGAGCCGGGCATTCATCACAACGGAAAGCTGGTGACAGGCGAGGCCTTGGGCGACCTGGGCGGCGTAAACCTGGCCCTTCGGGCGTATGAGAAGTCGCGCGAGGGCAAGGGACCGGAAGCTACCGTCGACGGTCTGACGCCGGAACAGCAGTTCTTTTTGGCGGAGGCGCAGTGGCGTGGCGCCTTGGTAAGGCCCGAGGCGGCACGCAGCCAGGTGCAGGTGGACCCGCATCCGCTGGGCAAATGGCGTGTGCTGGGTCCGTTATCGAACATGCCGGAATTTGAGAAGGCATGGGGGTGCAAGAAAGGGGACCCGATGGTGCGCGCAGAGACCTGCAAGGTCTGGTAGACCTAAGACAGGGACATATTCATGCGAAGTATCGGTATCTTTGGTGGAACCTTCGATCCTCCCCATTCGGGCCATATTGATGTAGCAAGAGCAGCAGCGGACAACTTTGCACTTTCCGAGGTCTGGTGGACTCCCGTGGGCCGCCAACCGTTGAAGACAACGCCGCCCCAGGCGTTTTATTCCCAGCGGCTGGCGATGGTACGCATGGTATGTAAAGCGGACTACCGCTTCGTTGCCAGCGGCGCCGACGCCCCGCGCGGCGATGGACAGCCGAATTTCACCATCGACCTGCTGCAGACACTGCGCGGAGATAATCCCGGTTGCAGTTGGTGGAATATCGTCGGTGCGGACAGCTTTCTTGACCTTCCCCGCTGGAAATACCCGGAGCAGCTTCTGAACTTTGCGCAATGGATCGTGGTCTCGCGCCCAGGTTTCGATCTTTCGCGGATTGAGGCCATGGGTCTGACCTCGGCACAACGATCACGCGTACATCTGTTGACCGATATTGAGGAACCCATCTCGGCAACGGATCTGCGCGATGCGCTGAAACGGGGTGAAAAGCCGGGAGCAGTGCCTCCGCCGGTACTTGGTTACATCGAAGAGCATGGGCTGTACAGATAGACTGTCGAGTGTGAAGTGTCTCCTTGCCACACTGCTATTTGCACTCTGCTCTGCTGCCCTGTACGCCCAGGATCCTGTACGTTTCTTCCAGTTCACCGACGCGCATCTGTTCGATGACGGCGATAAGCTTCCACGGGAAGAGGCGTTCAAGGTTGCCGCGGAGGATCGCCGTAGCTTCCGCTGGGCGATTGGGGCGATGAATGCCAGCGGCTTTCAGGCTGACTTTGCGGTCTTTACCGGTGACATGGGCCTGCTGAACGTGGACTTCTCGCAGTCGCGCTGTGCGGCGTCGCCAGTGCCGCTATCGCCGACGGGCCTGCCACCCTTCCGTCTGGATGCAGCCGTGGAGGAGGTGGCTGAGCTGCTGGCTCCGCTAAAAGTGCAGCGGATTTACTTTGTTGCGGGTAACAACGACGTGATCCATGAACGCATTGCCGACTCGGGGCGGTTTCCATGCTTTATGGCGCTGCTGCAGGAGCGCATAAAGACGAAGCACGGGCCCGAGGTGTATCCGCTGCTGACGAAGAATGCGTTCGTCATCCGCGGAGTTCGCTTCGCCGGCATGGACACGGTCAGCTTCAAAGCGAAGGAAAACTACGCAGCACCCTGTGCCATTGCGCCGGAACCGGTGAATTGCCCGAAGGAGCAGATTGCACTCATTGGGGACCTGGCTGACGACTCACCGCAGCCGCTGGTGATCTTCACGCATGAGCCGGACCTGATGGATCCGTTCCGCAAACATGCTGTGTGGGAGATTGATGAGACTTTGCGGAAGGATTGGGAGAAGACCGCCTGCGGGCCGAAGGTCATCGGCATCTTTGCCGGTCACTTCCATGATGGGTTGAAGACCAGCTATGCGGGTGCGGACAACACGCTGGCGGTGAATCCTTGCGTTGCGGCAAAGACCCGGGTGGCGCCACCGTTAAGCGAAAAGAACCAGGTGGGCGAAGCGGAGCAGGCCCGGGGATTTTTGCGCGTCACGGTGAGCCCGGCCGGCATCCAGGGTGTAGAAGCTACGTGGTATGACACCAAGACTGTCGTACCACAGGCGCAGTGAAGGGGGAACAGGATGCACGAAGAGCGGATTGCATATTGGAAGGCCTTTCCGGAAGGCGTGAAGGCGCTGCAGCAGCTTGGGCACATTGTGGACAACAGCGGACTGGAACACAGCCTGCTGGAGCTGGTGAAGATGCGTTCTTCGCAGTTGAATGGATGCGCCTACTGTTTGGACATGCATAGCAAAGACGCTATGGCTGCCGGCGAGACCGCGCAGCGTCTGTTTGCCTTGAATGCATGGCGCGAGACGACGTTCTTCACTCCGCGCGAGCAGGCCGCACTGGCATGGACCGAGGCGATTACCAACATCCAGCAGGGACATGCTCCTGATGCCGTGTTCGCGCAGCTAAAGGCGCAGTTTACCGAGGACGAGATCGTGCGGCTGACCTTTGCGATTACGCAGATCAATAGTTGGAACAGGCTCGCAATCGCGTTTCGTCCAACGGTCGGCAACTACCAACCCGCAAAACATGGCTAAGGAGTATTTACGCTGGCAGCCAACCGGCGAGATTGGGTAGGATGTCCTATCCTTGGGAATGTACTGAAGGAGGATGATGGCAACGAACGAGAGCAAGCAGTTAGTTCTGGCCGCCGCAGAAGCGGCCGACAGCAAGAAGGCCGAGGACATCCGTATCCTGCAGCTCGATCCGTCCGAGAGCGGGTTGTGCGACTACTTCCTGATCTGCAATGGCACCAATGAACGCCAGAACGACGCAATCTCCGATGAGATCGAACTGCAGTTGAAGAAGCAGTTCGGTGTCTATGCGAACTCCGTCGAGGGCCGCAGACAGGCGGAGTGGATCCTGATGGACTATGTGGACTTCATCGTCCACATCTTCTCTC
>JABFXN010000350.1 GCA_013361705.1 Acidobacteriaceae bacterium
GCATTGAGGTCTTTACCAAACCTGGAGCCAATAAGCTGCACGGTAACGTTGCCAGCAACTTCGGAGCACAGGCGCTCAACGCGAACAATCCATACGCGGCCTCGGTGTTGCCCTATACAAACTACTATCTCGATGGCGGCGTGAATGGCCCGCTGGGCAAGAATAGTTCTTTTTACTTCACCTGGCAGCAGCGGGGTGTTTCGGCGAACCAGATCATCAATGCAACCGTGCTGGACTCGAGCCTGAATCCGGTCAATGTGCAGCAGACCATCGCAAACAAGCGGTCGGTGCAGAACGATTCCATCCGGCTCGATCACCAGTTCGGCAAGAAGAACACGCTCATCGGGCGTTATAGCTACAGTAGCGTCCTGGTGCCGGCTTCAGGAGCGGGACAGCTGGTGCTGGCATCGCAGGCTTACCGGAACAGCGTGCGGACAGATACGTTTCAACTTACCGACACCCACATCTTCAGTCCGAAAGTGGTGCTTGATTCCGCAGTGCAGTATTTACGCACCAAAACGAGCAGCGATGCCACATCGAATACACCTTCTCTGATCGTGCAGGGCTCGTTCAGCAGCGGCTCCAACACTATCCAGCAGGAGCATGATCACCAGGACCGCATCGAATTGCGCGAAGAGGCATCGATCTCGTCGGGGAATCACTACCTTCGGACCGGCTTCCGCTATCGCTGGTATCACGACTCGAATCTCTCGAGAGCCGGCTACAACGGCCAGTTCATCTTTCCCTCACTGACCGCCTATCGCATTACCCTCGATGGCATGCAGCGCGGCCTCAATCCCGCGGCCATCCGCGCGGCGGGTGGAGGAGCGACGCAATTCTCACTGACGGCGGGTACTCCAAATGCGGAGGTGAACACTGCGGATGTGGGTGTGTACTTCGACGATGAGTGGAAGATGAACCGGAACTTTACGCTGAATCTCGGCATCCGCTTCGAATCGCAGACGGCGATCCCTGACCATTTCGATCCAGCGCCTCGCGTGGGCTTTGCGTGGTCTGTCCTGCATCACGGTAAAGCGAAGGAGCCGTTCTTCGTGATCCGCGGCGGTTTCGGCATCTTTTACCAGAGGTTCGATGCCGGCAATATCCTGCGCACCTATCGCCAGAACGGCGTGACGCAACAGGCATTCATCGTTCAGAACCCTGACTTCTACCCCAACATTCCGTCGGCTTCTTCGCTGCCGCAGTATCTGAACACCGTCTACCGGCTTGATCCGAATCTGCGATCGCCGATGCAGATGCAGGGCATGGTCTCGGTCGACCACGGCCTTGGGAAGTACGGTTCAGTTTCGGTGCAGTACTACCAGCGCAAATCCACGCACCAGTGGACGTCGTTGAATATCAACGCGCCATTACCCGGTACGTATGATTCCAGCAATCCCAATAGCGGCGTACGGCCGCTGGGAGGCAACAGCAATCTGTATCAGTTCTCCTCCAATGGTCTGTCAGAGGGCCGCACCCTGGGCATCAATGGAAATTTCAATGTGACGAAGTCGCTCAACCTCTGGTCGTTCGTGGGCTTCGCGCACCAGGAAGGTAACGTCAACTTCAGCACCAGCAGTTCTTCCGGGTTCTTCCCGTCGAACTCATACAATCTCAGTGCCGATTACGGCCGGCTGGCGGGCTTTTCGCCGATACGTTACTTCGGCGGAGCCAACTGGAAGCCGGGCTGGGGCACGGCGTTCAACGTCTTTATGTCCGCATGGTCACAGTCGAACTTCAATATCACGACGGGCACCGACCTCAACGGAGACGCGCAGTACAACGACCGGCCTGCGTTTGCGACCGATCTCACGCGATCTTCTGTGGTGCGAACGGCATGGGGTAACTTCGACACCAAGCCAATGGCCGGGCAGACCATTATTCCTATCAACTACGGCACGGCGCCGGGACTGTTCTATATGGAGTTGTACTTCAACAAGAACTTCTACTTCGGCAAACGGCCGGAGTCGCCGAAGGACACTGCGAAGGAGAAGCTGCCGCAGAAGCCATATCGTTTCCAGGTCGGTATCGGTGCAGACAACTTGCTGAATACGAATAATCCAGGTGCACCTGTGGGCGTGTTGAGCTCGCCGTATTTCGGTAAATCTATTTCGCTAAACACGCCGTTTACGAATAACAGTGCCGCGAATCGTGCGTTGTTGATGCGGGGTGCGTTTTATTTCTGAGGTGTACGGCAAGAGCGCTGAAGGCGCGTTCTATACCAGCCTGGGGCAACGCCCCAGGTTTCGGATATCCAAGAGACCTGAGGGCTGAAGGCCCGATCTATAACCGCGCAATTTCACAAGCTCGCTCGTTGTTGTTCCGCGTCTTTCTCGCCAGGAATGGAATTGCATTTCGGTGAACGATACGCATGGGATTGAAGATCCTTATATAGAGCGGGCCTTCAGCCCTTGGTCTTTTTAATCTGGCCTGGAACCTAGGGCGTTGCCCTAGGCTGGTATGGAACGCGCCTTCAGCGCTCCTTGGGTTCGCCTGCATATGTCTCCGGTAACTGCATCGCGAGCAACGCGGCCGGGCTCAGGTTCTCACCACTCCAGCGCAATGAAACGTGGAGGTGTGGCCCTGTGACACGCCCTGTCGCTCCGGAGAGGCCGAGTAGCTGGCCTTTCTTCACCATCTCTCCTGCCTTCACCTGCAGGCGCGAGAAGTGCATGTAGATGCTGAAGAGCTGATTGCCGTGATCGATGATGACGCAGTTGCCTTCCAGAAACATGCGTTGCGCCAGCACCACTCGGCCTGCGTTCAGCGCATGGACAGGAGTTCCGGGACGCGCGGGAAAATCTGATCCGCGGTGGATGCTGACCTTCTTGCCGTTGAAGATGCGGTTGTCGCCGAAGTTGTCGAAGATCCTGGAGGCAACCGGAGCGGCAAAGCTGCCGGACCATAACGGTTGCGAGGCAGAGCTTGCAAAGGCACGCTTCTTTGCTGCCGCATCGCGCTCCATCTGGCGCTGGGCCGCGGGACTGGGAGCGATGAAGGCCTTCGCCACTGAGAGGGTGTTGGAGTGGAAGTTAGCTATATCCACTTGAACGGGCGATGTCGCAGCCCATGGCGTTCCGCCGCTGTACGATCCGCTAACCGAGAGCGGATAGGAGCCGGCCTCCTGCTCAACATCAGCTCCGGCGAGCGCATACCAGGTGCGTCTATCGTTCGCAGGAAAGAAACCAAGCTCTTTGCCAAGCCAGGTGGCTGTGACGCGTGTTGCGGGGCGATCGAGCGTGAGTGTGAATAGTACCGGTGATCCCTGCCCGACGTGTTGCGGCTGCCAGGTAAGTGTCTGCGCGTTGAGCGCGGAGGCGGCAAGGGTCATCAGAATGACGAGCAGGCGATACCGGGTCATATTTCTACTGTGCACGAGACGATGGTCTACATCCACTCGCTCCCATACTGCACAGGAATCTGCGTGAAGGCGATGCGTGTCGGTGCGGAGTCGCGGGCAGACATCATGCCGGCCAGGTGCACGGTGGTATGGCCATGTTTCAGGTTGATCTGATCGATGGCCGAAGAGAGTTGTGAGCGCCGGTCCTGGTCGGCAAAGAGTCCGGGATTGTGGTGGGACTCCGGGAGCAGGCGTCCCAGAGTGACACCGACGAAGAATGGCTTTTCGAAGTCCGGGCCCTGCGGCCGCTTCTGCCAGAGCTTTTGCTGGATCTCCAGCAGCGTAAGCGTGTCCTGCGCATCCGGGAAGCGGGCTTCCATCCCCCAGCCGGTATGCTTCAGACCGGAGAAATGTTGTTTTGACCGCAGGCGCTCTGCCTGTTCGCGGTTCAGCGCAAAACGAATGTGCAGCGCCATGGAGCCGGCATAGAACTTTTCCATCCGGAGACGCATGGCGGCTTTGTGCAGCAGCTTGTGGGCGACTGCCCACGAGCCGGGAATCGTGCGATGCTCGGGGGCAAGAACATGAGAGTGGCCGAGAGACTTCTGGATCTCGCTCGGCACGGGCGCTCCGTCGTCGCCAGTGACATGGCCGCGAAGCCAGTGATAAAGGCGGTCCCCCCATACAGAGTCCCAGAGCTTATGCATTCCCTGCCGGTCGAGCGCCAGCAGCTGGGGCATGGTGTGGATTCCCTGTGTGTTCAAGCGAGTCTCAGTGCGAGCACCCACGCCGGGAAGGTCACGCAGATCCAGGTGTGCGATGGCGCGCGGCAACTGCGAGGGAAGCAGGCCGATCAGGCCGTCGGGCTTCTGCATGTCGCTGGCGATCTTCGCCAGGTAGCGGTTGGGCGCCATGCCGATGGAGCAGCGCAGCACCTCGCCGACATCCTGATAGATTGCCTGCTTGATGTCGTATGCGATGCGACGCGCATTCTCCGGCAACTGCTCGCGGCCCATCAACTGGCAGACCATCTCATCGATAGACGGTGTATGCGAGACGGGACATACACGTTCCACGGCTTCGGCAATGGCATGGGAGAACTTCGCGTATTCGGTGTGGCTGCCTTCGACGAGGATGATTCCGGGGCACTTCTGCTTGGCCTCACCGACGATGGTGCCGGTCTTGACGCCGAAGGCTTTGGCCTCGTAGCTGGCAGCGATACAGGCGGTG
>JABFXN010000147.1 GCA_013361705.1 Acidobacteriaceae bacterium
CAGGAAGATGATGATTGCACCTACGGAGTGGGTCACATAGGGTAGGAAGAAAACCGTCATCTGGTCCTTCGAGTCGGCCGAGACATCGAGCGTGGAGATGCCGATGATGCAGCCGAGCACGACGAATCCCCACAGCACAATGCGTGAGATCAGCAGCGTTGCCGATCGCCGAGGAGCGAAGTCCGAGACGCTTGTGGGCGCCCCAGAGCTGATGCGCTCGTCAAACTTGATCGCCATGAGGATGCGGCGCACCACCCATGCCAGTGCCGCACCGATCAGGGTGCAGATCAGGATCGCCAGCATCAACGCCAGCAGACCGGGCAGCAGGCTGGCCAGCCGCGACAAAACACGGTGGGCGGAGCCGGAGAGGGCTTCTTGAATCTGTTGCCACATCGCGTTGGTCTCCTTTCGGTGTAACTCTTATCTCAGCAGAAAACTTGGTTATGGGTTGAAGCGGTCGGGCCAGCGCCAGCGCGAGACCAGATAGGGCTTATCGGAATCGAAGGCCGCGGCTAATGCTTCGATATGTGCCTCTTTCCGGTTGCCAAGAATGTAGCCCGCCACCCATGCCAGATACAGCGGCGTCAAAGCGCCCAGCAGGTGCGCACGGTTGATGGTGCGCAGTCTCCAGGCGAGCAGGAAGTCATACACAATGCGTACCCAGAGCGCATCGGGCATGAAGAAGTTCTGCTCTTCCAGAACAGAGAGTTTCTTCAGGCCGAGCAGAGAGTTCGGCGGCAGTACGAGTGACCAGATCTCCGAAAGGTTCTTGTAGCCGATGCGGAAGGTCTCAATCATCGTGGTGACGTCAGGCTTCGGCGGTTCTGCACCGAAGACCAGAGGCTCACTTCCGATTACCGTGGCCTGTGTCCGCGCGCGCTGCCAGTAGGTGGCTCGTGTCTCCACGTCGGAGAAGAGCGAACCCGCCACCATGGTGAGCAACTGGGTCAGGTCGGTGACATCGGGGATTGGGAACGATCGCGTGTCCATCCCGACTTCCTGCGTAGTGAAGCCGGCGGTCGCGGCTTCACCGACAGGCCACAGCAGGGCGTCATTCTGGTTGGCTGCGGTGAACCGCTGCGCTGTCGCCGCCAGCCGCTCTCCCATACGCAAGGAGAATGCAAAATCGAGTGGCTGCGGCGTGTGCACCTTGATGGAGAACAGCGCCCGCGTGACCGGCGCCAGGATGGTGTTGGTCACCAGGGCGTCATTAGGAGATGTGGTGTAGCGCGGTAGCACCAGGTCTATCTCGTTCTCAATGGCAGCGGTGACCATGGCCCGCAGATTCTGCGGCGCCAGTGTCCACGAGTACGAGGCCAGCATGAGGCAGCGCGGGGCCTGATACTCGCTCATCATCTTGTAGGCGTTGAGGTACTCCGCGGCCGTGTGGATCCAGCGGGCGGGAGGAATAGCCGCAGAAGGAGTGACAGCAACCGTCGAAAACGGAAGGTCAATAGATTCCTCGTGACCGGGATACGCAACAAGTACCGGCAGGCCGGCTAGGACAGGACCCAGATGGCTGAAGGCGGCACGTAACTGCTCGGCATCGAGCGGCGGCAGTGCAAGCAGGAGTGCAGGCGCGGTTGCCTGAGATGGGTTGGTCGAAGGTTGAGGGGCGGCGGTGGTAGACATCGTGCTCTCAAGCAAGTTTAGTTGCTGACACTACCCGGAGCGTTATCTGTTTCGGGAGGTCCCGGCACTTCTTCTACGGGATGTCCCATCGGCTCGGTAATCAGCAGCAGATCGCGGGCCGGTTCGTGCTGCTGCTGTTGCGTCACCCTATCCGGTTGGGGAGGCGCCTGTTGTAGCTCCAGCCAGAGAAAGCTGTACGGCGCCAGAGTCAGGGGGTATGGAGCACGCGTAATGAGGGGGAAAGGAACGTACCCCAGCATCTCCACCGGCATCAGGCCGACAAAGCGTGACAGATCCAGAGAGACCGGCTGCGCGAAGCGCGACAGGTTGGCGACGCACACTATGCGCTCGCCATCATACTCCCGGATATAGGCCAGCACCTTACGGTTATCCGGAGTAAGGAATTCAAGCGACCCGCGGCCAAAGACCTGGAAGAGCTTACGCAGGGCCACCATGTTGCGGGTCCAGTGCAACAGGGAAGACGTGTCCGTCTGCTGGGCCTCTACATTGATGGTCTGGTAACCCCACACCGGGTCCATGATCACGGGCGAGTAGAGCTTCTCCGGATTTGCGCGGGAAAAGCCGGCATTGCGGTCTCCCGACCACTGCATCGGAGTGCGCACGCCATTGCGGTCGCCCAGGTAGATGTTGTCACCCATGCCGAGCTCATCCCCGTAATAGATGATGGGTGTCCCAGGAAAAGAAAGCAGGATCGAGTTCAGCAGCTCGATGCGACGGCGATTATTGTCGACCAGTGGCGCCAGGCGGCGGCGAATGCCTACATTGATGCGCATGCGCGGGTCGGCCGAGTAAGCCAGGTACATGTAGTCGCGCTCGTCGTCCGTCACCATCTCCAGGGTCAGCTCATCGTGGTTGCGCAGAAACAGGGCCCACTGGCAGTTGTCCGGAATAGGAGGCGTGCGCGTCATGATGTCGGTAATGGGAAGCCTGTCCTCCTGCCTTAGCGCCATGTAGATGCGCGGCATCAGGGGAAAGTGGAAGCACATGTGGCATTCGTCGCCATCGCCGTAAAACGGACGCACGTCATCGGGCCACTGGTTGGCCTCTGCGAGAAGAAACCGGTTGGTGTACTCGTTGTCGATGATCGCGCGGATTTGCTTGATGATGGCGTGGGTCTCGGGCAATGCGTCGCAACGGGTGCCCTCGCGTTCGACGAGGTATGGAATGGCATCCAGACGGAAGCCGTCAACCCCGAGATCGAGCCAGAAACGCATTGCTTTGACCACTTCATCGAAGACGAGCGGATTGTCGAAGTTCAGGTCCGGCTGGTGATGGAAGAAGCGGTGCCAGTAGAACATGCCCACCTCGTCGTCCCAGGTCCAGTTGGACTTCTCTGTGTCCTTGAAGATGATCGGTACGCCGGGGTACTTTTTGTCGGTGTGTGACCAGACGTAGAAGTCACGTTCCGTGGAACCCTCCGGAGCCTTGCGAGCGCGCTGGAACCATGGATGCTCGTCGCTGGTGTGATTGATGACGAGCTCGATCAGCACCTGGATGCCACGCCGGTGAGCCTCCGTCAGGAAGAGCTTGAAGTCCTCCAGGGTGCCGTATGCCGGATGGACGGCGGTGTAGTCGGCGATATCGTAGCCGTCGTCTCGCAGCGGGGAGGGGAAGAAGGGCAAAAGCCAGATGCAGGTAATCCCAAGGTCCTGCAGGTAGTCGAGCTTCGAGACCAGACCCGGAAAGTCGCCAATGCCGTCGTTGTTGGAGTCGGCGAAGGCTTTGACGTGCAACTCGTAGATGATGGCGTCTTTGTACCAGAGAGGATCGTTTGCGCTGCCGGCCTTCTTCACTGGGGGTCGTGCCTCGTTCATGACGTTCACTCCCTTGGATGCCGTCAGACGTCATCACGTTACGGCGGGTTGCCGATGCTGCCTTTTGAAGTGTATCGGTATTGGTCCTATAGCTTGCATGCAGGTGGAGTTCCCTAACTTTCCACATTGTCTTTTCCACATTGTCCTGTGGATGAGAGGCGACCTATCCGGTCGTGCAGCCATCCAACCCCGTCGGCGAAATTCGCTTCTTAAGGTGCAGACCTTAGTGTGTCCCAAGGACCGAGACATGCCATCACGGAAAGTAGAGAAGAATGGCCCGCATCCCCACGTCCACTTATCGTCTGCAGTTGCATGCAGGCTTCGACTTTGACCACGCGTCCGCCATTGCGGACTACCTGCACGATTTAGGTATCACTCACATTTACTGTTCGCCGTATCTGCAGGCTGCTCCCGGGTCCATGCACGGCTACGACGTTGTCGATCACCAGAAGGTGAACGAGGAGCTCGGTGGTATCGAGGGCCACGGGCGCCTGCGCTGGCGCCTGGGCGAACTTGGCCTCGGGCAGATTCTCGACATCGTGCCGAACCACATGGCGCTTGGGCAGGGAAACCGGCTCTGGTGGGACGTGCTGGAGAACGGACCGGCGTCGCGCTTCTCGACGTGGTTCGATATCAACTGGCATCCGGAAGAGGCCAAGCTGCAGAACAAGGTGCTGGTGCCGATCCTTGGCGACCAGTATGGCAAGGTGCTTGGCGATCGCCAGATTCAGGTTGCGCGCCGCGGCGCCGGCTTCGTCGTGCTCTACATGAAGAATGAGTTCCCTGTCGCGCCACGCTCGCTCTACGGCCTGTTGCTGCGTGCCGCGGAGTATGCGCGTAGCGATACTCTGAGCTTTATCGCCGACTCGTTTGCCCGCCTGCCCGCACCGGAAGCGACCGACCACAGTGTCGCCGTCAACCGCCATCGCGACAAGACCGTCATCTACGCTCTGCTGGAACGTCTGTGCGCTGAAGACGGCAACATCTGCCGTTCGATCGATCAGGCGGTCGCGGACCTGAACAACAACATCGATGCTCTGGACGATCTGCTGAACCAGCAGAACTATCGCCTTGCTTATTGGCGTACGGCCGATCAGGAGCTTGGCTACCGGCGCTTCTTCGATGTGAACACACTCATTGGCCTGCGTGTCGAACGCGAACATGTCTTCGAAGAGACGCATGCGTTGATCCTGCAGTGGTTGAAGGAGGGAGTGCTCGACGGTGTGCGTGTCGATCACCCCGACGGCTTGCGCGATCCCGAGGGATACTTCCGGCGTCTGCGCGAACAGGCTCCCGATGCGTGGATCATCGGGGAGAAGATCCTCGAGTCAGGCGAGTGGCTGCGGCAGGAGTGGCCCATCCACGGCACCAGCGGATATGACTTTCTGAATGTGTGTAATGGCCTGCTGGTGCATGGTCCCGGTCTGGAAGAAATGACCACTATCTACTCAGACTTCACACATGAACCTATCGATTTTGAAGATGTGGCGCATGAGAAGAAGCATCATGTCACACAGGAGGCGCTGGGATCGGACGTCAATCGTCTGGCAGCGCTGCTCGTAGAGATCTGCGAGAACAACCGCGACCGCCGCGATACAACGCGCGCGGAGATCCGCCGCGTCATTCGCGAGGTTGCTAGCTGTTTCCAGGTCTACCGCACCTATGTCGCTACCGATCGCGACACCATTACCGATGAAGATCGTTATCGCGTCTGGCAGGCCATCAATCAGGCCAAGCGCCGCCGTCCCGATCTCGATCCAGGTCTCTTTGACTTTGTTGGCGATGTACTTACGCTGAAGGTGCGCGGCTTCCGCGAGAATGAGTTCGTCATGCGCTTCCAGCAGTTCACCTCGCCGGTGATGGCCAAGGGCGTAGAGGACACGGCCTTCTACACCTACAACCGGATGGTTGGGTTGAATGAAGTAGGTGCAGACCCGGCTCACAACGGCATTGGGGTGGAGGAGTTTCATCACTACTGCGCGACCATGCAGCAGACGCATCCGCAGACGATGACGACTCTCTCGACGCACGATACGAAACGTGCTGATGATGTGCGTGCGCGTCTGGCTGTGCTGACAGAGATTCCGGCGCGCTGGCGTGCCGCGTTGAACCGCTGGTCTCGCATGAATATAGAATTCCGCGGCGAGCGGTATCCCGATCGCAACACGGAGTACTTTCTGTATCAGACGATGATCGGCGCATGGCCGATCGACAAGAAACGTCTGACGGCCTATATGGACAAGGCCATGCGCGAGGCGAAGCAGCACACCACCTGGACGAACAATAATCGCGAATATGAAGATGCACTTCACCGCTTCATCGAACGGATTCTCGAGCACCAGCCTTTCGTAAATGAGCTGGAGCAGATGGTGGAACGTGTGCGCGAGGCAGGATGGATGAACTCGCTGACACAGACATTGCTGAAGTACACGGCGCCTGGCGTGCCCGATCTCTACCAGGGCGGAGAGTTGTGGGACTACTCGCTGGTGGACCCCGACAATCGCCGCCCCGTGGACTACGATCTCCGCCGCAAGCTCCTGCGGGAGATACAGTCACTCTCTCCTGAGGAGATGATGGAACGCAGCGAAGAGGGTCTGCCCAAACTGTGGCTGATCCACAAGCTGCTATGGCTGCGGAAGGAGCATCCGGAGTGGTTCGGACCCACCGCGGCATACACGCCCCTGGAGGTGCAGGGACCGAAGGCGGCGCATATCATCGCGTATCTGCGAAATCATAGTGTCATCACACTGGCCCCACGCTGGCGCATTAAGCTTGGAGATAGCTGGGCAGGCACAACGGTCGAGGTCCCTGAGGGCCGCTGGAAGAATGTGTTGACCGGCGAGATCGAACACGGCGGTAAGCAGAAGACCGCCAGCTTCCTGCAGCGCTTTCCCGTAGCGCTGCTGGTGCGGGAGTAAGGCATGCATCGGTTTGAAGTATGGGCGCCGCGCGCCTCTCGCGTCCGTCTGCATCTTCTTGATGGACTTCACGAGATGCAACCACCGAAGGGTGTGGACGATCACGGCTGGTGGAGATTGGAAGCTCCCGATGCAGGTCCTGGTACGCGTTATGGCTTTGCCATAGACGATGACGATCAACCATGGCCTGATCCACGATCGTTGTGGCAGCCGGATGGCGTCCATGGCCTGTCCTGCGTCTACGATCAGGCTGCCTTTGCCTGGACCGATAAAAGTTTCCAGGCGCCGCCGCTCTCAAGTGCCGTCATCTACGAGTTGCATATCGGCACCTTTACCCCGGAGGGCACGCTGGACGCAGCGATCAGCCGGCTCGATCATCTGGTCGAACTCGGAGTCACCCATGTGGAGCTGTTGCCGCTCGCCGCGTTCCCAGGCGTCTTTGGCTGGGGGTATGACAGTGCGGCGTTGTATGCCGTGCATCAGCCGTATGGTGGACCGGATGCGTTGAAGCGCTTCGTCGATGCGGCTCATGGCAAGCGGCTGGCAGTGCTGCTGGATGTTGTCTACAACCACTTCGGTCCGGTGGGGAATTACACCGGTAAATTCGGCCCGTATCTGGTGGATACGCATCACACACCCTGGGGCGGTGCAGTGAACTTTGAAGACTGGGGAGCAGACCAGGTACGGCGCTTCTTCCTGGACAATGCACTGATGTGGATGCGTGACTTCCACATGGATGGTCTGCGTCTGGATGCTGTGCATGCGTTTGTGGATCGTTCCGCGATTCACTTCCTGGAACAGCTTGCGACCGAGGTCGAGCATCTCAGCTCCGCTACCAGGCGGCAGCTCGCGTTGATCGCCGAGAGCGACCTGAACGATCCGCGCATCGTCACTCCGCGCGAGGCAGGGGGGTACGGCATCGATGCGCAATGGAGCGATGACTTTCACCATGCGTTGTTTACCGCTGTTGCGCCGCACGAGACACGCGGTTACTACGAAGACTTTGGTGGTCTGGCAAAGCTTGCCAAGGCGCTGAAAGAGGTCTTCGTGTACGACGGCATCTATTCGCGTCATCGCAACCGTATCCATGGACGGCCTGTTGGGACCCTGGATCGGCATCGTTTTCTGGGCTATATCCAGAACCACGACCAGATAGGAAATCGTGCCCAGGGTGATCGGGTCGCGGCGATTGCCGGAATGGACCGTGCCCGTGCAGCCGCGGCTCTGATGCTGCTGGGGCCATTTGTGCCGATGCTCTTTCAGGGCGAGGAGTGGGCCGCATCGACACCCTTCCTTTACTTCGCCGATCATGAAGAGCCGGAGATGGCCCGCGCGGTCAGCGAAGGCCGGCGGCGTGAGTTCGCAGCTTTCGGATGGAAGCCGGAAGACGTACCCGATCCGGTGGAGCGTGCGAGCTTCGAGCGCAGCTGTCTTCGCTGGGAGGAGACAGCAACCGGGGAACATGCGCAGATGCTGTCCTGGTACAAGGACCTGATCCGGCTACGGCGCTCCCTGCCGGAGCTTGAGGACGGTTCGCCGGCGACCTGTCGCGTCGAGTTCGATGAGCAGCAGGGATGGCTCATGATGCACCGGGGAGCGGTCACGGTAGCGGTGAACCTGGGTCGTCAACAGGTGCATCTTTCCGTCCCTCCCGTTACCGAACTGGTTCTCTCCTCCGGCACGTGCACTCTCGAGAGCGGTACACTAACGCTGCACGATGGGGCAACGGCCGTTCTGCGGCGCAATTAGAGCATTTTCCCTGTGTGGGTGGTGAAGGGCTTTCGCATCCTATGGGCGTTTCTGCAATGAAAACGCCGCTGCACGTCCCTTCCGGGATACCCAGCAACAGAGAAAACGCTTTAGACGAGCGCTTCCCCGGAAGGTTTCAGCGTAATTTCCCCAGAAATTTCATGAAACTTAGGCGACGGTTCGACCGTAATCCCTGCAGACTCCCCAACTGCAGTGCGGCACGTCGTTTTGTGCGATCTGGCCGACTGTGTGGTGTCCCGTTCGAGGATTAGGCTATGTTCGCAACCAAGAGAGACTTTCTGGCGACCCTGTTCACCGCGACCGCGGTGGTGATGACCATTTCGCCCTGCGCTGTAGCCCAGAATGCATCGGCCCTTGGCACCGTAAAGAGCGTCGAGGGTAAGACGGTCACGGTGGCGACTGATAAGGGTGCAACGGTGACGGTGACCCTCGCTGACGCTACCAAAGTAGTGCAGCTCGCACCCGGGAGCACTGACCTGAAGACCGCACAGCCGGCCACAGCTTCGGATATCACTGCCGGAGACCGCGTGCTTGCCAGCGGCCCCGGTGACGCTTCCGCGATCACGGCTGTTCGCGTGGTCCTCATGAAGTCTGGCGATATCGCACAGCGCAATGCGGCGACGCAAGCGGATTGGGCCCGTCGCGGCTCGGGCGGTCTGGTCAACGCCGTGAACGGCGGCTCTATCTCCATCAAGCAGGGCCAGAAGGTTGTCGAGATTACGACGACACCGAAGACCATCTTCCGCCGGTACGCAGCCGATTCGGTGAAGTTTGAAGACACCAAGCCCGGTACGCTGGCCGATATCAAGCCGGGCGATCAGCTTCGCGTGCGTGGTGAGAAGAACGAAGACGGCACCGCAATTGCGGCCGACGAGATCGTCAGCGGAGCCTTCCGTAACCTGGCCGGCACAGTGACCAGTGTCGATGCCGCCAGCGGCAAGATTGTTTTGAAGGACCTTGCCAGCAAGAAGAATGTCACCGTCATGGTGACCTCGAACTCAGATTTCCGTGCTCTGCCGCCGCAGATGGCGGCGATGCTTGCAGCGCGTGCGCGTGGTGCGCAACCCGGTGCCAACGGCGGAGGAGCTCCTGGTGGTGCACCTCAAGGTGGCGGAGCCGGATCCTCAGGCGGTGGCGCACCTCAGGGTGGGATGAGCCGTCCTGCCGGCGGTGGTGAAGGTGCAGGTGCTGGGAATGGTGCAGGCGGCGGACGTGGCTTTGGCGGACCTGGTGGCGCTCCGGGTGGTGGCGGACCCCGAGGGGACCTGTCATCCATGCTGTCGCGCCTTCCAACGGGTGAGCTGGCAACGGTGAAGAATGGCGATGCGTTGATGATCGTCGGCACTGGCGCAGCGAATGCGGACACCGTTACGGCGGTGACCATGTTGAGCGGAGTTGAGCCTATCCTTGCCGCGCCGAACGGAGCCAGTTCCATGAACCTGGCGCCGTGGAGCATGGGTGGCGGAGCAGGCGGGGACGCACAGTAAGTAGAAAAGCAAACGAACGCAGTACGAACGGATTTTGAGTGTGGCACTTGTTGTGCCTGGGAGCTGAGATGAAACGCTCATGGTGGAAGTGTGTCTGGCTGCTGGTGGTTCTGGCAGTGAGTGTCGCCGGTCAGGCGCAGCAGACGGGAACGATTCGCGGTCTTGTGACGGATCCTGATGCAGCAGTGGTGCCTGGGGCGACGATTACCGCGACAGCGGCTAATGGAAAGGCTTTGACGGCGCAGAGCAAGGGAGACGGCAGCTACTCCATCTCCAACGTGCCGGCGGGCAGCTACTCGATCACGGTGACGATGACCGGCTTCGGTTCGTTCGTGCGTCAAGGTGTGCGCGTCGCCGCGGGCCAGTCGCTCAATCTGGATGTCAAGTTGGCGATCGCCGAAGCCAATGCCGAGGTGAACGTCACCACGCAGACCAACCAGGTGAGTGTGGACTCAGACTCGAATGCGAGCGCCACGGTCATCAAGGATAAAGACCTGGACGCGCTCTCTGACGATCCGGACGAGCTTCAGAACCAGCTCTCGGCTCTTGCCGGACCTTCGGCCGGACCGAATGGCGGCCAGATCTACATCGATGGTTTTACGGGCGGTACGCTGCCTCCGAAGTCTTCGATCCGCGAGATCCGCGTCAATCAGAACCCCTTCTCGGCGCAGTATGAGAAGCTCGGCTTCGGCCGCGTTGAGATCCTCACCAAGCCGGGCACGGACAAGTTCCGCGGCAACATCAACGTGCAGGGCAATCAGAAGTGGCTGAATACGAGCAGTCCGTTTGTACAGAACCAGCCGGACTATCACACCTTCTTCCTGCTGGGCAGTCTGAGCGGACCTCTGACCAAGACGTCGTCCTTCAATGTCAGCGGCAGCAATCGCGATATCGAAGATAACAACATCATCTCCAATAACGTGCAGATCTACGCAACGAACCTGAACGATCTGTCGACGATCTGCGCTCCGGGAACGTCGGGTTGCCTTACGGGCAACTACTCCGGCACTGCGATTAACCATCCGCAGAAGCGCTGGCAGATCAGCCCTCGCCTCGACTTTGCGCTGTCAGATAAGAACACGCTGACTATCCGTTACGAGCACGAGCAGGGGAACAACAAGAACAACAACATCGGCACCTTCGTTTTGCCCACACGTGGGCAGAATTCGACCAGCCAGGAAGATACTATCCAGATCAGCGACTCGCAGATTATCAGCCCCAAGGTGGTGAATGAGACCCGCTTCGAGTGGCAGCGGTCGAATGCGACTGCGAACGCACTGAATCCGACTCTTCCCGGTCTCAATGTTTCGGGTGGTATGAGCACCGGTGGCTCGACGAGCGGCAACTCCAATGTGACCGATACCCACTTCGAGCTGCAGAACTACACCTCCATCGCTCTGCAGAAGCACTTCTGGCGGTTTGGCGGACGTCTACGTACTACCGAGGAGAATGCCTACTCGACCGCCAACCAGAACGGTACCTTCACCTACGCCACCATACAGGACTACGCTGCCGGTCACGTCAATCAGTTTGCGGTTTCGACCATCAACCAGGCGACGGTCTCCTCGCGTGTGACGGATGTTGGTCTTTATGTGGAAGACGACTGGAAGATCCGTCCGAACCTCACGCTCAGCGCCGGTATGCGCCTCGAGACTCAGAACCAAATCGATTCGAATCACGACATCGCTCCGCGTATCGCGCTCGCCTGGGGTGTCCCGAATAAGCACGGCTCGCCGAAGACAGTGGTACGGCTCGGATACGGTATCTTCTATGACCGTTTCGATCTGACACAGGTGATGAACGTGGTCCGCCAGAACGGTACCAATGTTCAGACCACAACGTTCAGCGCCGCACCAGGCGGATTTCTCAGTTGCGGTCCAAGTAACCCGCAAGCCTGCTCAGGGGGCGGCGGTACGCCCGGGAAGAATACGATTTACAGCATCGGAGATACCCGCGCGGCTTACATTATGCAGTTCGCCGGCGGTGTCGACCAGCAGGTCGGCAAGGCCTCCATCTCGGTCAACTATCTCAACTCACGTGGCGTGCACCAGTACTTGAACCGTGCTTTTGCTAACACCAGCGCCGGGACGATCAACTATCGCTACGATTCTGGCGGTGTCTTCAACCAGAACCAGATATTTGTAAATGGCAACATGCGGCTGAGCAATATCGTCTCTCTCTTCGGCTTCTACTCGCTGAACTTCGTAAACGGAAACGCCTCCGGCGCCACCTTTATCCCATCACGCGCGACGGACACGAAAGCCGACTACGGTCGCACTCAGTTCGACGTGCGTAACCGCATGCTGCTGGCTGGCAACATGAACTTCAAACACGGCTTCTCGGCCAGCCCGTTCCTGGTGGCAAGTTCGGGAACGCCATACAACATTCTGGCCGGCAGAGACCTGAATGGTGACTCGGTTTATAACGATCGTCCGGCATGGGCCAATGCCAGCAGCGCTAACCTTTCAGGAGCCTGCACTGCCGCTGCGGCTCTGCAGACGGGGCAGACTTCGAACGCCTGGTATAGCGTTCAGCAGAGTGGGAACTACACCCAGATTCCCATCAATAACTGCACCGGTCCAGCTTCTCTGAACTTCAACCTGCGTCTGAACAAGGTCTTCGGCTTCGGTGAGAAGACCGGTGCTGCCGCTGGTCCTAACGGCGGACGCCGTCAGCAGGGTGGCATGATGCCGCCTCCGGGTGGCGGCGGTGGTGGTGGCGGTCGTGGCGGCCCGGGAGGTCCTGGCGGACCGTTCGGCGGCGCAAGCTCTGGCCACAAGTACACCGTCAACTTCGCCATCCAGGCGAACAACCTCCTGAACGTGGTGAACTATGGTCCTCCGGTCGGCACGGTGACCTCGCCGCAGTTCGGCCGGTCAAACTCGATCGGTGGCGGCGGTTTCATGGGCCCCGGCGGCTCCAGCAACGCGGTACGCCGCCTCACCCTGCAGATGGGTTTCAACTTCTAAGCACAATCCAAATGAAGAAAGGCGCGGCTATCAGCCGCGCCTTTCTGTTTATAGAGTGTCCTGAGTCGGAACTTCTTGTTGTAAATGTTGTCATCCTGAACGTAGTGAAGGACCTGCTTTTCCCACGCTTCGGATGGCCAAGCCCTTCACGATTCCAGGATGTATGGACGTTGCCTTCATTGAGGACTATAGAGCGGGCCCTCAGCCCTTGCCCGTTGTGGGCAATGAAACCTGGGGCGTTGCCCCAGGCTGGTATAGGGCGCGCCTTCAGCGCTTAGAACCGTGACACCCTTTTTGCTTTGTTATTTCGGACCGTAGCGGAGAAATCTGCCCCTGTTTTTCTCACTTTTCTCTGCCCGGGTGCCCACCCTCGGGGTCCCCGACGAACTTGTTCGTTGGGGTGAACGCTCGCAACGCCAGGGTGGGTTCGGAATAGCCTAAGTTTCGGACAAAGTACAAACCGAATTTACCTATGCCACAACGACCGTCTTTCGATTCATAAACTCATGCATGCCCACGGCTGAAAGCTCCCGGCCGAAACCCGACTGCTTTACACCGCCGAACGGCAGGCGTGGATCGCTGGCGACCATGGCATTGATGAAGACCGAACCGGCCTGCAGATCAGCGACAAAGCGCTGCTGCTCGACCGGGTCGTGCGTCCAGGCGGAGGCGCCGAGACCGAATGGGGTATCGTTGGCAACCTCAATCGCTTCATCCACCGAGTGGACACGGAAGAGCAGGGCCACCGGACCGAAGATCTCTTCCCGGTAGACCGGTGCGGTGCGCGACAAGCCGGCGATTACGGTGGGCTCGAAGTAGTTTCCCTGGTCCACCATCATGCGCTCGCCGCCGGTAATGAGCAGAGCTCCGGCATCGATGCAGGCCTGCACCTGAGCTTGTATCTCTTCAAGGCCTTTCACGGTCGCCAGCGGGCCGACATCTGTTTCGTCGAGGAGTGGATCGCCCACCTTCAGGTTATCCATGCCGACGGAGAAGCGCTCCTGGAACTCGTTGTAGATGCTCTCGTGAACAATAAAGCGCTTGGCCGCGATGCACGACTGGCCATTGTTGATGGTGCGCGCCTTGATGGCGGTATCAATCGCAACGTTCAGGTCGGCTGAGGGCATCACGATGAACGGATCAGAACCGCCGAGCTCCAGCACTGTCTTCTTGATCAGCTTGCCTGCCTGTGCGGCTACGGCGGAACCGGCGGGATTGCTGCCGGTCAGCGTGATGGCGGCCACCCGTGGATCGTCAATGACCTTTGCCACGTCAGACGACTCGATGAGAAGCGCCTGAAAGACGCCGCGCGGGAAGCCGGCGCGGCGGGTGAGCGCCTCAATCGTGAGAGCGCACTGGGGCACATTCGAGGCATGTTTCAGCAAACCGGCGTTGCCCGCCATCAATGCCGGAGCCAGGAAGCGGAAGACCTGCCAGAGGGGAAAGTTCCACGGCATGATGGCGAGGACGACGCCCAGCGGATCGAAGCGGACGTAGCTGCTGGAGGCCTCTGTTGGGACCGCCTCGGACGTGAGGAATTTCGCGGCATTCTCGGCATAGAAGCGGCAGGCGGTGGCGCACTTCTGTGCTTCGGCGCGGGCAGCACGGATGGGCTTGCCCATCTCCAGCGTCATCAGGCGCGCCAACTCTTCCGTTTCATCTTCGATCAGAGAAGCCAGCTTGCGCATACAGAGCGCGCGATGCTCCAGCGGCACCTCCTGGTATGCCTTCCATGCGGTGGCGGCAAGGGCCAGTTTGGCTTCCAGTTGTTCCGAAGTCAGGGCATCGAAATGCCGCAGCGTTTTTCCTGTAGAGGGATTGATGGAGAGAATCGGCATGCGCGTGTGTGTTCCTATTGTGCCGCAAGCCGTGCCATGGCGGCTGCAAGGACGCTGACGCCGGTGCCAATCGCCTCGGCAGAGGCATACTCATCCGGGCGATGCGAGACGCCGTGGCGGCAGGGAATGAAGATCATCGCAATGGGAGAGATGCGCGCCATGAAGAGCGAGTCGTGGTACGCGCGGCTCACCATCTTCTTGTATGGAATCTTCGCATCGCGGCAGATCTCTTCCAGCGTGGCCACGATCATGGCGTCGCTGGTTGCCGGCGGGTCAGCATTGACCAGCTCTTCGCGGATGGTGACACCACGTTTCTCCTGGATGGCGGCGATATCGCGGCGGACAGCTTCGATAACAGACTCGCGGCGCGCCGGATCGATATCGCGCAGATCGAGCTCCAGCGTGACGCGGCTGGGAACGGAGTTGACCGCGCCGGGATGGATCTGGGCTGTCCCCACAGTGCCGACGGTATCAATCGCGCCGGTGGCCAGGGTATTGCGCTCGACCGAGAGGATCAACTCCGCTGCAGCGCAGAGCGCGTCCTTGCGATCAGGCATCAGCAGGGCTCCTGCATGCCCGCCAAAGCCTTCCAGGTGGAACTTATAGCTCGCCGGCGCGGCGATGGCAGTGACGATGCCGATGGGCAGACCCTCCCGCTCGAGCAGCGGCCCTTGTTCGATGTGCAGCTCCAGCCAGTGTTGGTAATAGCCGGAGGGCAGTTTCACGGTATCGAGACCGCCGGAGAAACCGGCGGCAGTACGGACCTCTTCTAATGTGCGTTCGTGCTTGTCGACGAAGGTATCGGCCTTTTCCGGTGAGAGCGTGCCCGACAACAGGCGCGAGCCAAGGCAGCCGATGCCGAAACGCGTCGGCTCCTCGGAGGTAAACATCAGCAGTTCGATGGAGCGTTTCGGCTGGAAGCCCGCCTCCTTCAATGCGCGGATCGCTTCCAGACCGCCGAGCACTCCGACCGTTCCGTCATACATGCCCGCATGAGGAATCGCGTCTGTGTGCGATCCGGTACCGATGGGCGCAAGTGTCGAGTCAGAGCCTTCCCAGCGGAAGAAAATATTGCCCACTGCGTCGCGGCGAATGCTGAGGCCAGCCTTTTCTGCCAGCGTCTCCAGGAAGGTGCGCGCTTCCAGATCGGTGCTGGTGAAAACGACACGCGTGACGGCGGTGCCTTCCTCGGAGGGCGGAGCGTCGGAGAAGCTGGCGAGGTCTTCCAGCTCCGACGACAGACGGTCGAGGTTAACAGCGATCTTCATGCGAGCGGGTGCCGGTTCCAGTCTTTGTAGATGAGATACTTTGCCGGTTCTTTGCCGAGCGCTCCAAACCACTGCGGGCAGTACGGAGCCATGTAAATGAAGTCGCCCGCAGTCACCGGATACCACTGGTCGGCGAGCTTGTAGATGCCTCCGCCGGTCATCATCAGCAGGCCGTGTTCCATGACATGAATCTCAGTTTGCGAAAGCGCTGCGCCGGGTGTGTAGCTCATAGTGTTGACGGCAAAGTCGAAGGCTGTATCGCCTGGTAGCAGCGGGCGCACCTGCAGGTCCTCATCGCCGTTCAGCGCGGTGGAGGCAACTTTGGTTTCATCTCCCACCAGAAGCGCGGGTCCTTCCACGCCGTCGAGCACCTGGTACTTTTTCTCGATAACGGCGAGCCTTGCGGGTTGCGCGCTGGTGATACTGTGCTCAAGATCTTCGGGAATATAGGCGTATCCGTTGGCGTTGAGCGTGTACCGCCGGCCTTCGGCTACCAGGGCGATGCTGCCTTCGAGCACGTAGAAAAAGCGTTGTGCAGCCGCCCGGCCGAGCAAGCCGTCAGCGGCCATCTCTGCCGTGTACTGGGTAAAACCGGCGCCGGCAGCCGGCGAGACATGCACGATGGCAACCCCATT
>JABFXN010000179.1 GCA_013361705.1 Acidobacteriaceae bacterium
ACTGGCAACTGGCAACTGGCAACTGGCAACTGGCAACTGGCAACTGGCAACTGGCAACTGGCAACTCAGCCAAACAACCTCGCCTGAGCTGGTCCCCTCACAGCCGCCGCAGGCATCTTCTGCGCAGTCTCCTGCGAAAGCAGCGAGTCCATCGCTCGCTTATTCAGGCCATATTTGCGGCAGATGGCCGTTACCATCGCGCTGAGACGTGCGGCGTAGGCTTTGTCGGCGAAGTCCCGATCCTGGAACCGGCGGGCGTATTCCGGCTCCAGATCGGGAAAGTGTTCGCGGATGAAGCTCAGGTAGGTAGGTCGCGAACACGGTTTCAGGAACAGCGGGTTAGCAGCAAAGAAGCAAGCTCCGTGATCGGCGGCCTGCTTTGCCATGCGATCGATCGCTGTCATAGTGTCGGTAATGCCGGGCAGCAGCGGTGAGTTCAGAACGCCCACGATGATGCCCGCGTGACGCAGCTTCTGCACGGTCGTCAGCCGAAGGTCAGGACGCGGAGCGCGCGGCTCCAGCTTCCGCGCCAGCTCCACATCCGGTGTCGTAATGGTCAGGTGCACCACCAGCACGCTCTTACGCGCGATCTCCTGCAGCAGGTCGAGGTCACGGAGGATGAGTGTGGACTTGGTCACGATCCCGAGACGGATTCCGCTGCGGCGCGCCAGAACCTCCAGCAGGCTCCGCGTCACCTTCTGCCGCCGCTCGATCGGCTGCCATGGATCCGTAGCCGTACCGAGCGCGATCTCATCCGTGATATGTCCCTTTCTCTCCAGCCGGCGCAGCTCCTGCTCCAGCAGCCAGGCTGCGTTCTCCTTCACGAAGATCTTCCGTTCGAAGACCTCCGGATCGTGGAAATCCGGCTGGCCCTCCGCAGGCCCATCCTTCGGCGCCAGGAACTCATGCGTGTAGCGCGCATAGCAGTAGCGGCAACCAAACTCGCATCCGCGGTAAGGATTAATGCTCCAGGCCATCCAGTGCATTCGCTTGGAGACGGAGCGATTGAGGATGCCGCTGACCTTCATCCCACAGAACTCGACATCGTAGCCGTCATCCACATGCTCGGCCTGCGCCGCCATGCGAACCATGCCGGAAGTACCCGGCAAAATGGGGAAGAGTGTTTTCGCTTTTTCTTCGCCATCCATGAGACGAGCTTAGGCCGGTTCCGGGTAGTCCGTCAAGCGTGGATTCTGTGGAAGGGATTAGCCCCGGTGATAGTGGCGGCGTGCTGCCTTATGCCGGCGGTGCGCACGGACCCTGGTGTGGTGAGGACGCGCCATCATGGCGTCGGCGAGAGGTGCAAAGCAGAACAACATCAGAAGTGCGAGGACAATCGAACGTTTGTACATGGTGCCGCGATCATGACACGGTTGGCTGCTGGAGGGAAGGAATCTTCTACGCTACCTAGCAATGTCTCTTGTTTGTCATCCTTGTATCTGTAAGAGAGCGGCTGAGCGTAGCGAAAGATCTGCTTCTCTACAAAACATCCTGACGGGATACCTGCAGACACTCAACGTAAGCGGATCAGATCTTATCTTTTCTTCGGTTGTATAGCCGGAGCAACAGACGCACGACATAAATCAGGATCACAATGGGAACACCCAACAAAGCAATCCAGAACAGCAAAGCCAGAATGATCGTGTCCCATCCACCCATGCAACAGGATGGCAGAGCTAACTCCCCGCAATCGTAATCCCCTCAATCCGAATCGTCGGGCTCGCGCTCGATGAGCGGAAGGTCAGGTCATTTCCAATCGCCACAATGTTGCGGTACATGTCCTTCAGATTGCCGGCGATGGTGATCTCTTCCACCGGATACGCCAGCTCGCCATTCTCGATCCACAGACCGCTGGCGCCCTGCGAGTAATCGCCGGTCACCAGATTCACACCGAAGCCCATCGTCTCCGTGACATACACACCGCTCTTCACATCGCCGATCAACTGCTGCGGTGTGATGCTGCCGGGCTGCAGGAAGAAGTTCCCTGCCCCAATCCCCGGAGTGCCGGCCAGACCGCGCGAAGCATTGCCCGTCGACCTCAGGCCAAGCTTGCGGCCGGTGTAGCTGTTGAGCACGTAGCTCTTCAGCACGCCGTTCTCGACAATGACCGTGCGACGGGTCGGCAGGCCCTCACCATCGAATGGCGAAGTACCAAACCCCGCCACACCATTGAAGATCAGCGTCCCATCATCGACGATGGTGACGTTTTCCCCCGCAACCTGTTCACCCAACTGTCCGGCGAAGAAGCTGGCGTGGCGATAGATCGCGTCTCCATTCGCGGCATCGAAGATATTCGCCATCAGGCTGCGGGCAATCTCCGGCGAGAAGACCACCGGAGCCTTCTGCGTCGGCACACGACGCGCTCCCAGGCGGCGCAGAGCGCGGCGGGCAGCTTCTTTTCCGACCTCTTCGGGTGACTCCAGGCCACCGATATGCCGTGCCGACGAGTACCAGTGGTCGCGCTGCATGGTTCCCGTCGTGTCCTGCGCGATGGGAGAGACAGAGAAGCCGCAGTAGCTGCGGCGATACTCGCCACTGAAGCCGCGCGAGTTGACGACGATCTTGTGCGAGGTGGCGGCGTCAAATTCCGCTCCCGAGGAGTTCTGGATGCGCGTATCCGCCGCCATCGCCGCAGCCTCGCACCGGCGCGCCATCTCGATACGCTGCTCCACCGGCAGCGAGTAGACATCCTCGAAGTACAGGCCCAGATCGCCGGGCAACGAGCCAAATTCGTCCGGCTCCGGAAGTCCGGCGAAGGGATCTTCGCTGGTGATCTTCGCCAGTCCGACTGCGCCTTCCACCAGGCGTCGGATCGATGCCTCCGAGAGATCCGACGAAGATGTGCTCGCCGTCCGCTGCCCGATAAAAACCCTCAGACCAACGGCACGCGAGCCTGACTCCTGCAGCGTCTCGACCTGGCCCAGGCGGACGCTGGCGGAGAACTCATCGCCCTCGTAGACCACAGCTTCAGCGTCCGTAGCGCCGGCCTGTTGGGCGCGTTCCACTACTTGCTGTGCGAGAGAGTTCAAATCCAGTTGCTGCGAGAGTTCTTCCGTCGTCATGGTCATTCCGCCTTTAAGGATATCTGCTGCCACTCCCCAATGTGCGAGACTTCTCCTCAACAGAGGAGAAGGAATGGAGCACACCTCGCAATTCGCGACCTATCCCAGCCTGCGTGACCGCGTCGTGCTGATCAGCGGCGGAGCCACCGGCATCGGCGCAGCCATCGTGGAGGCCTTCGCCCAACAGGATGCCCGCGTCGCCTTCCTGGACCTGCAGCAGGAGGCTGGCGAGGCCCTCGTATCGCGGTTGCAACAGAATGGCCTTCCGGCTCCTCTCTTCGTGCGCTGTGACCTGACCGACACCACCGCTGCACAACAGGCGCTTCGTGCGATAGAAGAGCAATGGGGAGCGCTCGACGTACTCGTCAACAATGCCGGCAACGACGTGCGTCATGATCTGGAAGACGTTACCTCGGAGCGCTGGGATCAGTTGATGGCGGTAAACCTGAAGCATCAGTTTTTTCTCTCACAAGCCGCCCTGCCCGGTATGCGGCAGAAGCAGCGCGGATCGATCGTCAACATGGGATCGATCTCCTGGGTCATCCCCTCCACCGACCTGCCCGTCTATACCACCGCCAAAGCCGCAATCGTAGGCCTGACAAAAACGCTGGCCCATCTCGCCGGCAAAGATAACGTCCGCGTGAACTGCGTGATGCCCGGCGCCATTCTGACCGAAAAACAACAACGCCTCTGGCTAACTCCGGAATACACCGCCACAGTCTTGGGAGCGCAGGCCATCAAACGCATGATCGTGCCCGAAGAGGTCGCACGCCTTGTGCTTTTTCTCGCCGCCGACGATAGCGCAGCCATCACGAATCAGTGCCATGTGATCGATGGAGGATGGATCTAGCGAAGTAGTTGAATGGTGGATAGTTGAATTGTTGAATGGTTCTGAGCGCTGAAGGCGCGTTCTATACCAGCCTGGGGCAACGCCCCAGGTATCCTGCCCCAAAGAGTAAGAGGGCTGAAGGCCCGTCCTATAACTCAGTCCTCTGCCTATCCACCTATGCGTTGTTGGGGCACTCAATTAGGTTTGAAAATCCAAACCCTTAGTTCGTTCCGCCCACGGTCATCTTGTCAAGCTTCACCGTCGGCATACCCACACCTACCGGAACACTCTGCCCGCTCTTACCGCAGGTCCCAATTCCCTCATCCAGCGCCAGATCATTGCCTACCATCGAGACATACTTCAACGCCTCAGGCCCATTGCCAATCAGCGTTGCGCCCTTCACCGGAGCCGTCACCTTGCCGTCCTCGATCAGATAAGCCTCGCTCGCCGAGAAGACGAACTTGCCATTCGTGATATCCACCTGCCCGCCGCCGAAGTTCACGGCATAGAGACCGCGCTTGACGCTCTTGATGATGTCCTCAGGCATGTCCTCGCCGTTGAGCATGTAGGTGTTGGTCATGCGCGGCATGGTGATGTGCTGATAGCTCTCACGGCGTCCGCTGCCAGTTGACGGAATCCCCAT
>JABFXN010000085.1 GCA_013361705.1 Acidobacteriaceae bacterium
CAATCCGCAACAGGCCGGCGAGCCGCCGCACGGCGCGATCTACGCCATCCTCACCGAAGAGCCGACCGAAAACCCAGACCAACCACACAACCGTGCCGAAGAGGAAGAGCGACGTGAACTCCTTCAGCGTCTCCATCCAGGCTCCCGGACGCGGCAGAATCCGCGTCCAGGCGGGTTGCAGGCTCAGCAGCATGTACGGCAGAGCCAATCCCAGCGCTACCGCGGTAAAGATCGCGAAAGTGACCCAGGCAGGCTGCGCCAGAGCAAATCCGATGGCTGCGCCCATCAACGGAGCGGTGCACGGCGTAGCTACGATCGTTGCCAGAACACCGGTGAAGAAGCTTCCCGTATATCCCTGCTTTGCCGCCAGACCTCCACCGACACTCATCAGCGACAGGCCGATATCGAACATCCCAGCCAGCGACAGACCGAAGAGGAAGAGGAAGGCCGCCAGCACCGCGACGAACCCTGGCGACTGCAACTGGAATCCCCAGCCGAGCTGGCTTCCGCCGGCACGCAGTAGCAGCAATAGCGCCACGATCGCCCAGAACGAGACAACGATACCGGCGGTATATGCCACGCCGTGTGAGCGCTGGCGCTTCCGTTCTTCACCTGCGCTCTGCACCAGGGCCAGAGCTTTCAGGAACAGTACGGGGAAGACGCACGGCATCAGATTCAGGACGATTCCGCCCAGAAACGCCAGGCCGAGAAATCCCCAGATCTCCGCAGTGGCTCCGCCATTGGTTGTCGAACCGACTCCGGGAATCGCCGCCGCTGCCGCCGTGCTTACCGGTGCGCGAAACTCGTAGCCCCAGCCGTCATCGAGCTTGATGAGGCCATGTAGCTCTGCCGGATTCTTCGTGAGTTCCTCAGCCTTTGCCAAATGAATACGCACGCCGCCGGGGAAACTCTCAACCCGCTGTGTTGCGGCGTTCTTGATCTGCTCCTGATCGAAGGGGTAGAACTCCCAAACCTCGCCTTTGTCGGGCGAGTGCAGCGTGACCAGGAACTCGGTCGGTGTCGCATTTACAACGACCTTCGCGCCATCTGGCAATGGCGTCGGCAGGCTCTTCAGCGCCGAACCGATCGCTCCCACCGGCTCCTCATCGGTCTTCTCCTCGGCGGGCTTAGCCGGCAGAACGTCCAGATCCATGCCCAGCACGGCCTTCCCCGGAAGGCAGACCTGCGCGCAGACCAGCCAGTCCACCTTTGCTTCGATGTGGGCCTTACCCGGCTTCGCCTTCTCGGTCGCCTTCAGCGTGAACGGAAAGGTCACGCCCTCCTCGTATCCGAAGTCCATAAGTGGGCCCAGAGGCAGCCGCTGCGGAACGGGGAACTTCAGATCGGTGGCGGAGATGCCGGCCGGCATGGTCCACTTCGCATGAGGAGGCTCGCCAGAATCTCCGGCGTTCAGCCAGTAGACATGCCAGCCCTCTTCAAGAGTGAAGACCAGACCGGCGTTGAACTCACCGCTCGGATAGACATAGGGGTGCTGGGTGACCAGCTCCACCGTAAGATGCTGTGCTTTCAATGGCCCAGGGGTCTTACCATCGCCCACGGGCTCAATCTGCGCGTATCCAGACGCGCACACTACTGCCCATAGGGCGAGCAACCGGCCGAGCCATTTCATATTCATCTATTGTAGGACTCTCCTGAAACGAGAAGGGTTACGTAGCGCGCCGCCGGTGCTCCACCATGATGCAGCGGTCCATAACCACCCGGATTCCGCCCTCCTCAGCCTTTGCTGCCGCATCGAGATGCACGATTCCCTGCTGTACCCACAGGTTCGTCAATCCGAGCTCCAGCATCTCGTCGACGATACCGGGGATGAAGCTGGGGACACGAAAGACGTTCACGACATCCGGTTTGCCCTCGACCGCCACCAGGTCTGTCAGGCTGGGGAAGCTTTTCTCTCCGAGAACAGAATGGATACCGGGGTTCACCGGCAGAATCCGGAAACCGGCTCGCTGCATGTATTCGGAGACATAGTGGCTGGGCTTCGCCGGATTGTCGCTCAAGCCGACGACTGCAACCGTCTTCGCCTCCAGCATTCCGCGCACGACCTCTGGCTCGTTCATCCCCGCTCTCCCGTCACTTCCAGATTCCCAGCAACCGCCGCAGCATAATCAACTCGCCCACATGGTACGCGGAGTGGTCTGCGACCAGCAGAACCTCCCGGAGGAGGTTCTGTCCCTGACCCCAGGCAAACGGAGTATGCAGATCGCCTTTTTCGACCAGCTTCTCGAACTCACTCAGATCTTCTTTAATCGCGGCGATACTCTCGTCCCAGGCCTTCGCCGAGGACGGCTCGGCCTCCTTCGGCCAGTAGCCCTCCGGCCACTTCAGTTCCTCATAGCGGCCGTCTTCATTGGTGCTGAAGTCAAGGATGTCCCGCTGCGCGATCCGCAGGTGTTCCAGTAACTGCCAGGCGGAGTACGGCAGCCCTTCCGGGACGACACCGCGTTTCGCCGCAGGAAAGTCCGCAACGGCATCGTCAAAGGTTGCATGTGCCTGTGCTTCTTTCAGAAGCGCCAGAAGCTGTTTCCGGAGGTCCTTGTCCGCATTCACAGTCGCCATGGTGAGTGTTGGATGCGTGAAACCTTACCCGGGTGCTTCAGATTTTCCGAGGAGGTAAAAGCAAGGGCCTGTGTTGCACAGGCCCTGCGGTTTTAGAGATCGTCGTCGTCCGTAATCGGCGCCGGGATGCCACCCTCGCGGCGCATCTTCAAATAACCCGCAATAAAGATCTCCAGATCGCCATCCAGCACCGAGTCCACGTCGCCAGTCTCCACACGCGTACGCAGATCCTTGGCAATGCGATACGGCTGCAGCACGTAGTTGCGGATCTGTGAACCGAAGTTGATATCGAGCTTCGAGTCTTCAAGCTTCTTGCTCGCCGCTTTTTTCTTCTCCAGCTCGAACTCATACAACCGTGACCGCAGCATCTTCATCGCCTTTTCGCGGTTCTTATGCTGCGAACGCTCGTTCTGGCAGGCGGCCACGATTCCAGTGGGAATGTGCGTGATACGCACAGCCGAGTCGGTCGTATTGACGTGCTGGCCGCCCTTGCCGCCGGAGCGGTAGGTATCCGTGCGAATCTCGTCCGGCTTGATCTCAATGACGATCGAGTCATCGATCTCCGGCGAAACGAAGACGCTGGCAAACGAAGTGTGGCGGCGCTTTGCGGAATCGAAGGGAGAGATACGCACCAGGCGATGGACACCCGTCTCTCCGCTCAGCAAACCGAAGGCATATTCGCCCGTCACGGTAAAGGTCGCGGACTTGATGCCGGCCTCGTCACCATCCTGCAGTTCGTTGATCTCGGTTTTGAAGCCCTGCCGCTCTGCCCAGCGCAGATACATGCGCAGCAGCATCTCTGCCCAATCCTGGCTCTCGGTACCGCCGGCTCCCGGATGGACAGTGACGATCGCATTCAGAGGATCGGTCTCGCCACCCAGCAGGGTCTTGGTCTCGAGCTTTTCGGCGAATTCCGTCAGGCTGTCGACCTCGCGCTTCAGATCCGCAAGCAGCGATTCCTCCTCGCCGCCTTCCTTGACAAGCTCGAAGTAGGCCTCGATATCGCCCGCCCGGCGCGCCAGTTCCTCGTCATCGGCCAGCAGCCCTTCGAGCCGCTTGCGCTCGCGCATCAGCGGCTGTGACTTCGCCGCATCGGCCCATACCGCCGGATCGGCTACTTTTTCTTCAATGTCAGACAGTTCGCGCCGCAGACGTGCGGCGTCAAAGATACTCCCGCAGGTCGCGCACCTTCTCACGCACCGGGGAGTAAGCAAACTCTAAATCAGCAAGCATGCCGTTATTCTAATGCGCCGGAGGCGGTTGTGCGGTTGCGCTGGAAGCAGTTTGCTTCACCCGTAACGCACCATATGCAAGAAAAGTAATCACCACCAGAGAACATCCGTAGGCGAACACATCGCCAAATTGCGTATAGAAGGTCATCTTGTCCGCGTAATCGAAGCCTACGGCGATTGCTGTTCGTATGTGCCGAGGGGCCTGTTCGCGAAGGTGGCCGTAAGGGTCGATGGCGCCTGTCACACCCGTGTTGGTATCGCGCAGCACCCACCGGCGATTCTCAATGGCCCGCATCCGGGCCATGTTCAGGTGTTGCCATGGTGCGCTGGTGTCTCCATACCATCCGTCATTGGAGATGTTGACCAGCACCTCGGCGCCGCCCTTCACGAACTGCCGCACTTCATCCGCGAAGATGGATTCGTAGCAGATAAATGTGCCGTAGCCATGGCCATCAGGACGGAATACGGTTCGAAAGTGCCCAGGATCAGAGCGCCCAACCTCCGCGACAAGGCCACCCGCAAACTGGAAGAGAGATGGAAACGGAAGATACTCTCCAAACGGAACGAGATGGACCTTGTCGTAATGACCTCGATAGCTTCCATCGGCAGCAAAGAGCGCCGCGGAGTTATACGCCTTGTAGCCGCCGGGCGCTGCGCTGTCGAGCTCGATCCCTTCCGCACCAATGATGGCAGCGCTGTTCGCCGCTTGCGTCATGATTCCGATCATCTGACGAAACTTAGGATCGCTTGTAGCGAATGGTGCAGGTGACTCGGGCCAGATGATGACCTGTGGAAGCAGATCGGCCTTACCAAGTGACTGCTGTACAAACGCAGTCAGCAGCGAGTCGGTATCGCCATTCCGTGGAGCCTCCGGACCGGATTCCGACAGGTTTCCCTGCAGCAGGATGGCGTGCTGCTTCGCCGGCGGAAGAGAATGCAGATACCCCTCGTCGCGCTTCTCTTTCACCCATCCGCCTACCTGCAACGCAATTGCGAGAGACACACCTGCGACGACCGGCTTCCAGGAATTTTTTTCCAATATCCACCAGGAGGCCACCAGGGCATTCACAGCCGCGATGACAAAGCTCATCGCATAGACTCCTCCCCACGGTGCAAGCAGTGTCAGCAGAGGATTGTCTACTTGGGCAACACCTAACTGGTCCCAGGGAAAGCTTGTAATACGGGCTCGCGCCAACTCTACCGCTACCCATACAAATGGCGAGGCAACAAGTACGTAGCCGGCACTCCAGAAATGGCGCAGAAAGCCGATCAGTACGCCGAAGAGCGCATGGTACAGCCCCAGGTAAAGTGCAAAGAGCAACAGGATGCCAAAGCCAGCGGGTTTACTCATGCCGCCGTACAGATACATCGTCGGCATGACCCAGTAACAGCTTCCCAGGTACCAAAGGATGCCGCAGCCATATCCAAGGACACCAAACTCTCGCATCTTCAGCAGTTTGGTGTCGAGCAACGCTACCAGTAGGGGAGCCAGCGCCAGCCAGCACAACACAGCTCGCCATGCGGGCACAGGACCGGCCATCGGAAAGATGAGCACCTGCAATACTCCCGACACAAGTGCGAGCATCCATCTCCGCCTCCAAACTGCCTGCATGCATCCTCCCGCTCGGGAAAGTCTAACAACCATACAGGCGTACAATGGTGTTCGTGGTCGACCTGTTCATTCACGGACTTTCGCATCTGCTGGTGCCGATGTTCTTCTTCGGCCTTGTTGGTTCAGCCTTCGTCGTTGTCATCAGTTCTGCGCACGATCTGCTGGAAGTCTTCACTCCCGATGAAGAACCGAACGAAGCGGAGCTATAGCTCCACCCATTGACCTTGCCCAACCACAGGTCTAGACTCTTCGATGGGCGCTAGTTTCGTTGAGCGACGGACAGCAAGGTCCTCAAAAGGCGCGACCATACAAGATGGCCTCTAAACCCACGGTCACCGTTCCGCAATCGAACCGAGTTCGGCTCGTCGTAGCCTCCTCGGTTATGCTCACCTTCATTTCCTTCTGGCGAGCCGCAGCCATCGTTCTGAACGACCTTGGATCGTCGGCCTTCTACGCCGGAGGCATCTCAGAAGAGGCTGTCGGTAAGTCCGCGCCATGGTTCATCATCGGCGTGATGCTCTTCTCCTATGCGGTGCGCTCGGTCTACGTCGAGAGCTGTTCGATGTTTACCCGAGGCGGCGTCTACCGCATCGTGAAGGAGGCACTCGGATCCACCTTCGCCAAGGTTTCGGTCTCAGCGCTGATGTTCGACTACGTGCTGACCGGACCGATCTCGGGCGTGTCTGCCGGTCAATACATCGTCGGCATGATGAACGATCTGGCCAGATTGTGTGTCGAGAAATATCACTGGCCAACCTGGGCAGCGCCTCAACTGAACGTCAACTATGCCTCCGCCGCCTTTGCCATTGTCATCACCATCTATTTCTGGTGGCAGAACATCAAGGGCATCGAGGAGTCCAGCGAAAAAGCTCTGACGATCATGAAGATCACCACGGTGATGGTGATTCTTCTTCTGACCTGGGGCACACTGACCGCCGTCCATCGCGGAGCCCATCTTCCACCGTTCCCCACGCCTTCGAGCCTCAAATTCTCCCCCGCAGCGCTCGGCTTCCTCAAAGGCACCCACTTCGCCCAGACGCTCGGTCTCTTCGGGATCCTGATGGCCTTCGGCCACTCCGTGCTGGCCATGTCCGGCGAGGAATCGCTCGCACAAGTCAACCGCGAGATCGAGCACCCCAAGCTCAAGAACCTGAAGCGGGCGGCGATGGTGATCGCCATCTACAGCCTGCTCTTCACGGGCATTGGGTCGATGCTGGCGGTCATGATCATTCCCGATGACGTTCGCGTCTCCGTCTATCGTGACAACCTCATTGCCGGTATGGCGATGTACATGGTCGGCCCAGAGTTTCTGCGCCTGGCCTTCCGCGCCTTTGTTGTGATCGTCGGCTTCCTGATCCTCGGCGGAGCAGTCAACACCGCTATCGTCGGCTCCACCGGCGTGCTGATGCGCGTCGCTGAAGACGGCGTCCTCACGGATTGGTTCCGCAAGCCGCACAGGAGATTCGGCACCAGCCACCGCATCGTGAATCTGGTTACCGGCATGCAATTGCTGGTGATTGTCATCACGCGCGGCGACGTCATTCTGATTGGCGAAGCGTATGCCTTCGGCGTGATCTGGTCGTTCACCTTCAATGCCCTGGCCATGCTGGTGCTGCGCTATCGTTTCCGTGGGGAACGCGGCGCGAAGGTGCCGCTGAATCTGCATATTGGCCGCACCGAAATCCCGGTGGGCCTGATCAGCGTCTTCTGTGTGTTGCTGACCACGGCGATCGTAAATCTCTTTACCAAGTCAGTCGCGACCGTCTCCGGCATTATCTTCGCCGTCGTCTTCTTCATCATCTTTTCGCTCTCAGAGCGGGATAACAAGCGCCGCCATGCACTGGCAGAGCGCCAGATGAAGGAGCACTTCCAACTCGAGCACTCTGATGACATTGGCGCAGAAGAGTTGAAGATCCGTCCGGGCTGCGTTCTGGTTACTATGCGCGATGCGGCGAACCCTTTCGCCTTGAAGTGGGCGCTGGCGCGCACGGATACCGATGAACAGGATGTTGTCGTACTCGCCGCTCGAATGATGGGCGTAGGTGGTCCAGAGTATGTCGACGCCAGTGAACAGCTCTTCTCAGAGCATGAGCAGATGCTGTTTACCAAGGCGGTCTCCGTCGCTGAAGGCTTTGGCAAACATATCTCACTGCTTGTTGTACCGGCCGGTGACATCTTTGCAGCGATCGTCAAGACGGCTACCTCACTGGAAGCTGCTGCCGTGGTCTCCGGCCTCTCCAGCAAGCTCACCGCGCAGGAGCAGGCCTATCACGTCGGTCAGGCGTGGGAGACTCTTCCTGAGCCGAAGCGGCAGTTCACGTTCTACGTAGTGCCGCAGCAGGGCGAGGCCGAAAGCTTTCATATCGGGCCGCATGCACCTACTATTCCTGCGGAAGATGTCCAGTTGGTTCATCGCCTATGGTTGAATCTCCGCCGCAATCCCAACATGCAGCATCTGCATCACAGCGACATCGTGACGTATGCGTTAACACGGCTATCCTCGGAATATTCCAAGGATCGCGATGCAGTCGTGCATGGCCTGCAGGAATGCATCGAACATACACAGCACCATCAGGCTCTGGGCTCTCCTGCTCGTTACGACTCTGTGGAAGGGGCCGGCCCGGGGCTGTCTTTACAGGCTCCTAAACCAACTCCTGCAACAACTACCAAGTAACTGAGGTACAATTTCAAGAATTTGCAGGTATATTATCTGCTGGGTGTCCTTGTTACTTAGAAGATTTCATTGATCCGCGGATCCTTGCACGCTCAGAGTTATTCTGGATCCCCCAACCGCGGACATATTCAACGGAGGCAATTTCGTGGAAGTTTCTCGCATTATCGCCGAAATCGATGCACAGATCGCCAAACTACAGCAGGCACGCACGCTGCTCGCGGGTGCGGCAGCCGTAGGCGGCCGTCGTCCAGGCCGCCCCAAAGGCACAACTGCTGCAGCAAAAACCAGCGTCTCTCGCAAACGCGCCAAACGGGTCCTTTCGCCCGACGCGCGCAAGAGAATCGCCGATGCGCAGAAGCGCCGCTGGGCCGCACATCGCAGGGAAAGCGACAAGTAAATAAAAAAGCCCCGATCCACTCCGGGGCTTTTTTCGTATTCTGCAAAACTTCTACGCCGTCGGTTCTCCAATCTTAAGTTCCAACACATCAATTCCTTTTCCTTCCAATGCCTCTCGCAGAGTATCGGGCCTGCCGCGTAGAACGGGGAAGGTACCGAAGTGAATCGGGATTACCGTTTTCGCGCCAATCCACTCGGCGGCGATTGCTGCGTGTTTCGGCCCCATCGTGTAGAAGTCACCAATCGGCAGAACGGCAACCTCAGGGGCATAGAGCGCCTTGATCAGTTTCATATCGCCAAAAAGCGAAGTGTCTCCGGCGAAATAAATCACCGGACCATCCGCGGGTTTAACAATGAGACCTACCGGTGGGCCGGCATAGATTGGCTTGCCGTCGATCATATAGCTGGAAGAATGGCGCGCTTCCACCATCGAGATTTCTAGGTCCTCGACACGTGTCGTTCCTCCAAGATTCATCGCAACCAGCTTCCTGCTTTTCAGGCCCTGGCCCTCGAGTAGATCACCAAGTTCCACCATGCAGACAACCGCTGGATTGTGCTGTTTTGCCACATCCAGGGCAGAGCCCGTGTGATCCGAATGTCCGTGTGTCAGCAGCATGACATCGACTTTGTCGAATTTCTTTTTGTCGGCAGGATAGACAGGATTTCCGTCAATCCATGGGTCGATCAGAATAGATGTCCCTGCGGCTGTCTTCAGATGAAGCGTTGCATGTCCGAGCCACGTCAACGTGACTCCGCCAAGTCTGCTCATCGTAACCTTCCTTTTTCTATTTGCGGTTGTGCGATTTGTGCCGAATTTATCTGGAGGTAAGATGCAGCCCTAACGGGTAATGACTACTTCCCGAAGATTATCTTTCGCCAGGAAGAACTTATAGGTACTGTAGCTCTCAAACATGCGCTCCACCTGGCGGTTGGTCCACACCTGCAACAGTTTGCGATCGGCTATGCGCTGCATATTGATCATTTCGTTTTCGGTCAAGTGATACCGATAAAAACTGGTGTCGCTGTCTTCCTTTTTCGTATGGAAAAACGCCAGGATCAGCCCACCGGGATTGAGCACCTCATGCAGCCTGGCAATCACCGCTTTTAGCAGTGGCTCAGGGAGATAATCCGCAACATCCCACAGCAGCACGATATCGAAGGTGCGTCCGGCGAAATCGAAGTTCTCCGCCATGAAACGATCCACATCGAAGCGCGCGCCTTCAGTTTCCGTAGCGGGCAACATCCAATGCGGCTTTGCGGCCTCCTCTGCCAGGTCGGCCATATAAACGCCATGTCCAAGACCGGTAAGGAAATTGATGTTTCCCGATGAGGTCGCTCCGATATCGAGGACCCGCAATCCCTCGCTCGCTTTTAACTGTTTCAGAACATGAGTCCAGCCGCTGGAGTGACGTGCAATCACTCCGCGCGGCCCACTCGCCTGCTCGCTTCCGCCAAAGAAACCTCGCAACACAGTGTTGATCCCGACTCCTGGTTACTTATGCTGAAACAGCGAAGACTCTTCCACAAAAGGAGCGGCATCTTTCGCCCTTTCCTCAGGTCCACGCAGGTCTACACGGCCACGTAAGACAGCGCCCTCTTCCACTGCCAGACGGATGGCAAGAATATCGCCCCTCATGGTCGATTTGTCCCGCAGCTCTACTTTTCCCTCGGAGCGCAGATTGCCGTTAAGTTCACCCATCACAGCGACTTCGGGCGCCTGCACATCCGCCTTGAGCTTTGCGTTTGGCCCAACCGTCAACCGGCCTGCGGCCAGGGTAACCGTTCCTTCGATGGATCCATCCACGTACAGATCTTCGCTTCCGCTGACTTCGCCGCGAATGACCAGAGAACGGCCAATCAGCGTGCCGGCACCCAAAAGGCTCATATCCGGAATTCTCTCCTTTGAAACATGTGGGACTTGCCCGAAGTCTATCCGACCAAAGGTTATCCGGCAAACCGCAAAACTTTCCTGATAAGCTAGGCGTCTACTTCAAAAGGTGCGCGCCCTACTCTTTACATTTTTGACAGCCCTCGCACTGCCGGCCTCCGCGCAGACGGCAGACCTCTCGCAGGCGCCACGGGACTGGGTCGTCACCACCGTCAAGACCGAACTTCCGGTCGTCACCCGCGACAACCTATACCTGCGATATCTTTCACGCCGCGTTGATGAACGCGGCGACGTGGTACGCGACACCATTGAAGCCAAAGAAGGCGCGGTCGCACGTCTTGTCAGCAAGGAAGGCCGTGCCCTCACCAAGGAAGAGAACGAGGCAGAGTGTGCACGTCTCAATGCCACCCTGGAAGACCCCAGTGGCTTTTTGAAACACCACAAACGGGACCAATCGAATATTTCGTTGACCGCGGAACTGATCAAGCTCATGCCGGATGCAATGCTCTGGACCTACGTCCCAGGGCAGCCACAACTGGCAGGGCGGTCGCCGCAGCAAGTCGTTTTGGACTTCCACCCGAACCCGGCTTTTCATCCGTCCGGCATGGCCCAGGCCGCCCTTGGCTCCCTTGAGGGCCGCATCTGGATCGATACGCAGAGCCATCACATGATGCGCATGGAAGGCCATATCTTTCGCGATGCCAACCTCGGATGGGGCCTGATCGCAAAGATCTATGCGGGCGGCAAACTCGAACTCGATCAGCGCGATTTTGGCAACGGGCTTTGGACCTACAGCCGGCTCACCATGGACATCACGGTGCGTGAAGTGTTGGTACATACAGTCAAGGTGAAGTCGCTGTTTGAGGCCACAAATGTGACACCGATGCCCAAAGCACTCTCGTGGCAGGACGCCATCAAGCTGCTTCTTAACGCTCCCATGCGGCCATAGAGCCGCCTCTCGCTCCATCGGAGCAGGAGGCGCCTAGAGCATGTCCTGCACAGCTAAATCCTTTGCCATCCGAAGCTTTTAAAAAGCAGGTCCTTCACTTCACCACCCCAACCAGCAAAGCTGGACCCCGTTACGCTCCGGATGACAAACATTTATGACAAGAAGGGTCTGATACACCCTAGCTACTTCGTGATTCGTTCTTCGCGGACGGTAAGCTTTCGGATGAGGTCGGTTTTCACCTCAAAGCCGCGGCCCGGCGTTGTGGGCACTACGATCTCCCCGGTGCTGCTTACTTCGACTGCCGGCTCGATGATGTCCTCTGCCCAATAACGCTTTGAGGCGCTTACGTCGCCCGGCAGGCGGAAGTTCTCCAGTGACGACAAGGCGATGTTCTGGGCACGGCCAATGCCTGTCTCAAGCATGCCGCCGCACCACACTGGAATCCCTCGCTCTGCGGCGACGTTGTGGACTGCAATCGCTTCGCTGAAACCGCCCACACGCCCGACCTTGATGTTGATAATGCCGCAGCTTCCCATATCGATGGCCGCGAGAGCATCGCGCCGGTTGCGAATAGACTCATCCAGGCAGATGCGTGTCTTCAGGCGTGACTGCAGCTTGGAGTGGAAGTAGAAGTCGTCGTACCAGAGCGGCTGCTCGATCATAAGCAGGTTGAAACGGTCCCATGTGGCGACGTGATCGGAATCTTTCAACCGGTAAGCTGAGTTCGCATCACAACTCAGCAGGATCTCCGGCCAGCGCTTGCGGACCATCTCGAAGATCTCGATATCCCAGCCCGGCTTACACTTCAGCTTGATGCGCTGATAGCCCGCGGCGAGCTCCGTCTCGATCTTTTCCATCAGCTTCTCCGGCGTTGGCTGAATGCCGATGGAGACACCGCAGGGAATCTTCTCGCGCACACCGCCAAGCAACTGAGCCAGCGAAACCTTCTTCAGAATCGATTCCAGCTCCCATACGGCGTTTTCCAGAGATGCCTTCGCCATGCGGTGTCCGCGAACCTGCTTCAACAGATCGGGCACTTTGCCACCGTTTTCGATCTCAACACCTACCAGGCGCGGCGCCAGCTCCGTCTTGGCGATGATCCAGGCTGTATCGATCATCTCGTCGGAGAAGTAAGGATGCTCTCCAGCGACACACTCGCCCCAGGCCGTCGTTCCCTCGGCCTGCAGTTCTACGAGCATGATGCGACGCATCGTGGTCAGCCCGAAGCTGGTTTCAAACGGGTGAGCCAGAGGCATCTGGATCTCGCGCAACACTATGGCATCAATCTTCATTCGTCTCTCGTTTCCTTCTAAATCACCTGATCTTCGTCCCAGTGGCCCAGCAGGAATCTGCCAGTCCCCTCCGCATCGCGGTCATAGCCGATAACCGAGAGCCCCTGGGCAAACGCCGCCTCCAGCGCCTTGCGATTCGCGGCCTGTACAGCGGCTGCCTTGTCGCGATCCGCTTCGTTTGCCTTCCACTCATAGATAGCAGCAGGCACCTCCACGGTGCGTTCTATCTCCATTCGAGGCTTCCCGCCGGCGAGAACAGTCTTGACGCGATCGCTCTTGAGCCACCATTCGGCGTACAGACGGTCAGTGGGGAGACCTCCCTGCAACGGCGAGGTGGAAGAACCGTAGAAGTCAGCCTTGTAGCGTCTGGAGATGGCGCCCAGCTTCGTGATGTTGAGGTAGGCATTTTTGATCTCCAGCGGATCGTAGGTCCACTCCATCAGATCGAAGCCTTTGGCGAGCGCTCCGTCGCGTTGTGCGAGTTTGAGACGGCGGCCAATGCCGCCGTTGCGGTACTCGGGCAGAACAGCCAGCATATGCGAATGAAGATAGCTGTGTCCGTTGCGGAAGCCTGGAAGACCCATGGCGAAGCCGATCATGCGCTCGCCATCATAGGCCCCGAGCACCTGCCCTCCGATGCGGTACGCGACGAGGAAGACGCGGCGCGGAACCAGGTCCTGCTCCGAGTAGTTCCAGACAGCCAATTGCAGATCGACACACAGGTCGAACTCATTGAGCTCCGACAGCTCACGGATCACGATCTCCGTACTCAAGCCTTCTTTGCCTCCGCCCACAGCTCTTCGAGCTGGGTTGGCGAGAGACCCTCCAGGGAGCCTCCCGCGGACTGTTCCATCGCCGCAAACCGCGCACGGAACTTTGCATTTGCCAGACGCAGCGCCTGCTCGGCATCTACCTTCAAATGCCTCGCAAGGTTGACTGCGGTAAACATCAGGTCGCCAAACTCTTCTTCTACCTTCGCACGATCTCCCGCGGCCACCTCCGCTGCGAGCTCTCGCGACTCCTCTTCGATCTTGCCGACAAGCCCCTGTATATCCGGCCAGTCGAAGCCGACCTTGGCGGCCTTCGAGCCCAGCTTAGCCGCTTCGACGACAGCCGGCATATTCCGAGGCACCTCGCCTAGCAAACCACCTTCGCGAGCCTTTCCGGCCTTCTCTTCCTTCTTGATGGCCTCCCAATTGCGGAGGACAGTGTCGGCGTCGTTGGCGGTAACCTCTCCGAAGATGTGAGGGTGCCGCCGGATGAGCTTGGAGTTCAGGCCATCAACTACTTCGGCGATGGAGAAATAACCGGCCTCTTCCGCCATCTGAGCGTAGAAAAGCACCTGCAACAGGAGATCGCCGAGCTCGTCTTTGAGCTCCGGCCAGGCGCGACGTTCGATAGCGTCGAAGACCTCGTAGGTCTCCTCCAGCGTGTGCCGCTTGATCGTGTCGAAGGTCTGCTCACGGTCCCAGGGACAGCCGTCCGGGGCTCGCAGCCTCGCCATAATACCCACCACCTCAGCGAACCGTTCGGCCGCCAGGTCCGGGGTCTTCTTCGAATCCATGGGTTAAGCATAACGAACCAGATGGGCATGGTACGACCCTAGGGTCGTGCTACCATCAACCCCATCGTGCCCACACCGACGCCCACACCGACCAAGACGCGCATTTCGCCCTGGGCTTTGCTACTGGTTTTGCCCTATCTGGCGCTCTGCTTTCCGAGCCTGTACAACCGGATGACGCCAGACCTGATGGGCTTTCCGTTCTTTTACTGGTACCAGTTAGCGTGGGTCATCATCGCGTCGGCCATCATGCTGTTCGTTTATAGGAAGCTGAAGTCCTGATTCGCACACCATGCACGTTCTTCCCGCACTGCTCGCTGAGATCCCTTTCTGGAAGAATCCCGATTATCTGAAGCGCGCCGCGATCACTTTGCTGATCCTGGTGACGGCATTCCTCCTCTGGCGTCTGCTGCGCCGCGGACGCGCCCGCCTGGATGATCTGCTGCAGAGCAAGCGGCGCACCGTTCCACCCCTGCATATTCGCGGTCTGCAGCTTCTGACCGGTTCGCAGATCGTGTCTGCAGTGACTCTGCTAAGCGTCGCCGTTTTCTACGGACTCGTCCTGCTGGACGTGATCGTCGCCCTGCTGCTGACCTTCAGCCAGTTCCCCGCCACCGAGCGCTACGTCAACCTGGTGCTCGGCTGGGTCCTCACCCCTCTGCACGACCTCTACTATGGCTTCCTTGCATCGCTGCCGAACCTCATCACCATCCTGGTGATCGCTTTACTCACCCGCTTCATTCTGAAGGCGGTGAGCTTTCTGTTCACCAAGGCAGACGAAGGCGCCATCAATCTCTCGCCATGGGTGCACCGTGATGTGGCGCTGCCTACCGGCCAGATCGTCCGTGCCGTGATTATCGTGATAGCGCTGTTCCTGATCGCACCACGGATTCCAGGCACAGGATCGGAGGCTGCGAAGGGCCTGTCGGTCGTCATCGGCCTGATGGTCTCATTTGGCTCCAGCTCCACCGTAGGCAATGTCATCGCTGGCATTGTGCTGACCTACATGCGTCCATTTCGCGTTGGAGACCGGGTACAGATCCAGGGAACAACCGGTGACGTAATGGAGCGGACGTTCCTCTACACCAAGCTGCTGACACCGAAAAATGAAGAGGTGCTGATTCCCTCCACCAAGGCGCTGGACGGCAACATCACCAACTACTCGGCACAGGCGCGCTCCGGAAACCTGATCCTCTATACGACGGTCACGATCGGCTACGACACGCCCTGGCAAACGGTACACCAGCTTCTGATCGATGCAGCGCTGAAGACGGAGATGGTGGCGCCGAATCCGCAACCCTTCGTGCTGCAGACCGCCCTGGACGATTTCTATATTCACTACCAGGTGAACGCCTTTACGGCGCATGCCGAGGCCATGCCGCGCATCTACAGCGAGCTCCACAGGAATATTCAGGATGCGTTCAATGCGGCCGGCGTGGAGATTATGTCACCGCACTACACGCAGCTTCGGGATGGAAACCAGTCGACGGTGCAGGGGCCGTTGAAACCGAAAGCAACTCGGTTTCGAGTGGCAATGGACTGACACTTTCCCCTAAACGGGTGCCCCACCCTCGCGGAGTGAGGGCAAGCAGACCACAATATTCAAAGAGAAATTCCGGTTTAAAGAAGCTGGCGGAGCCACATAGAGTGCTGGGCTCCGCCGCTTTTTGGGGGTGAGTAGTGAGACTGGCAGCACACCGGTCTCACTACTGGGGGTGGGTACTTCACTTGCAGTGACTACTGAGGAAGGAAACCTCTACTTCGTACCGCTCGGAGCAGACGCGTCAGCCGCATCCTTCATGTTCGACATCAGGCGAACAGCGACGCGACGGTTCTGCTTGCGACCGGCGGCCGTCTTGTTGGACGCGACTTCCTGATCCTTACCGATACCAATGAGATAGAACTTATGTGGAGCAACGTTGTACTTGGTCTGCAGATAATTTACGACCGCATCCGCGCGCCTCTGGCTGAGGTCGTAGTTGTACTGCGGATCGCCGGTGGAATCGGTGCCTCCGGTGACCTCAAGGATGTAGTGGCGGGCGCCGTCGAGCTTGGCGGCAAACGCTTCAATGTCCTTCTTGTCAATGGCAGTCAGC
>JABFXN010000286.1 GCA_013361705.1 Acidobacteriaceae bacterium
AAGCTCAATGTCGCCAGAGCCCGTCTGAAGCGTCGCTGAACCATGAATTCCGTCGGCGCGGATCGATCCTGAGCCGGTTTCCAACTTCGCGTCTGAGCCAATATTTGAGACTTGAACGTCGCCGGAACCGGTATTGGCGGTAACTGCTCCCATGATTCCGCCGATCATGACGGAACCGGAGCCAGAGTTGGCCCGGAGAGTTGTCGCAGTTGGAACGTTGATGTCGTAGTCGATGACGATATTGCGGTAAAGATCGTTGTTACCCTGCGTCTGACCGATCGTAATGCTGGAACCCGACTGAACAATGGGCGGGTTGGCGGCAATCTGGCGGATGCGTTCGTCGGCATTACCGGCAAACCATCCTCCGGAGCCGGCGCGAACATGGCCGACGATACGAACCTCCGAATTCGATCCGGGAACAACCTTGACGTATCCGGAACCAGTGGAGACGCTGACATTGGTCGACCCGGAGACGTTGAGGGTACGGGAAAAGTCCTCGGCCGTGGCGAGTACGGCGACGGCTGCGAGTGCGGTTGCGGTAAGTAGAGTACGAAGGATCTTCATGGTTGTTCCCTCTATAGTTTCACGATAAAACGCAGTTTACTGCTGCAGAATGACCTGGTCGTTCTGGTTAAGACCGCTCAGAAGCTCGGTCCTTGTGCCGTTGGAGATGCCTACTTTTACGGGGACTTTCCGGCGGCCCTTCTCTGCCTTGGAATCCGGGATCTCAATGCTGGCGTTACGCTGCTTATCGTAGATAACAGCCTGCTCGGGGACGGTAAGCACATTCTTGTGCTCTTCGAGGATGACCTCTGCGTTCGCAGTCATATTGGCCTTCAACTCGCCGCCGGGATTGTCGATCGATACCCGTACTTCGAAGGTCGTAACGTTGTCCTTCTCGACACCCAACGGAGCGATTTTGGTGACCTTGCCGTTGAAGACTTTGTCCTTGAAGCTCTCCACGCGGATGCGGGCCGGCTGACCCAGGTAAACCTTGCCGATATCGCTCTCATCGACCTTGCCCTGTACGTAGACCTGGGTTGTGTCGCCCAGGGTCATGACCAGGGTTGCGGTGGATCCCATCACAAGAATGGAGCTGACGGCATTGCCCAGCTCCACGTCGCGAGAGAGGATCATGCCGTCGATCGGCGAGACGATGTTGGTGTAGCTAAGCTGTTCTTCAAGCTGTTTGAGCGATGCCTGAGCCTGCGCGACCTGTGCCTCCGCCTGGTGCAATTTGGCGGTGTCAACCGTGATCTGGGCGAGGGCCTTATCGCGCGCATTGGCGGCGGCAGCGTACTTCTGCTGTGCATCGTCCAGCGCCTGCTGGCTGACAACGCCCTGCTTCGACATCGCGAGAGCCCGTTCATAGGTATTTTTGAAGTTGGGCAGATCGGGGGCGTTTACCTTGTCCAACTCGATTGCGGCGGCGGCGGCCCGGGCATTGGACTCTGCGGCGGTCAGTTGCGCCTTCTGGGCGGCAACCTGATCGAGAAGTTCCTGCTGGTCGAGCTGGGCAAGGGGCTGGCCCACCTTGACCGGCTGGTTGATGTCGGCAAAAAGCTTGGTGACGATGCCGGAGGCCTTGGATTTGACCTCGACTTTGACGATGGGCTGAACCTTGCCGGTGGCAACTACAGAGCGAGCGATGTCGCCGCGTTCAACCTTCGACAACTGGGAAGCATCAATCTTCGAGCTGGAACCGGAGGCCTTGATGGCAAACGTAAGGCCGGCGGCCAGGACGACGACGGCGATGCCGCCCCAGATATACAGTTTGCGCTTGGATTTGCGGGGTGCGGCCATGGTACTCCTGATCCTCCGGTGGATGGTTACGGAAGGGAGTACGCGCGAGATAGGAGGTTGGTTCCCTGAAAATGAGGTAACAGGAAGTTGCTTTGCGGATTAGTACTTCCGCAATACCCCCAGGACCTTTCCCTGGATCGTTACCGCGGCCGCCGGGGCGAAGATCGGCGCCATCTCGGAGTTTGAGGGTTGCAGGCGAATCATGCTGCCTTCCCGGTAAAACCGCTTTAGCGTGGCATCCGTGCCATCGACCAGGGCGACGACAATTTCGCCCTCCCGGGCGGTGCGGGTGCGCTCAACCAAAACATAGTCGCCGGAGACGATATGTTCATCCCGCATGGAATCGCCGCGGACCTCCAGAGCGAAGACCTCCCGGTTGCCAAGAATATCGCTGAGCGAGATAGTCTCGGCCGTTTCGACGGCTTCGACCGGTCGCCCCGCTGCGATACGGCCTAGCAGCGGCAGGCGGTCGGTACCTTTCTTCGAAGAACGTGCCGGTAGAACATCGATCGAGCGGCTGCGATTGTGCGCACGCTGCAACAAACCTTTGTTCTGCAAGTTCGTGATGTGTTTGTGAACGGTGGCAAGCGAATTAACGCCAAGGCCGCTGGCGATCTCCTCATACGAAGGGGAATATCCGCAACGCTGCGTGAACGAGGTGAGGAAGTCGAGAACGTCCTTTTGCCGCCGGGTGATTGCCATGTCTGACATTCTAGCGAATAAAAGGCGAATCGCAACAGGGAAGACGTTAGGAGGTAACTGGGTAAATTCCTCTTTAGATTCCCGTTTTGGGGCTGCGGCGAAAAAGTCCTGGTAACGCAGGCTTGCGGTTACCCCCGTGCACGAATCAAGGTAGGTACATAAGTCTTATTTGCAAAGACGTGAACGAACGCAAGAGTCGGAACTACAGCTTTTCGCTAGGTTAGTCAGTGAATTGGAGAAACAAATGGGAATTCTGCTGGTGGAAGACGATAAAGCCCTTGGAATGCTCTTGAAAAAGGGACTTGAAAAAGAAGGTCATCAAGTCGAGTGGTTACAGGATGGAGAAGCCGCACTCCATCACGCAATGGAAGAAAATCCGGAACTTGTCGTTCTGGATCTGAGTTTGCCCAAAATGGATGGAGCTCAACTGCTTGAGGAAGTACACCGCAGGATGCCCCATACGTCCGTCCTTGTACTGACGGGCCGGACCCAGGTCGAAGAGCGGGTGCGCTGTCTGGATCTCGGAGCCGATGACTATCTGCTCAAACCATTCAGCTTCCATGAATTAACAGCGCGCTGCCGCGCTGTGATGCGCCGGAAGAAGCACGTACCGGATCAGCTTCTGAAGTACGGTGTCCTGGAAGTAAACCGTATGCTCCGTCAGGTGCGTGTAGCCGACGTGGAGGTAGAGCTGACGTCAAAGGAATATGCTCTGCTCGAGTACCTCCTGCTCCATAAGGGGAAAGCCGTTTCCCGGGCACAGCTTCTGAAGGGTGTTTGGCGGACAACGTCCCATACTGGCACTAATGTTGTGGACGTATACATCAACTACCTGCGCCGGAAGCTGACCGTGCAGGGGGTATCAGATGGCGCCGCGTTGATTGAAACGGTTCGCGGCGAGGGTTATCGGTTACGGAATATGCCATTCCTCGGTGGCCTCCCGGAAAAATCAGGTTCACAGAGCGTAGCCGCCGGTAGTACAACACGGATGTTGCGACACGCGTGACAATTATGGATCGTGAACAGGTACAGGAACTGAGCGTGATGCTGCATGACCTGTGCCAACCGCTGACGGCGCTGCAGTGCCGTCTAGAGTTGGCAGAGATGGAGGGCGACGAGGAGGGTATGCGTCGCGCCATAGCCGACAGTCTGACGGAATGCGAGCGCTTGAACGGTATCGCAATGCGGATGCGGCAACAGCTTCGAGAAGCGATGCAAGACGGGCCAGGGGACCTAAAATAATGCCATTTGAAACCAGGGTGGCGAACGGATCGGTATCCGTTCGCCATGCCGTTGTGGTCAGTGCAGATGGAGACCGACGTTTTCGATGGGTTACATCGCTTGAGGGCCTGCGCTGGCAGGTAGAGGCCGCGTCCGGTGTCGCTGAGGCCATGGCGAGCATGGAACTGCGTATTCCGGAAGCTCTTATTGTCGACAACTGGTTGCCGGATCTGGAAGTGGATGGATTTATTGCCTGGGTACGTCAGGCATTTCCATCGGTCGATATTCTGCGCGCCGATGGTGCACCGGTGGGAGACGGACCGAGAAGCCCTCGGCGGCACGAGTTGCTGCATGTCCTGCGTGCAGCAGAAGAAGATATGGCGGAGGCGCCGCAGCCGGCGCCTGCAATCCTTGAGCGAGAGCCTGCGGCGCCTGTCCCCATGATTGTTCCCGCCGAGCTACCCGTAGACGCAGCCTTGTTACCGGGAATGATCGGTAATAGCTCGGGCATGCGCGAGCTGGCTCGCATGGTTCGTTTGGTCGCTCCCCGCGATACGACCGTCCTGATTGACGGCGAGACGGGAACAGGTACAGAGGTGGTTTCAAGGGCGATCCACCGGCTCAGCCCTCGCTCCCAGAAGCCATTCGTGACCTTGAACTGCGCTGCCATTCCGGAGGCGTTGTTGGAAGCCGAACTGTTCGGGCATACTCGCGGCGCCTTTACCGGTGCTGTGCAGTCACGTACCGGCCGCATTGAGGCGGCGAATGGCGGCACCTTGTTCC
>JABFXN010000370.1 GCA_013361705.1 Acidobacteriaceae bacterium
TCTGTTGATTGCTGCATGCATCTCCTCATTTGTCGGGGAGCTGCTCAATGCGACCATCATCGCAGTGATGGTCACAGTAAGCGCCATCGTCGACTTCTACCAGACATATCGGTCCCACATCTCCATGGAAAAGCTCCGTCGGCTGGTCGCTCCAACGGGAACAGTCCTGCGCGATGGAAGCTGGGTTGAGCTGGACCGTCGAAACCTTGTTCCGGGAGACGTTGTGCGGATGGCCGCCGGCGACCTGGTACCCGCCGACTGCACACTGCTGGAAGTCTGTAATCTCTATGTGCAGGAAGCAGTACTTACGGGAGAGTCGCTGCCTTCTGCAAAAACATCCGTCCCTGACAGCCGTAATCAAAGAATCAATCAGGTCTACCTTGGCACCTCGATCGCCAGCGGGTCAGCGATTGCCTCTGTTGTAAAGACAGGCGCCGCCACCGAGTTTGGCGAGATAACACAGCAATTATCAGCAAAACAGGAAGAGACCGATTTTGATCGCGGCCTGCGGCAGTTTGCCCTTCTTATCAGCCGGGTTGTTCTCTTCCTTGTCCTGTTCGTCCTGCTTGCGAATCTTGCCGTTCATCGCAGTGCCTTTGAATCACTACTCTTTGCTGTGGCTCTTGCCGTCGGACTAACGCCGGAGCTGCTTCCAGTACTTACCTCCGTCACCCTGGCAAAGGCGGCCATACAGTTGGCCAGGAAAGATGTGATCGTAAAACATCTCTCCGCCATTCAGAACCTGGGAAGCATTGACATTCTTTGCAGCGACAAAACCGGTACACTCACCATCGGCGAGATGCATGTCTTTCAATCGCTTGACTACAGCGGGGCCGAAGCCGGGGAGCCCCTACGGACAGCAAAACTTAATAGCCTGTTTCAAGCGGGTGTCCGCAGCCCACTGGATGCCGCGATTGCGAGTGCACCAGCCGACGATTCTGGCACAAACGAAGCCTGGCAAAAACTTGACGAGCTTCCCTTCGATTTCGAGCGACGTCGCCTGTCGGTCATCCTCAAGAATCATCGGACGACCCACCTCATCTGCAAAGGAGCGCCGGAAGGGCTTCTTCCGCTCTGCACAACCGTAGGTGTAGGAGGAGAATCCATACCCTTCACACCCGAGGCGCGAAAGACCGCGGAAGAGACCATCGCACGAATTGGAGAAAATGGCCTGCGTGTTCTCGCTGTTGCAGAGCGGGAAATATCATCGAAACCCCACTACGCGGCCCCCGACGAATGCGAGCTTACGTTGGTCGGCTTCCTGACCTTTACAGATCCTGTACGACCGGACGCCGAGAGAGCGATCCAGGAACTTTCCAACGACGGAGTCGCGGTAAAGATCATCACTGGTGACAATGCAGATGTCGCGAAACATCTGTGTCAGCAAATTAATTTCGATACGGGAGAAGTTCTTGTTGGAGATGACCTGGATCGGATGACCGACACGGCGCTCGCAATCCGGGCGGAAAAGGCTAACCTTTTTGCCCGCGTCTCTCCCGCCCAGAAAAGCCGGATCCTCAGGGCTCTACGCTCACGAGGTCACGTAGTGGGTTTCATCGGAGACGGTATCAATGATGCCCCTTCCCTCCGCGCCGCCGATATTGGAATCGCCGCTCCTCATGCCGTCGACGTAGCCCGCGCCGCCGCTGACATCATTCTCCTAAGTCCCGGATATGGCATTCTGCATCAAGGAGTTCGGTCAGGCCGCAGTGCCTTCGGCAACGTCATGAAATACCTCATGATGGGCACCAGCTCCAACTTCGGAAACGTGTTAAGTATGGCTGTGGCAGCGATCATGCTGCCCTTCCTCCCCATGTCCCCTACCCAGGTCCTTTTGAATAATTTCCTCTACGACATGTCCCAGATCCCAATTCCGACCGACAACGTTGATCCGGAATACTCCGCCGTTCCGCGTTCCTGGGACATGACATTAATCCGCCGGTTCATGCTGTTGGCCGGACCTATCAGCTCAATCTTCGATGTCGTAACGTTTTATGTGCTTCTGCACTTCATGCATGCCGATGAAACGGAGTTTCATACTGGCTGGTTTATCGAATCTCTGTTCACCCAGGTCATGGTGTTACTCGTGATCAGAACCACAAAGGCTCCATGGAAAAGCCGGCCGAGCCGGCCTCTGGCGCTCAGCATGCTCGCGATTCTGGTCATTGGATTCTTACTGCCGGTATCGCCTGCCGCCGCTTATCTAGGCTTCACACCGCTTCCGGCGGGCTACTATCTCTTTCTGCTGGCGACGATTACGCTCTATCTGACGATGGTCGAGGTGGCAAAGCGCTGGCTACTCGCCCCGGCGTCGCAGCGACTGCCTCGAACTGCGGCCTCTCAGGCCTGACAGTTCGAGACGGCGAAGAGGATCGATGCCACGGCACACGAGAGATAGCGGGTTGTAACATCGTCGGCCCGGCTTGTAAGAACAATCGGAACGCGCCCACCCACAGCGACGGCCGCGGTCACTGCCTTGCCGAAGTATTCCAGTTCTTTTGCCAGCAGATTGCCTGCATCCAGATCGGGAACGATGAGGATGTCGGCATCTCCCGCGACAGAGGAAACTAAGCCTTTGACCGCCGCAGAATGGGCGCTCACGGCTGTATCGAATGACAAGGGACCATCGACGAGTGCGCCGGTTATCTGTCCTCGCTCCGCCATCTTCGAAAGCGCGGCGGCATCAACCGTCGATCGGATTAAGGGATCAACACATTCCACGGCAGACAATATGGCCACCCGAGGCCGTTGCACGCCGAGAGCATGCGCTACCTCAATGGCGTTCTGAGTAATTTCCATCTTCTGGTGGAGATCCGGGGCGATATGGATGGCCGCATCGGAGACAAACAGAGGACGCCCATATTGGGGTGTATCAATCACAAATACATGACTGATGCGTCTGCCTGTCACCATCCCAAACTCGTCATCAAGGACTGCATGCATGAAGGCATCGGTATGCAGACTTCCTTTCATCAGGGCTTCCGCGTCACCCCGATGACACAACTCACATGCGAGAGCTGCCGCGCTCTCCGGGGTATCGGCTTCGATGATTGTGAGGTCCTCTTCGTCGACTGATAACTGAGCCGCCAGTTGCCGCAACATGCAGCGAGGGCCTATGAGTAACGGGCGGATCAGACGTCTTCGCTCCGCCTCTAACGCTCCAGCCAACGCCTCGAGACTGCAAGGCCAGCAGACCGCCATCGATAGAGGTTCCCGTTCCTGTGCACAGCTCAGGATCCTATCGAAGAAAACCGAGGTTGGAGATAGCAGCTCCGTGTTGTTCATGGATGCCATATGAGATCGACCTCTCCCGCGATATTCTTTGGTTAACTGGAGGCAATTTCCATGACGATGCGGCCATCGATCTTGCCTGCCTTCATCTGGTCAAAGATGCTGTTGATGTCTTCGAGGGCCGCGGTCTTATAAGTAGCTGCGACCTTGCCCTCCGCGGCAAAGCTCAGGCTCTCAGCCAGGTCGCTGCGCGTTCCTACGATCGAACCGCGCAGTGTCTTTCGATTGAGCACGAGGTCAAAGATCGATACCGGGAAGTCTCCCGGCGGAAGGCCGGTGAGAGACATGATTCCCTTCCGTCTGAGCAGGCTCGTCGCAAACGAGAAGGCTTTTGGAGAGACCGCAGTGACGAGCACACCATGGGCTCCTCCGCCGGTTGCGTCAATGATGCGCTTCGCGGCGCCTTCCGATGCTGCATTGATCGCAAAATCGGCCCCCAGCTTCATCGCCAGATTCAGCTTGTCCTCCGCGACGTCAACCGCGGCAACATGTAACCCCATTGCTTTGGCATACTGCACTGCCATGTGGCCTAGCCCGCCAATGCCAGAGACGACTACCCACTGCCCGGGACGGGTCTCCGTTTCTTTCAGCCCCTTGTAAACCGTCACACCGGCGCAAAGAACTGGGGCAATGGAATTGAAGTCTATATTCGCTGGAAGATGGGCTGTGTAGCCTGGGTCAACGAGAACATATTCAGCGAAGCTTCCATTCACGGAGTAGCCGGTATTCTTTTGCTGTTCACACAGGGTCTCCCAGCCGGTGAGGCAGAATTCGCAGGCGCCGCAGGCACTATGAAGCCACGGAACACCTACACGATCACCTTCCTTTACCGTCTTAACACCCGCCCCAACTTTGACAATAACACCGGCACCTTCATGGCCTGGGATGAAGGGAGGAGCAGGTCTGACCGGCCAGTCGCCGGCAGCGGCATGTAGGTCTGTATGACACACACCCGTCGACATAACTTTCATCAATGCCTGCCCGGGACCGACCTCCGGTACTGGTACCTCCCGAATATCAAGCGGCTTTCCAAACTCAGTGACGACCGCTGCTTTCATCTTTGCCATGAGAACGCCCTTCCATTATGTGGGTATGTGGGTGGTGGCCTGCGTATCGCAGGAATTGCTGAATGCCTCTGTCCAACTAAGACTGATAGAGGACCATAGATGCCCACACCATCCCGCTCGCCGATATCTCCGTCGTAGAGATATCGACCCGAGGACCGGCGAGCGGAATGTTTTAGATTTCAATGGCCTTTCTGGTGGGCATGAGCGGCCGGCCGGCTCTTTTCAAGATGTAGCCGATCGCCGGTTGGACGGGAGTTCCAGATCCTCCGCGCTATTTCCACGGTATTGGATGCAGTCTCCCGTGAGTGCCGGCTTTCAGCAGCCAGGCGGGGAGCTTTGTTGTTTGCTGGAACAGGCTGCCAGTACCACGGCGCATGCTGTGATGGCGTGTGCTCCGGCGTGATGAATTCCGATATCTCTCTGCGAGGCTGTACTTGTTCCCCGCTCGGACGCCAGCACTGAACGACGTACTTCGGCGTGCAGGCACTGCAGAACCAGATCATCTTTTTTGTCATCCGCTCTTCTTTGGCCGTATCGACAATTTGTAGCGTGCCAGACCGCAGGAACTTCTCCTCGGCCTCACACCCGGGAATCGCGCATTTCAGCATGGTCTCCTCCTCTCCCTCTCCATGAGAATGAGAGCCTTACACTACTTGCCGGCAACAGCAGTAATGGAGGTCACAGAGCTCAATGGAGGTCACGGACCTCACAATAGAGGTCGCAGCCCTTACGCTGGAGTCCCTTCTCCCAGACGTCCGTTGACGACCAGGACCGGGCACGCGGCGTCATGAATCAGCTTGCTCAATGTGCGCCAGGCTGCGTGATCTCCGAAGGCGCCGTTATGCCGACATCCAGTTAAGATGAGTTCGGCGCCGCCCAGGTTTGCCGCGCGAAGAATGCGCGGCGCCGGCAGGCCATGATCCACTTGCACGTGTGCCTTGAAGTACATAGCGGCATCGCGAGGCAGAAGATGCCTTAAACGTTCTTCCAAATCTTTGCGAAGCTCCCGCTGAGGCGGCCCGACACGATTCACAACATGCATCACTGTAAGCGTCGCCTGCATCGTCTTCGCCAGAGCGGCGGCATACTGTGCGGCTCGCAACGAACCGAGCTCAAGATCCGCTGCGAACAGGATCGATTGCAGTGAATCGACTCGCCTTGCGTTGGGACCCACAATCAACACCGGGCATGGCGCCCGGCGAATGAGAGATTCCGCTGAGGAGCCGAACAGCAGCTTATCCAGCCCCTGCGCTCCCCGCGAGCCTGCAACCACCAGATCGATATGATGCGACCGCACCATCTGTTCGACCTGTAGATCCAGCGGCCCTTCTTCAACGCGTGTCATACATGGAATGCGGGCAAGATCGCGAATCGATTCGACCTCCCGCGCCATCGCCGTCTGGGCCGCGGCCATAGCCGCCTGCCGTGTTTCCATTCCGAGGACATCGCCATACCGCACATCCATGGGAGGTAATGCATGCAGCACAAAGATCTCCCCGGCAAACAGCATGGCTAACCGTACGGCATCCACCAGCGCCATATGCGCCTGTGCCGAAAAGTCAGTCGTCACGAGTATTCGCCGGAATGAGACGGGAGTTGTCTCCAGGTGGGCTGGGTCGAGCATCGTAGTTGCCATGGCAGAGGAACCTCCTGCCCTTATGGTGTGGAATGAGGGTGAATTTTGCGGTGACGCCGGTCACTCATGACCACAGATCACAAAGCAAACGGGACCGGCAGATGCCGGTCCCGTTTGCCTTTCGATCTTAAGCAGCTACTTCGTTCCGGAGTCGGTAAAGATGTTTTTAGGGCACATTGCGTGGACACCCACATTTCCGTCGACTAGTTCGGTAATGTCGAGATCGACAGCGACGCTGGAGAGCATGTAGGCATCGTCACGCTTCATGTGTTTCTCCTCGACCAGAAAGTCGATCATGTCGCGCAGAGCGTGCTCCGTGGCTTCCTTCAAGTCGGGGCTAAAACCCATCGTGTTGTAGTGGGTTGGCGTCTCCGCACGAGGCCAGTTCATCTGCTTCTTCTTATGAACGACGAACCGGAAGGTCCCGGTCAGGAAGGTCTCCATCGCGGTGATATCGACCTCGCCGTTTCCCTGACCTGCATGTCCGTCACCTGCCTCGAACATGGCACCCTTTGCCGCGACAGGAATATAAAGGGTGGTCCCGGCTACGAGCTCCTTGTTATCCATGTTGCCCGCGTGGGCAAACGGCTCAGTGCTGCCCACCTTGCCTGCTGCTCCAGCGACCCCCATGCTTCCGAAAAAAGGATGCAGCGGAATGTCGATGCCGGGTGCGAAGTGACCGATCATCTTCTCGCGATCCAGCGGAATGATCCGGTTGCGGCTGTAGGGGAACTCCATCGGCAGAAAGCCGCGGTGCAAACCGAAGCCGTTGCAGGCAAAGTTCGCATCGATATCCACCTTGAGAATCTGCACTTCGAGCACGTCGCCCGGCTCCGCTTCTGCGATCTCCACCGGCCCGGTAAGGATGTGGCCACCCGGTCCTTTCTCGGCCGCGGGATAGTTCTGATAGACCTCATCGTTGTACGCAGGAATATCTTCACGCTTGACGCCGCGAGCGATCAGCCTGTCGGCCGGACCGCAGGTGGAAAGAGTCTGCATCACGACTGTGTCTCCACTGTGGACGGTTGCGGCCGGATGCATGCTGCCGTAGTAACCCCACGAGACGGTCTTTGAGGTTGCCTTGACGGTTACGGTCTGCTGACCGATTGCCGGAAGAAAAGCCAAAGGAACGATTGCCGCCAACAACGTACACCTGCGCATTGCATCTCCTGACCTGCGTTAGAAAACACCCCTTCCCTTCCAGGAAGGGGTGCTCGTTAGAACTGATACTTCAATGCGAACTGGATCAGACGCGGCGCTACTGCCGAGGCCGTGATCTGAGAGTAGCTCGCCGCGCCGACCGTTGTTGAGGGGTTGGCGTATTGCGGATGGTTCCAGACGTTGAAGAACTCGGTACGGAAGACCAACGTGCCGTCCTCATGCAGGCCGCCGACCCGGGTCTCCTTCGAGAGCGTCATATCCCAGTTGTCATTCCCCGGACCACGAACGATGCCGATTCCGCTGTTGCCGTACTCGGTGGCATCCACCCCGCCAACCTTCACGCTGTACGGGACTGCCGGAGCGACGGTCCACGGTTGTGCCGCGCTGCCATTCAGACCCGTGTTCAGATAGGTGTTCGTCTTTACCCGGTTCAGCATCGTGCCGCCCTGGTTATTCAGGACATCGTTATTTCCCTTTCCGGTGATGAACTGAGCGCGGCTCGCCGTGCGATATGCGGTTCCGTTCCGAGTGTCAGTAAAGGTGAGCGGCTTGCCGGACTGGAAGGTGGAGACGCCGGAGAACTTCCAGCCGCTGGTCGCTACACGAGCGAAGCTGCCGCCGTTCTTCCATCCCGGGATCAGCCAGGAGTAGGTCACCACCAAACGATGGGTGCGGTCATAACCGGCGAGGCCGTAGCGTGCGTAACGATTGTTGGGATCGTTGCTGTTGCCGCTACCGCCGGAGAAGACTCCGTTATCGCCGTCGCCGCCGGTGACGGTCGTCATAACCTTGCTCCAGGTATAGGCTGCCTGAACATACACACCTTTGCTGACCTGGCGCCGGAGCGTGGTCTGCAGGCTGTGATACATCGAGGTGCCGTAGGTCTCGATCCGATTCAAGCCTCCGGGAGCGACGCCCTGATACGGAACGCGGGCAGCGATGTTTGCCGAGTCAAGCGAGTTGGTTGTGACTCCGTTGATCGGGTTGCTGGGGCTGGCAAGATAGGCACGGTTGATCGCGCGTGATTCGGCAAGGCGGGTACCGCGCGTACCGACATATCCGACTTCGGCCACCAGGTTTTTCGGCAGCTCTTTCTGTACGTCGAGGTTGTACTGCTGCACGAAGGGCGAGTCGATGTTCTGGGCAACGGCCGTCACCGGCATGCCACCGGTGTTGCTGGATGAGTAAGGCATGAGGGGACGCCAGACTCCAGGAGTCAGCGTGGTGGTAAATGGCGTCTGGAAAGTAGCCGTAGCATTTGCTGTGCCACTGATGGTTCCCGAAGAGCTGACGAAGGGCTGATTGCCCAGTGTTTGCAGAACTGAATTCGCATTCGGCAAGGTGTAGAAGACTCCGTAACCGCCACGAATTACGGTCGAAGAGCTGGAACCAAACGGCTGCCAAGCAAAGCCGACACGTGGACCGAAGTTATGCAGCGGCAGGTCATTCTCTCCCAGGCTCATACTTCCAAGACGCTTAACTCCTGCTGGAGGATTGGCAGAAGAATTCGCCGGGACGACAAAGCCCTGATAGGTTCCACCCACAGGAACCGGCTGGAAGGGTGTCACCAGAGACGGCCAGAAGCTGGTCAACACACCTTTGTTGGTGCTGATACCGCTATTGATCTCCCAGCGAAGGCCGGCGTTGACCGTAAGGTTCGATGCCAGTTTGATGTCATCCTGCAGGAACATCGCCATGCTGGTGCCGCGGTAGCCCTTGTAGTAGCTTCCACGCTGGCTGCTGCTGGAGTTCACATTGCTGTAAGAGCTGTGATTCTGCGCCGCGCTGAGGCCGAGCACGAAGTCCTGAAAGGTCTGAAAACTCAGAGCACCACGCTTGTTGTTCGGATCGTCAAAGTTGAACTGATTCTTCTCTCCCAGGAAACCGGCGCGAATGCTCTGCTTCCCATGCGTCCAGTTGATCTGGTCGCTGATCTCAAAGGTGTTGACTGCCGACATGGAGACGTCGTTGTTGACGCCACCGAGGCTGAAGTATCCCGTAACGGACATGATCGGCGTCAATGGATATGCCGGATCGCTGGGAGCCGTCATGCCGCTCTGGTCGAAATGCAGGTTTGCCTGTGTCTGTAGATTGCCGGTGTTGCGGACATAACCGACGAGCCCCTCGTTGAGCAGATGCGAGTTCAACGCGGACGTAAGTTTCAGGACCGCCACCTGGCTGTTGAACTTTGGCGTCACACCGTTGCCGGGCGTATTCGAGGTGCTGCTGAAGGGCTTGTCCTGGGGCTGGTTCGAGTAGAAGTAACGTTCTGCAAGGGTGTGCTTCTCTGACAGGACATAGTCGGTGTTCACCATGAACTGGTCTTCACTGTAGTGGGACGGCAGGCTGAAGGTGGAGAAGCCCACCGGGTTTCCGTTGGCATCGGTCGACATGCGCTGCGGCGTCGGAATCAGGTAAGTGCCGTTTGCGATCTTCTGATTCAACAGATTCAGCGCCACCGGGTTGATGTTGCTGCCATCGCAGGCAACTTCCGTCTGCGAACCCGTATTGCTATAGTTACCGCCGTTGAAGGGATGCCAGCGTGCATTTCCGTTCGGGCACGCCGCGCGACCGATGGCGCCCGCGGTGCGATCATTGGTCAGCGGAAAAAGTGTATTGGTGACCAGCGAGCCGGCGCTGAGGCCGTTCACCTGCCGTGTTCCCTGATAAGAGCCGAAGAGAAAGAGTTTGTCTTTCAGGATGGGCCCGCCCAGCGTGCCACCGAACTGATTCTGCTTCATAACGGCGCGCTTCTGACCGTTCATCTTCAGGAAGGTGTCGTTCGCATTCAGAACGTCGTTGCGAAGGAACTCCCAGGCAGATCCATGCAGGGTGTTGCTGCCCGACTTGGTAATGACATCGACGTTCGCGCCGGCATCGCGACCGAAGCCAGCATCGTAGTTCGTCGTCTGGATCTTGAACTCCTGCAGCGAGTCAGGGTTTGGAACGGCGATGCCGGCCTGCTGCACAAAGTCACCGGCGCGGCCGGAACCGAAGTTGTTAATGTCGGCGCCATCCATATGGAAGTTGTTGCTAATGCTGCTGGCGCCGTTCACGTAGACATCCTGCGTGCCTTTGCCCAGTGTCGCTGCATTGTTGACGTCTCCCGCGACTCCGGCGGACATCGTCAACACCTGCGTGTAGTTCCGATTGGTAAGAGGGACCTCGCGGATCGTTGTGCCATCAACGACGGTTCCGAGGGTGGCATTCTCTACCTGCAGCGGAGCGGGAGTAGTGCTGACCTCTACCGTCTCTCCCTCGCTGCCGGCAACCATCTGAGCGTCGGCGCGAGCAGTCTCCGTCACAATTACGGTGATGGGCGGAACGACCTGTGTCTTAAACCCGGGCGCGGTGATGCTGACCCTATAGGTCTCCGGCGGCAGCAGGCCGACGGCAAACTGTCCGTCGCCATCGGTCTTTACCGCGCGAACTTGCGAGGTCGCGTTCGACGTCACGGTCACGGCGGCATTCGGAATTACCGCGCCGGTCGGATCGGTAACCGTACCACGGATCGCTCCGGTAGTTGACGTTTGCGACACAATAGCCTGGGTAAGCAACAGTCCTGCAGCGACACTAAGGAGAGCACCCCTTAGGGAGTTTTTCCAGTTCATCGAAGAACCTCTTTTTTGTTGGGTGCTTTGATTGTGCGGAAACAATTGGTTTTTTGAAATTCGGTTAATTACGGAAAAACATCGCGTTAACGCTACGTAGTTCTACGTAACACCTAAAAACAATCGAATGTTCCCTGGATGCGTTCCCTGGAGGCGTTCCTCGATGCGGAACGGATGACAGCGCCATTTTTTGTTAGAGTGTGGCATCACCTATACAGCACGGAGCTCTATTGCCCTCATGCGTACGTTCGTAGCATCCGCATCGTTTGTCTTTATGATTCTGCCCGCGTTATCACAGCGCCCCGTCACCACGGTGGATGCATCGAGGTACTTCTACGGGAAGAACTCCCCGACCAAGGTACTGCAACACGTGCGCATAATCGACGGCACCGGCGCAGCGGTGAAAGATGACCAGACCGTTGTGATCGAAGGAACGAAGATCACTGCCATTGGAACATCAGTGAATCTTCCTGCGAACGCAGAGGTCTTTGATTTGGCCGGATATACAGTGCTTCCGGGCCTGGTCGGGATGCACGACCACATCTATTACCTGCAGCGTCCGAACACCGATGCCCAGGGATCGGAGGGACCGACCCTGCTGCCACAGATGACCTTCTCCGCACCACGTATGTACTTGGCGAATGGTGTTACGACGATCCGGACAGCAGGTTCCGTGGAGCCGTTTGCGGATATCAATCTTCGAAAGCTGATCGACAACGGACGCATGATCGGTCCTCATGTAGAACCGACGGCACCGTACCTGCAGGGAGTGAGCGACATCTTTATGCAGATGCACACACTCACGGGCCCCGAAGATGCCAGAGAGTTTGTGAAGTTCTGGGCCGGTCAGGGCGCAAACAACTTCAAGGCGTATATGCACATCACACGCGCCGAGCTGCAGGCGGCGATTGAGACAGCCCACTCACTGCATCTGAAAGTCACGGGGCATTTGTGCTCAGTCAGCTATCCGGAAGCCGCGGAGCTTGGCATCGACAACCTGGAGCATGGCTTCTTTGTGAATACCCAGCTCGATCCGGAGAAAAAGCCTGACACCTGTTCGCGGGAGACAGGTGCGGCCACGCTTGCCAAGATGGCGCCCGAAAGCCCAGAGGCAGCGGAGCTGATCAAGCTACTCATCGCCCATCACGTAGCGATCACAAGCACACTTCCGGTCTTCGAAGCTGGACTTCCTGGCAAGCCCGCGCTTCGCCCCAAGGCACTGGCGACACTCACACCGCAGGCTCTGGAGGCGTATCTCTATGGTCGCGACCGCCGCAGCACCGCGCCCGAGACCGAGCTCACGCGGCGGCAAGTGCAGAACTATAAGAACGCGACGGCCCTGGAGCACAAGTTTGTCGAGGCCGGCGGATTCCTGATGGCCGGACTTGATCCCACCGGAAACGGAGCGACACTTCCCGGCTTTGGAGATCAGCACGAGGTGGAGCTCCTGGTGAACGACGATCACTTCACTCCCATCGAAGCCATCAGAATCGCGACGCTGAACGGCGCGATCTATCTGGGAGAGAGTGAACACATCGGGTCTGTCGAGACTGGCAAGGATGCGGACCTGATGATCGTCAAGGGAGATCCCTCGAAGAACATCGCCGATATCGAGAACGTCGAGATCGTGCTGAAGGATGGAACGGCGTACGATTCCGCCAAGCTTCTGGAATCAGTCAAAGGACATTACGGGCAGTACTGATGTGCTGTCTGTGTTGGACGGATATCGACAGATTCGGATTGCCCATACACCGGGTGCCCCACATACGCGGAGCTTATGTGGGAGTATCGAGCGCAAGCTCGATCCTTCTTCTTGCTGCCATTTCGGAGCGGAGTCAAGAAATCCTCCAAGAGGCAAAAGCAGATCCTGCGGGATGACAAAAAAGGCGATCTCACCTGGTGAAATACTCCGAGAATGCTCTACGAGGCGTACCCGTGCCGGATGGCGTAGCGCACCAGGTCGGCGATCGAGTCCAGTCCTAACTTCCGATTGATGCGGATGCGGTGTGACTCCACCGTGCGCACACTGATGCCAAGCCTGGCGGCGGCCTCTTTGCTCGTCGTACCTTCGGCAAGCAGGCATAGCACCTGCTCCTCGCGCGCGGAGAGCGACGGCTCTGTTTTTGCGGATGCTTTTTCCGTGCCGTTCTTGCTCAGGATGCCCCGCATCAGCAGATTGGTCGCCGTCTTGGTGAAGAAGTGCTCACTTCTTGATACGGCGCTGACGGCTTCGATCAAATTGTGATCGGCATCGGATTTCAGAACAAAGCCCTTCGCTCCCGATTGCAACACCTGATACGCGATGCGCTCCGAGTCATGCATCGTCAAGACGATGACGGAGGTGTTCGGGGAACACTGCGTGGATCGTGACGCCACTGCGGAGCCGTCCAGCAGCGGCATGGAGAAATCCACAATCGCAATGTCGGGCCGTAGTTGCTCGATCTTCTCTGCTGCCTCAAGCCCATTGGCGGCTTCAGCGACTACGTTCCATCCCTCCCGTGCAGCGAGGAGATTTCGCACTCCGCGACGGATGAGTTCATGATCGTCCGCAATCAGGATCCGCAGGTTATCCATTGGTTCGCGCCTCCGCAGGTAAGGATGCAATCAAGGTCGTGCCGTTCGTACTGCGCTCCAGACGCAGCGAGCCGCCGAGCTGTTCCAGCCGCTCGCTCATGCTGCTCAAACCAACGCCAGCCGCAAGAGTCCCATCGACCTCACAGTGATACCGTTTGCCCTCGTCGAAGACAGTGAGAATGAGGGACTCACCGATTCGCGCGAGGGTGATATGCACGATGGGGCTGCCGGAGTGGCGCAGGACGTTTGCCAGTGCCTCCTGCACCACACGAAAGACCGTAATCTCCGCCGCATCTGAGAATCGGCCGAGATCGAACTGAAGGTTGAGGTCGACCGCGATTCCGCTTCGCATCTCAAACTCTTTCGAGAGACGTTCAATCACCGGGTAGAGTCCCTCTTCACCGAGGAGAGGAGGATGCAGCAGATATGATGCCGTGCGAATGCGCGATGAACACTGCAGGGCGATCTCCTTCGTCTGTGCGATCATGTCGCGGAGGACAGGGTCGGCGTTGGCCGTCATTCCTTTGAGCAGCGTCAGATTCCAGTTCAGTACTGCCAGCTCCTGAGACATGGAGTCATGCAGATCGCGCGCGATTCTGCGGCGCTCTTCCAACTGCAGCGTGTCGATGGTGTTTGCCATCCGTCGCACCGCATTCTCGGCACGGTTGCGCTCCGTGATGTCCTGATACAGGCCATAGACACCTTCGAGCACTCCATCGACGATCAACGGAATCCCATAGATCTCGACGTCGACCATCATGCCGTCTTTGCGTCGCCGCTGCGCGACCGTGTGGACCTTCTCCCCGCGTAGAACGGCCATGCTCAAGGCCTGCGCATCCCCGGTCGTGTCAGGCCCGGTGATGAGCTCATCCAGGGTGGTTGCGTGCAGCTCCTCGGTCGAGAACTGAAATAGAGTGTGGAACGCACGATTGCACATGACAAAGTCATGCCGCGCGTCGAGGGCAACGATCGCCACGGGACTGTCTTCAAACAAAGCTCTCAGGTGTGCGCCCGTCGTCGTTGCCTCAAAGACTGGAGATACATGTTCCGCCAAATACAGCCAATCACACTCACTCATGCTGCCCTCTCAGAAGTCAGGATCAGGGTGATGCGTGTTTTCAATCTGCTAAAGGACTCCAGTGAGTCCTCTTACGGTCGATCCACGATGGAGATTTGCTCCTCTGGCTCAGTGAGTGTCTCTGAGTCTCGCTGCCGGCAGAGCGGCCCGTAAGGAACAGGGATCAGGTTCTTTAGCATCTCGAAATAAAGTGCGATACGGATGTAGCTCTCCCCTGGGCATCGATGATGTTTGCCCGGATCGTTCCTAACCGCAACGAGTGCCTAAAATTGTTCGAAATAGAAGCGAAGACTGCCGATATAACTGCCCAGGTGGCGTGAGGCTCAGCGGACGCGTGCCTGGAAAAATTGACCGATTAACATCTGATATATCACATTCCTGTAATTCAAATCCAACCGTTCTTCCGTGGTCACCGCTGACTTGAGAGCAGACGGTACGCCGTCTGCCGGGCGGATGGATCGTCGCTCTTTAATGCCAGCTCGAGCTGTTGCCTGGCTTCCATCGGCGAGCCTCTGCGCAGCGCCAGGTCTGCGAGCGCCAGATGAACCTCTCCGTTTCGCGGACTGGATGCTGCGGCAAGACGATATTCGTCCTCCGCGGCGGCGGAGTTGTTCTGCGCCATGAGGATCGATGCAAGTCCGAGATGCGGCTTCAGTTGGCGAGAGTCGAGAGCGATGGCTTGGCGATACTGCGCGGCTGCGGCATCGATCTTACCTGCAGCGACGAAGATGTCTCCAAGGTCGGCATAGAGGATCGCGGACCGCGGCTCGATGTGAATGGCCTGTTGCATCTGCTCCGTTGCCTTAGCCCACTGCTTGCTCGAAGCCAGCACCAGGGCATAACGATGATGGAGATTCGCGGACTCCGGATTCGTGCGCAGGAGCGATTGCATGGCCGCTTCCGCCTTTTCCATATCGCCCTGGTCTGCAAGGAGCACCGCAAGGTTGATTCTTGCCTCTGTCAGGCCGGGATCGATTTGTAATGCTTTCCGAAAATTGAGTGCCGCATCATCCGGTTTGGAAAGCCGTGTGTAGGTTAGCCCCATCAGATTCTGTGCGTCGGCCATCTCGGGGTCCAGTGACAGCGCATGCTCGAGCGCTTGTTGCGCCTGCGACACGTTCCCAGCCTGGAGCTGAATATTTCCCAGCGTGGTATATGCGACGGCATCGTTCGGAGCTGCATCGACGGCCCTTCCAGCGACCTGCAGCGCTTGTGGCAGCTCGTGCAGACGGGCAAGCGCCGCCGCCTGCTCTCTCAGCATTGCCGGCGTGTGATCGGGCTGTTTGATCGCCTCGTCATACCAGTGGATCGCTTCAGTGTCGTTCCCTGCCCTTGCCTGAGCTGCTGCCAACGCAAAATAGAAACCGGCGCGTTGCGGCTTCTGTACTTCCAGAGCGTGCTGCAACAGAGGAATTCCCTGCTTAAGGTTGGAACCTGCCGCGACCTGAGCGACGGCGTAGTACAGGTTGCCGTCAGGCATCTCCGATAACAGCCGCGGATCATATGCAACGACCTCGCCCTGGTAGACAGGAATTGCCTCCTGGATCGGCGCAAGCAGATCGCCCTTCGGCGTATACCTCTGGATGAAGTGGTCGGTCATCACAACATGAACAGCATCTTCGGTCCTGCGCTTCCCCATATGGCAGCCAAGACAGTCGGCGTCACGAGTCACCGTTGTTGCCGCAAGACGGGGATGTTCGGCCTGGTTGCATCCCAGGCACACGGCGCGATATTGCGCGGCTCCAGCCTCCCCGCGCTGCGGACGGTGAGGGTTATGACAGGTGATGCAGGTCATGTCGCTC
>JABFXN010000300.1 GCA_013361705.1 Acidobacteriaceae bacterium
TCTGCGACTACGTCGCATGACGGTTCCGAGGCCAACCCTGTACGTAGCCGATAGAGAGCCGCATCGGCCTGCCGTGCCGAGTGTGGGGAGATTACCAGGTGTGAACGGCGACAATCTCCGTCGAGACCGCCTTATAGTCCACGACCTTGATACGGAGTACGGCTTGCAGGTTTTGGTGCTGCCAGTTGGGCGCAAGTCTGGCGAGTTTCTTGATGGACTCCTCATCACAGACGAAATCAGTCGCAGCCAGCGTGCCATATTGCCCCATGCCGGCAAGGCTGAGAAATGGCCCGGTGGCGTTGCTCGAGAGCAGCCGGGTGATCAGTGCATAGTCTTCGGTGTCGTGCGAGTCAAAGGGTGCGTTGAGCAGCCAGCTCTGGCCGGGGTTGAGATGATCGTCGATACGGTTGCGGCTGGTCAGGGTGAAGCGCAGCTTCTTGGTGAACTCCCGCGTCATCTGGTTATTGAAGCCACCGACGGAGACGGTAGGATTACTGCGTACTTCCGCAAAGGAGATGTCGTTCGAGAAGCGAATCTGCTGTGGCTTGTTAAGGCCGGTCAGCGTTCGCGTGATCTCCGCAACCGCGGCGACATCGCCGAGAGCCACGAAACTGTCCGCGGCGGGATGTAGACCAATAGAGTCGACCGTCTGGTGGGGATCGAGCGCGGGGAAGAACTCCATGCCGGAGGCTTCCAGATGGTGCTCCTTAACATAGTTGTCCGAAAAACTCTCTGAGAGTCGATAGACCGCGTTGCTTCCGACAGACAGCAGCACGGGAGAGTTTGCAGTGAGCAGCGGCGACCAGAACTGTTGCACGGGGCCATGGGGACGTGCGCTGTAAAACCGGATCCCGAATAGCGCGAGGACGACGGCGAAGACAATGCCGAGCGTGAGGATGACTCGTCGATTGCGCCATGCAGGGCTCGGGTTTACGTGGATGATCGGTGCTGGAACCTGCTGTTCGGGTTCCGTCCTGGCAGGCACGATCTCCACATCCGGAGCAACCGCAGCTTCTTCCTGTTTGGGAGGAGCGAGAAATTCAAAGGCCGCACGATATCCGCCGACCGGGATAGAGATGCGGGGGCTGGCTGACGGATTTGCCTGGTAATAGATGGCCAGTCGCTTACGAAGATCCGCGACTCGAATGCGGACGACCGGGTCTTCGCCGGGCTCGTAATCCGCCGGTCGATGGAAGACCTCTTTCCCGATCACCCGCTCCCGCAGCAGAGCCTCATCTCGCGCGATGCTGTGTTCCACCACGTATCGCAACAGCGACTGATTCTGCGAAGAAGAAGAGAAGGAAGAGCTCGTCAGGATTCCCTGGACCGCAGCCCAGATCTGCTCCCGCTCACCTGAGGCGAGGGGAGGAAGATCTTTCGCGTGCGGGTCCGCAACCTGGGGGACAGATTTCATGGGACAGAGAGGTATGCTACCTCCCCCTTTCTTCGACTGTCAAAGCTGATTTCAAAGGACTTAGGCCGGTTACCTGAATCCGCGTACTGTATTGCACCTTGTCGGCTGTATCTGTAGGCAAGTGTAGTGATCCGGCATCTGAATCTTCTATTTTTTGACACCAAAAGAAAAGAGAGTGTGTGTTGGTTCGCAGACAGAGTCCGGTTCGAGACCTTGTACAAGGCTGCCGCTGGGTAGCGGGAGCCGTCATGTTGCTGGCAACGCTGGCCGGAAGCGCGAGGGGGCAGTATGTCCTGCATCGCAATGAGGCGACGGTGGTGGTTGAGCCATACGCAGCGAACATCGTCCGCGTCAGCCTGAGTTTGAACCTGCAGGATGCAGTCGCTCCGGCGGGCTACGGCATCCTGGCTCGTCCGGCGGCAGATGGGTGGACACAACGGCAGGGAGCAGACGGAGATCACTTCCGGTCCCAGGCATTGGATATCCAGGTCACGCCCGCCGATCAGAAGAGAGCGGAGTCAGGAACGCACGCAGACATTGCGAAGTTCTTCAACGGATCAGCTCCTGGCGTAGGGCTGCACATTGCTACCGCAGACGGCCGTCCGCTGGTCGACCTGAGAGGCTGGGGCATGGCCGTACCGAACTACAAGGACGGAACGGCATGGCTCAACGCAGATCGCAGGCCTTCGGACCCTCCCTTCTTTACCGTAAGTGCCAGCTTTAGCGCCGCCGCGGACGAGCATGACTATGGCATGGGGCAAAACCAGGAGGGTTATCTCGACCGCCGTGGCCATGTGCTTCGTTGTGCGCATGACTACAACGCGCCTGGCGGGCAAAGCGTCTGCGTCCCGTTCGTCGTTACGAACAAAGGATATGGGCTGATCTGGGATAACCCGTCACGCACCACGGCCAGTTTTGGTTTCAATGACCAGAACACTTTCCTGAGCGAAGTTGGCCAGCGGGTGAGCTTCTTCATCATCGCCGGCGACTATGAAGCGCAGTACAAGGGTTACCGGCTGTTGACCGGCGATACGCCCATGCCACCCAAATCGGCGTTCGGGTACATCCAGTCGAAACAGCGATACACCAGCCAGCAAGAGTTACTGGAGGCAGCAAGAGGATACCGTGAGCGGCATCTGCCAATCGACGACCTGGTCATCGACTGGTTTCACTACACCAAGATGGGGCAGATGGATATGGATCCGGCGAAGTGGCCGGACCCAGTCGCGATGAACCGTGAGCTGCACCGGATGCACTTCCAGACGATGATCAGCGTCTGGCCCAGGTTCGTTCCCGAAAGTCGCTATTACAACACCCTGATGCAGAAGGGATGGCTGATGCATCAGGCCGACGGAACCCCGACGAACGGCTTGCCCTACGATCGCGCCGGATCTGACATCGACACCACCAATCCAGAGGCGGCGCAGTGGTACTGGAATACCGTGCGAGAGAACTATGTCACCAAGGGCTTCGACGCCTTCTGGGCAGACGAGACGGAGCCCGACCTTCCGCCGAACGGCAGCTACTTCCATGTTGGCCCGGGGACTCAGTTCTTCAATGTATATCCGCTGTTCCACACTGCCGCTTTTTACAACGGCATGCGCAAGGATATGCCGGGCCGAGCGCTGATCCTATCTCGCGACAGCTATCTGGGAGCGCAGCATAACGGCGGCATCTTCTGGTCGAGCGATATCTCCCCGAGCTGGGATGTCCTGCGCCGTCAGATCCCGACGGGCCTGAACTTCGTTGCCAGTGGCATGCCGTATTGGTCCACCGATATCGGCGGATGGCAGTACCTTCCACAGTCGCATAAACCGGAGCATGCACCGCTGCTCGATCCGAGCGATGCGCGCGGGAACGTCGGCGGATTCGATGATTATCCGGAGCTCTACACGCGCTGGTTCGAATACGGAACCTTCCAGCCCAACATGCGGGCACATGGATCGCGCCTGCACAACGAGGTTTGGAGCTATGGCAAGCAGGCTGAGCCGATTCTCGAAAAGTATCTGCGTCTGCGCTATGAACTGATGCCTTACCTATATTCGCTGGGATGGCAGTCGCACCTGACCGGCGCTCCCTTCATGCGCGGTCTCTTCCTCGACTTCGGCAACGATCCGAATGTCGCCGACCTGGGAGATGAGTACATGTTCGGCCCCGCGCTGCTGGTGGCTCCTGTGACAGAGCAGGGAGCGACGACGCGCAGCGTATATCTGCCGGCGGGAACTTCCTGGTACAACTTCTGGACCAATGAATGTTTGAAGGGCGGTCAGCGGGTGACGGTGGCTGCGCCGATCGACACCATTCCCGTCTTTGTGCGTGCGGGATCAATTCTTCCGCTGGGTTCCGCGGTGGAGAGTACGCAGGACAAGCAGACCATCGCCGGCATCAAGGTATATGCCGGAGCAGATGGCCACTTCACGCTCTATGACGACGATGGCACAACCTATGCCTACGAGAGCGGAAAGCACCACGTGGCCGAACTGCATTGGGATAACCGTACGCAGCGTTTGAGTTCCAGCGATGCGTCGATTCCAGTCGATCCGGCAAAGGGCATCGTCCATGTGGTGCATCCATGAAGCACTGCATCTTCGCCATCAGGGCGTCACCGATGCGATCTCTACGGATCGTTCCGATGTAGAGAGTTTTAAAAGGCCTATCAAGTGCTGTTTCGAGGGAGTCCATATGAAAATAAAACAAAATAAAACGACAAAGCCGGGCCGCAGTATTGCGATCTTCTTCGCACTTCTGTTTGTGCTTAGCGGTTTTTCAGGAAGACTGATGGCGCAAACGACATCGAGTCTTTCCGGAACAGTGCAGGATGGGACCGGAGCAATCATTCCCGGAGCCCGTGTTGTGCTGACGAACACTGCGACGAACGAAATTCGCCGGCTCGAGACCAATTCGTCAGGCTATTTCAACTTTGCGGGAATCGTTCCCGGAAGCTACACCGTTGCCATTACTGCGGAGGGGTTTCGTGGATATCAGCAACAGAATGTCGTTCTGAATCCGGGCGATACGCGATCGTTGCCAAATCGGGTGCTGTCGCCGGGAGCGGCGACGGAGACCGTCACC
>JABFXN010000142.1 GCA_013361705.1 Acidobacteriaceae bacterium
GGCCTGATATTTCTACTCGGTGTCTCTCCCGGTCCGCTCTGGGAGGCCATTGCAGCTGTCACTCGCGATCTCGGGTGAGGGAACGCCCTAGAGCATTTTCTCTGTAGGTGCGTAGTAGTGCATCCGCATCTAAGGGCGTTTTCCGCAATGAAAACGCCGCTGCACGCCCTTCTAACAGCAGGGAAAATGCTCTAACAAGGGTACTTTCCTTCGATGTAGTGCTCGAGCTGTTCGATCGTCTGATCCTGCGCGAAAGCGATCCAGTTCACGAGATCTCCGATGGAGACGACTCCAAGAATCTTTCCGTCACAAACGACGGGAAGATGGCGAATCCGGTTGGTCGTCATCAGCCGCATGGCTTCGTCAACGGAACAGTCTGGGCTAATGGTAGTTGGCGATGTAACCATGATCTCGCTCACCAACGTTTCCTTTGAACCCCGTCCCAGAAGGATGACCTTTCTAGCGTAGTCTCTCTCCGAAACGACACCCACGAGTTGGTCATGATCGATTACCAACAGAGCGCCTATATCCTTATCGGCCATCATCTGCATGGCGGAATAAACGGTCGCGTCGGGGGGAAGAGAACATATGTCAGAACCCTTCTTGCGAAGAATGAACAGAACGGGGTCAAGCACTCTCATAGCTAGCTCCTTACACGCAATTCCAGATTCGAAGTGGCGCTTCAAAAAGGAGAGACAAGCTAGACCGCCGAACTCCAGTAGCTGCGTGTCGGGAGCTGGAACGCGGCGATCGCTGCAAGAAAGACAAATCTTACGGCTACGCTCACACTGCCAAACGAAGAAAGCCGTCACCCGGCGTGGAAATATACGCCCGCCCCGCAACAATTGCAAAGGAATATCAACGTCGCCAACGTAGCCGGTTGTACGTGGCCTAAGTTATTGAAAATAATGGCTAAGCTGGCGGGTGTTCAAATTTTAAATCCGACGATGTTCATCCGCAGGCGTTCGCCGTTGGCCGATCTGTCACCCGCATAGCTACTCAGTCGCTGTTGCTGCCGCCAGCATCATAACCTTGTTCAACCCGTTTCCGTTGCAGGGGAATGTGGTGACGGTCTGGCCTTGTGGGATGCGCCACATGCTAGATGCACGCCTATATATATGAGTCATCAGTAGTTGTGCTAAGGTTATGTGGCCAATCATCCGATTCTTCGCAGCACGGACCTGTTGATCGACGAAGGAATTGCCTCGATGAAAAATTTGAGTATCCGCCAGTGGATTCTTGTGAGCTTTATCGTCGTACTGGCCGTCATCATTGCGATGGGCACTTTCGCCTATTTCAAGCTGAGCCACATCGAGCAGGAAACCGTTAAGATGCAGACCGATAGTCTGCCCGGTCTGCACTTTGGCAGTGACATTATGAATGAGTGGCAGACAAACTACTCGCTCATTCAAGCCCGTGCGGTCGAGACAGACCCTGGGACCAGCCGTAACCTTGATCTGCAGATTGCGACGAATTGGGCGAATCTGAACGCCTCGATCAAGAGTTACGAAGGCTCGATTTATCAGCAGAAGGATCGCGAAAACTACGCCCACTTCAGGTCCCTCATTCCGTCCTATCTAAATGCACAGCAGCAATACCTGAAGGCGGGTGCGGGAAACCAATCCATAAGCAGCCATGGGATTGTCGCGGCAAATAGTAATGTCGTGGCCGCGATTCAGACGATGACCGACTTCAACCGAACTGATGTTGATCTGTCGGCTCAAAGTATTTTGAAAGCAGTCGGAGCCGCGCGGGTCGGAATACTGAGCGGCTTTATGGCTGCAGTCCTGATCTCCGCGTTCGTCGGCTACTTATTGTGGCAGATCATCACGCGGCCGCTCGGGAGTCTCGTCGTCGCGATGGACGTCATCCGCAAAGGCGATTTCAGCCGGAAGATCAATCTGCAGCGGCGGGACGAGTTCGGGCTACTGGGAGCAGGCTTCGACAACATGATCGACGACCTGAAGCTGCTGATCAGCCAGGTGCAGAAGTCGGGTCTTCAGGTCAGCACATCTATTACAGAGATTGCCGCGACGTCCAAGCAACAGCAGGCGACTGCGAATGAGATCGCCGCTACGACAACGGAGATCTCCGCAACCTCGAAAGAGATTTCGGCCACCTCCCGCGAACTTGGCAAGACCATGGCGGAGGTCTCAGCCGTTGCCGAGCAGACTGCGGTTCTGGCTGGTAGCGGCCAGGTCGGTCTCTCGCGCATGGAAGAGACCATGAACCATGTCGTGGAGGCTGCCACCTCGATCAACTCCAAGCTTGCGGTGCTGAATGTAAAGGCAGGGAACATCAACCAGGTAGTTATCACCATCACGAAGGTGGCGGACCAGACCAATCTGCTCTCGCTTAATGCTGCTATCGAAGCGGAGAAGGCGGGAGAGTACGGTCGCGGCTTTGCCGTGGTGGCAAGCGAGATCCGGCGACTCGCCGACCAGACAGCGGTAGCGACCTATGACATTGAATTGATGGTCAAAGAGATCCAGTCGGCCGTCTCTGCCGGCGTTATGGGCATGGACAAGTTCTTGGAAGAGGTTCGCCGCGGCATGCAGGAGATGCATCAGGTCGGGAACCAGCTCTCCCAGATCATTAAAGATGTGCAGGCTCTTGTTCCGCGTTTCGAGACCGTGAATGATGGAATGCAGGCGCAGGCAATTGGTGCAGGACAGATCAGCGAAGCTCTTGGACAGTTGGGAGAGGCGGCTCAGCAGACGGTTGAGTCGCTGCGGCAGTCCAGCCTGGCCATCGATGAGCTGAACATTGCGTCCAGTACGTTGCGAAGCAGTGTCTCCCGGTTCAGGTTGCAGGAATAGTCAGAGATTCCAGGTCCATGTTGTAAGCAGAGTTTAGGGGCTGTATTCATGCTGTTTCTTCTTCTTCAACTTGGCGATGACCGATATGCATTGAAGGCGAACCAGATCGTTGAAGTGCTGCCTCTGTTGCAGCTTAAGAAGCTTCCTCAATCGCCTACGGGCGTTGCCGGAGTGATGGACTATCGGAACTCGCCAGTCCCCGTGCTGGACCTGAGCGAGTTGGCGATACAGCGCCCCTCTAAGCCAAAACTCAGCACCCGCATCGTCGTTGTGAATCTTGCAGACGGTCAGGATGACGTGCGTCTGGTGGGGCTAATTGCTGAAAACGTGACGGAGACCTTGCAGCGAGATCCAGGGGACTTTGTATTTTCGGGAATTGAGAGCAGCAGAACACCGTACCTTGGCCCTGTCGTCATGGATACGCGCGGCATGATCCAGTGGGTGAAACCGGCTGTCCTGCTACCGGCGCCGTTATATGGCGAGATCTTCAAGCAGTCTGCAGAGGTGCAATGGCAAGCATCGAGCTTATAGAGCTGCTGAAACAGAAGATAGGCCTCGATAGCGCCTCCATCGGCCCTGCTGCGATTGAGAGGGCACTGCAGGTACGAATGTCTGCCTGTAAATTGCAGCATGAGCAGGAGTACATGGAACTTCTGCTTGCACGGGACAGCGAGCTGCAGGAATTGATTGAGGCCGTGGTCGTGCCGGAGACATGGTTCTTCCGCGATCGAGAGGCCTTTGCCGCGATGACCCGCCTGGTGCAGGAGGAATGGATGCCTTCGCATCCTGAGGGGCTGCTCCGTGTGTTGAGCCTTCCATGCTCCACTGGAGAAGAGCCTTATTCCATTGCAATGGCGCTTTTGGATGCCGGAGTTCCGGCGAAGCGCTTTCAGGTCGATGCGGTCGACGTCAGCGAACGTGTCCTGCAGCTTGCGCAACGTGCCTTCTATGGCAGGAATTCTTTCCGCGGAAAGGAGCTCCATTTTCGCGACCGTCACTTCGAGGCCCAGGCAAATGAATACCGGCTTTCGAAGGCTGTTCGACAGCAGGTCCGGTTCCAGCACGGCAATCTCTTTCATGCGGACTTCCTACCCGGTTCGGCGATTTACGACATCATCTACTGCCGCAACCTTCTTATCTATTTCGACAGCGCTACACAGAAGCGCGCCATCCAGATATTGACCCGTCTTCTTACAACGAAAGGTGTTCTTTTCCTGGGTCCTTCGGAGACCTCTCTGGCTTCGCCGAGTGACTTCGTTTCGTTGCGGGTCCCGATGGCTTTCGGTTTTCGCAGGGTGGTTGCTCTGCCGGAGCCACAAAAAAGCAAGCACACTCCTCCGCCGAAAAAGCCCGCTTATAGCGACAGCCGGCAGGTCGCAGTTGCCACCAGGCCGCCTGAGTTCAGCACTTCGCGCCCACTGGCCGCTGCAGCCAAACCGCAGCCCGCTCCACAGCCTTCGTCTCTGGAAGAAGCGCAGCGGCTGGCGGACAGAGGCCTGCTTCCTGACGCCATCAAGCATTGCGAAGATCATTTGCGCCGCGAGGGGCCCTCAGACCAGGCATATTACCTGTTGGGGCTGATCCAGGATGCAACCGGAAAGCTCGACGAGGCAACGGATGCTTATCGCAAAGCCCTCTACCTCAACCCGAATCACTACG
>JABFXN010000195.1 GCA_013361705.1 Acidobacteriaceae bacterium
AGGCCTGCGCATTGACCAGTATTGGCGCGCCTGGAAGACCCTCGGCGCTGAAGCCTGCGACAGGAATGACGCGTCCTCTTGCGGCGCCGTATCACAGCGTGATCGGTAAGCCAGGAGAGGGAATTCCGGGTGGCATGAATCCGCCTCGGACCGGTTTTGGTTTTGGGCAGCAGGGGACCGCGATTCCCGGGTTGAACCAGGGCGGCCGCGCAGCTACACCGATCTACACCATCACGGCCGACGGCATGCTGCACATCATGGCGCACGGTACGGGGAACGAGTACGAAAAGCCAACGCCGTTCGTGCCGGCTGGCAGCCAGGTCTCCGATATCTCATCAGTGGACAAAGTCGTGTATGTGGCTACCCTGCCGGGCTGCGGCGCGAGTCCGAACACACTCTTCGCAATGGATCGTAGTGATCCGGCGAATCCAACGATCAGGCAATGGAAACCCGAGAGCGGTGACATTCTCGGAACCCCTGCATTTTCGACTGAAGGAAATCTCTACGTCACGACGACGAAGCAGTTGATTGCTCTCGATCCGAAGTCGCTCAGTTCCAAGGTGATGGCGACCAGCGAAGTCGGCTTTGCCTCTACGCCGATGATCTTTACCGCTGCCGACAAGAAGGAGTATGTCGCCGCAGGAACGACCGACGGCAAGCTGGTGCTGATGGATGCAGGGACCGGAGCGTCATTGGCGGCGGCAGGCGAGGAACAGAAGCTCCAGTTCGCACCAACGGCACTCGCCACCTGGCAGGATGGCAGCACACGCTATGTCATCGTGACAGACAAGACGAAGCAGAAGGCTCCAGTGGTGGCCTACAAGCTCTCGGATGGCAAGTTGCAGATGGCATGGACCTCCGCGGAACTGGAGGCGCCGGGAAGCCCGATGGTCCTGAATGGCGTGCTCTTTGTCCTCGCGACCGGTGAGCAGCGCGGCAGCGCCGATCCCGCAGCTCGCGCCAAGGGCAAACCCGCGGTGCTTTATGCGTATGACGCCAAATCCGGCAAAGCTCTCTGGAACAGCGGTACGGCGATCGCCTCGCCCGTTACCACCAGTGGCATTGCCACCGGCAGCGGCATGATCTATCTCGCCACTGCCGACAACACGATTTACGCCTTCGGTTTTCCCCAGGAACGCCAGTAAGGCCGTAAATACTCGACTCCTTGCGCCGGCCCGGTTGGGCCGGCCTTTTTTTGCGCTTATCGCAGCAAACCAAGGCCTGGGATCGTGCGTCTTTGATGTACTGTCATTTGGTGTTTTGCTGTATTGCCAGCCGGCTCTTTTCCTCTCCACGGCAACCTGTACAGGAATGAGGTTTGGTATGAATCCGAAAACGCGGGAGCCCGAAGTCACAGAACCGGAGACTGTGCGGGAAGAGAAGCCACCGGTCTTCGGAACGTACAGCAACATCGGGGGTACATATAGCAGCCTTAGCCGCCGTTCCTTCCTTACGCGATTGGGGGCCACAGGAATTGCAACGGCATCTCCGACGGTTGCGATTGCAAACGTTGTGGATGCGCCCGAGACTCCATCTGCGCGCCACGCCGGAACCCAAACGGTTCACCTCAGCATCAACGGCAAGCGGCAAACGTTGCAGCTTGAGCCGCGTGTCACACTGCTGGATTGCCTGCGCGAAGTGGTGCAGCTTACCGGAACGAAGAAGGGGTGCGATCACGGGCAGTGCGGAGCCTGCACGGTGCTGGTCAACGGCCGCCGCATCAATAGCTGCCTGAGCTTTGCTGTCATGCATGAGGACGATGAGATCACAACGATCGAGGGCCTGGGTACGCCGCAGGAGATGCATCCTATGCAGGCGGCGTTCGTGGAGCATGACGGTTATCAATGCGGCTACTGCACCAGCGGCCAGATCGTCTCGGCGGTGGGCATGTTGAAGGAGCCGTGGGGACCGGCCGACAAGGATGTTCGCGAGGCGATGTCCGGCAATATCTGCCGCTGCGGCGCTTACCCGAACATTGTGCGTGCCATACAGATGGTGCGCAGCCGTGTCAGCCAGCAGGGGGTGGATGCATGATCGACTTTGAGTTGACACGCGTCGGCACTCCCGATGCTGCTATTCAGATCGCTGCTGCAACGCCGACGGCACAACAGGGAGCGACGATACGATTCATCGCCGGTGGAACCAATCTGATCGACTACATGAAGCTCGATGTGGAGACACCGCAGCACTTGGTCGACATCAACCGCATCCCGGATCTGGCGAAGGTGGAGAAACAGCCGGATGGATCGTTGAAGATCGGCGCGTTGGTGCGGAACTCCGACCTGGCGCAGGCGCCGGAGGTAGTGGCCGAGTACGCGGTGCTCTCGCAGGCGCTGCTCTCGGGCGCTTCAGCGCAGCTCCGCAACAAAGCCACCACTTCGGGCAATCTGCTGCAGCGTACACGATGCCCTTACTTTCGCGATCTGGCGTATGCGGAGTGCAACAAGCGCACTCCGGGTTCGGGCTGTGCTGCTATTGACGGATATCATCGCAACCACGCCATTCTGGGCGTGAGTGACCACTGCATCGCCACACACGCTTCGGATATGGATGTGGCCCTCATGGTGCTGGATGCTGTGATCCATGTGCAAGGCACGAAGGGAAACCGGACGATCCCGATCGGTGAGTTTTATAAGCTTCCCGGAACAACACCGCATATCGAGAATTCCCTTGAGCCCGGCGATCTCATCACTCATGTCACACTTCCTGCTCTTCCAGAGAAGACGAAGCAGATTTACCTCAAGCTGCGCGACCGGGCCTCGTATGAGTTTGCTCTGGCCTCTGCGGCCATTGTGATGCAGGTGCAGGGTGGCAGAATGCGTCATGTTCGCGTTGCGATGGGTGGAGTAGGGACGCGGCCGTGGCGTATGCCCGAGGCCGAGCGTGCACTTGAAGGTCAAGCGCCTGAGGAACGAGTTTTTCGCACAGCGGCTGATGCTGCGCTGAAGAACGCCAGGCCGAACACGGACAATGCATTCAAGGTTCCACTGGCGAAGCTTTGCATGATTCGCGCTTTGACGACGGTTACTAACGCATAAGGAGGAAGCTCGATGTTGAAGGAAAATGCAACCACCATCGGCACTCCGGTGCCACGTATCGATGGTCCCTACAAGACTACCGGGATAGCGAAGTACTCGTCGGATCACAATTTCCCCGGCCTGCTGCACGCGGTGCCAGTCTGCGCGACCATTGCGAAAGGAAAGATCACGGGTATCGATACAGCCGCGGCTGAGGCGATGCGAGGCGTGGTGAAGATCTATCACTACGGCAACGCTCCGCATCTCTATCGCCCCATACCGCGCGATGCGCGTGTCGATGAGGCCCGTCCGGCCTTCGAGGATGAGAACGTCTACTACTCCGGTCAGTACGTGGCTGTCGTTGTAGCCGAGACGATGGAGCAGGCACGCGCGGCTGCGCGTGCGGTGAAGGTGAGCTATGCAGTGGAAAAGCCGGATAACCGCCTGGACCTCTCTGAAGGGCTTCAGGAGGATGGGTTGCATGAGGCCAACAAGCGCGGCGATGTTGATGCGGCCTTCTCAACGGGTACGGTCAAGATCGATGCGATCTATATCACTCCGGTGGAGACGCACAATCCGATGGAGCTGCATGCTTCGGTGGCGACGTACGACAGCGGAAAGTTCGTCCTATACGAGACGACGCAGTCGATCGTGAATCATCGAACGGCGATGGCGCAGATGCTCGGCGTTCCGGTTGAGAATGTGCAGATCATCATGAAGTTTCTGGGATCGGGCTTCGGCGGCAAGCTCTGGGTCTGGCAACACTCGCTGCTTGCAGCTTCGGCAGCGCGTGATCTACGGCGTCCGGTGAAGCTGGTCACCGATCGTCGCTCGCAGTTCACAAATGTGGGGCATCGTCCGCGCACCCAGCAGCGCCTGCGGCTGGCAGCGACGGCTGAGGGAAAGCTGACCTGCATTCAGCATGACTACTCGTCGGAGACATCGATCCTCGACAACGTCGGAGAAAACTGCGGCGAGTCGACACCATTCCTGTGGAGCACGCCGAATTTGCGCGTACGTTCCTCAATGTCGCGCCGTAACGTCGGCACACCGACGGCCATGCGTGGTCCAGGAGCGGTGCCAGGACTCTTCGCTCTTGAATCCGCGATGGATGAGCTGGCGATCAGGCTCAAGATGGATCCCGTACAACTCCGCCTGTTGAATGAGCCCGAGAAGGATGAGTCGAATGGTCTCCCGTTTTCCTCGCGGCATATGAAGGAGTGCCTGACGCTGGGTGCTGAGAAGTTCGGCTGGGCGAAACGCAATCCTGTTGTGGGATCGATGAAGAAGCCCGATGGAACGATTCTGGGTTGGGGCATAGCCGGAGCGTCCTGGGGAGCGGGACGCATACCCACCTCCGCGAACTTCGCTTTCCGTGACGACGGATCGGTGCGTATCGGGTGTGCCACGCAGGATATCGGCACAGGCACCTATACCGTCTTCTCGCAGATGGTCCATCACATTACCGGAATCTCCATGGGGCGCATTGAAGTGGCGCTGGGAGACACTTCGCTTCCTCCGGGTCCGCTCTCGGGTGGATCGCGCGTGACTGGATCGTTGTTTCCGGCGATTCAGGATGCAGTGAATGCAGCGACAAAGCAGTTGTTGCAGATTGCGGTAAACGGTGTGCATTCTCCTTTCAAGGGAGCAAAGCCGGATGACCTCGCATTTTCTGAAGGGCGTGTTTATCGCAAGGCGGATAGTAGCGCTTCCGGAGTGACCTTTGAGGAGATACTGCGTTCGGCCAATCTGCGGTCCGCCATCGGCGAAGGCTCGTCGGTTGCATCGCAGCAGGATCCGAAGGCAAAGGGACTCTCCCTGCATAGCTTCGGAGCGCAGTTTGTCGAGGTCGAGTGGGATCCGGGTATTGCACGTCTGCGGGTTTCGCGGGTGGTCACGGTCATCGATGGCGGGCAGATCATCAACCTGAAGGCTGCGACCAACCAGGTGGAGGGCGCCATTGTGATGGGCCTTGGGATGGGGCTGCTGGAGGAGACGGTCTACGATCAGCGTTATGGGCATCCGGTGAATGCCAACTATGCCGATTATTTAGTCGCGACCCACGCGGACTGCCCTCCAACGATTGATGTCACCTTCCTCGACTATCCTGACAAGGCGATGAGCGAAATCGGAGCACGAGGTATCGGCGAGATCGGTCTGGCCGGAGTGGCGCCAGCCATTACCGCGGCGGTCTATCATGCAAGCGGGGTCCGAGTGCGTGAGTTGCCCGTACGCATCGAGGATCTCTTGCAGCCCTCAACAAGAAAACATCGAGCTTGATTTCAACGCCCAAGGAGCAAGTCCCTTCCCATGCAACGCCGCACGTTTTTGAAATCCGCACTTACCGCCTCGGTCGCTTCGGCTGCATCAGCCGGCACAGCGCTTGCTCAGCCTTCCGGCGGACGCGAGTACTATCAACTGCGCAAATACCACCTCAGCCGCGGTACTGGCTCGGCGATGACGGAGAAGTACTTCCGCGATGCCCTGATTCCCACGCTGAATCGTATGGGTATGAAGACCATTGGCGCCTTTTCGGTGAACTACGGTCCGGAGACTCCGACATACTACCTGCTGATTCCGAGCTCTGATCTCTTTACCCTGACCAACCTCGATCTTTTATTGGCCAAAGATGAGACGTTCCTGAAAGCGGCCGAGCCATTCTGGTCCTCGCCCGGAAAGGATGCTTCACCTTTTGTCGATGCGGAGAGCTCTCTGCTGGCTGCATTCGATGGCTGGCCACACATCACGCCTCCGGATACGAAACAGAAGCGCATCTTCCACCTGCGCACCTATGTCAGTTCCACCTATGGCGATCACGTCCGCAAGGTGGAGATGTTCCATCACGGTGAGTTCAAGATCTTCCAGGAGTCCGGCTGCGGGCAGGTCTTCTACGGCGACCTTCTCATCGGTCGGCAACTGCCATCGCTAACCTACATGCTCACCTTTCCGGATCTGGCTGCGCTGGAAAAAGGATGGGCGGGCTTTTTGTCGCACCCGGAGTGGAAGAAGCTTGCAGCCGATCCGCGATATGCGTTCGAGCCGATCGTGACCAATATCGACAGCCTGATTCTGAATCCGCTGCCGTTCTCGCAGGTGTAGCGGATTATTGTAGTGTTGTGCTGCGCGCTGGAACGGTTGAAGCGCAATCACCGGAACGGCCTGTGAAGAGCAGGCCGTTCATCTTTAAGTACACCGCGTTGGTCCAACCGAAGCCGATGACATTGCTCTTATAGCCGGCGGCGACCTCAACGTCCTTCTGAGGATCGACGACGTTGTATTTCTCGCGTAGCGTTCCGTCACGCTCGTAGTTCTCGCGGATGGAGTGCATGAAGCCGTGGGCAATGCGCCCCACGGTTGTGCCGTAACCGTAGCAGCTCATGCCGTCGACGGCGATCCAGTTTACCGGCGCCCAGCCGAAGGGAGCATCCCATTGCATGCCGCTGGTGGTGTTGCTCATCGCCAGGCCGCCGTCGTGCGAAAGCGTACGAAGCTGGCGCATGGTGGAGGCGGCTTGAGTGCGTGTAGCGAGCCCGGCCCATAGAGGATAGGCTACCGTGGCATAGAGGTAGGTCGAGCGGCGATGGTGCACGAAATCATAGTCGGCAAAGGCGCCGGTGCGTGCATCCCAGAGATAACGGTTCATCGCCGCCTTACGCGCTTCGGCGGCATCGGTCCATTGCTTCGCCTTGGCGTCGTCGCCGAGTTTGGTATAGAGGGCGGCGACATCGATTTCATAACGGTAGAGCAGGGCGTTCAGGCAGACGGGGGCATAGTTCTCAGTCGATCCGCTGAACGGACCGAAGCGGAAGCTGACGTCGAAGCCTGATTCGCGCATGGCGCGGTCGCTGCGATAGAAGGCGGGTGTCAACCGCCAGCCCTGGTACTCGGTGTGAGCACAGACGGCGCTCGCTCCGGAGGCGCATGCCTGTCCATCAGTGGCCTGTGTCAGGTAGTTGGTTTTCACCTCAGGATGGGCTAGCAGCCATTTGATCACGTCGACGTAGTAGGTGCTGTCATCTTCCATCTCCGGCACGGGGCCGTTGCCCAGGTCAAAGTAGCGTGCGAGCCCGGTGTTTCCCGCTTTATGAGCGTCGCTCATCCAGAGTGCATGGTCGCGTTCGAGGTAGGGCATCGCTTTTTCGAGCCATGTTTTTGCGGCGTCGGGATCGCGGCGATTCATCGTTCGATAGACCTCATCGACCATTCGTGCGAGGAAGGGAGGCTGAGAGCGAGTGAGGTAGTAGGTACGGTTCGCGTTGAGGATGGCGCCGTAGTTCTCGATCTCAAAGAAGAAGTTCTCAACCATGCCACGCGCCAGTGCCTCATGGCCTTCGCTTAGCAGGCCAAGCAGGATGAAGTAGCTGTCCCATCCGTACATCTCGTTGAAGCGGCCCCCGGGCACGACGTAGCGGTGGGGCAGGTAGAGCAGTCCCGGTGTCTTTAGCTCTGACGGCATCAGGTCGCCTTCTTTGGCGATGGCGTGCGGCAGATGCTCGACACGGACATTGCACTTGCTGCGCAGTGCGGCAACGGACGATGGGATGGCGTATCCATGGGGAAGATAGACGACTGAGGCTCCGGCGAGCTTGGGGTCATGCACGGTGGCGCAGTCAGTCATCGATCGCGTCAGTGCCGCCCATCCATTGCGGATGTACTGCTCGACGGTAACGTCTGCCTGTGCGGGAGGAGCGCTGGGAGCAGGGGGCTGCGCTGTCTCCTGCTGCTGCGCAAGGGCGCACGGAAGACAAAGAAGCAGGAGCAAGGCATAAAAACGCATAGATGCTTCGATGATGATTTAGGGCGGCACGTTTTCCCGGAAAACAACCTCATCCGTTTACGGATGGGGTTCGAGGGCACTCATTTTATTTTCTTCGCTAGGCTGCGGAATGACGAATAAAAGCGTTCGCGCGTAGCGCGAATTCCCAGGTCCCCGAGGGACCCTGGGGCACCCGGCTTACACTTTTGGAAGTTGCGAAACGTTCCAACCTCCGCCGACGGCCTTCACCAGCAGAACGCTGGCGTCGAGACGGCGGCGCAGGATGTCGATCTCATTGCGCTGGTTCTGCAGGGCGATGGTCTGCGAGGTGATGACCTGCAGATAGGTATCCACTCCGCCCTCATAGCGAGTCCGGAACAGTCCCAGGGCCTCCTCTGCGGAGGCTGTAGCATCACGCTGCTGTTGCGCCTCGGTCTCAAGCTGCTTCAGAGCTACGAGATTGTCTTCCACCTGCTGGAAGGCATCGAGTGCTGACTGCCGATAGCTCGCGACGTGGGAGTCATACTGTGCAATCGCGATGTCCGTGCGAGCACGCCGGCGGCCTGCGTCGAAGACGGTCTGCGAGATCAGCGGGCTGACTGCCCAGACACGGCTGGGCCACGTGAACCAGTTGAGCACGGAGCTACCCTGGAAGCCGGCAGTGGCGGCGAGGTTCAGCCGGGGATAGAAGGCCGACTTGGCGATGCCGATCTGTTCGTTGGCGGCGGCCATCAGACGCTCTTCTGTAGCGATATCCGGGCGGCGCTCCAGAAGCTCTGACGGCAGTACAGCCGGGATTCCTGGAAGTGCCGGCGTCTGTTCGGTGAGCGGGTTAGCAACTAGTGTGAGCTGTGCAGGTGGCTTGCCGGTCAACACTGCAATCGCGTGCTCGAACTGCGCGCGGGCGATCGTCACTTCGGTCGACTGCACCAGCGCCTGCTGTAACTGTGTCCGCGCCTGGGCGACGTCAGATTGCGGAGCGACGCCGCCGTCAGCACGATCGATGGTCAACTGCAGGGCATCTCTGTAGGCGGCGACCGTCTCATCCAGCAGCTTCTTCTGGGCATCGGCGCTGCGCAGATTGAAGTAGTCGATCGCCAGCTCGGCATGCAGACTCAGGCGGGCCGTCTCGAGATCGGCAGCGAAGGCCTGTGTCGTTTCCTGCGCGGCAGTGATGCTGCGGCGGATGCGGCCCCACAGATCGACCTCGTAGTTCAGATCCAACGGCAGAATGAAGTTGCCCTGTCCGTTGTCCGGCGTCAGGTTACCGCGATAGGGCGCGTTCGGTGTAACCCGGGTTGCGCCCAGCGTGGGATCGACGCTCAGCGTCGGCGACATGTCAGCGCGGTTTAGTTTGATGACAGCACGCGATGCGCGGAAGTTGGCTTCGGCCTGCTTCAGCGTCTGATTGGCAGGGTCGATCTGTTCTTCCAAAGCATTCAACTGCGCATCGCCGTACATCTCCCACCACTTGCCGTGCGCCATGGCGTCATTGGGAGTAGCGGTCTTCCAGGTGTCGCCTTCTTTGAAGGTCGGCGCCGTCGGAACGTCGGGCTTTACGTAATTTGGGCCGACACGGCAGCCGGCAAGCGATACGGCAACGACGGCAAGCGCAAGCAGATTCTTCGTACTCACTTCTGCGCTCCCTTCGCCTGGGCGACCTTTACCTCCATGCCGTTCTCGAGAGAGTCCGAGGGGTCCAGGATTACGGCATCGTCGCCATTCAGACCGCTGGTGACTTCAACGGCAGATCCGAAGTCGCGGCCAATGCGGATGGGAACCAGTTGGACGTGGTTGTCACGCACGATACCGACACGCAGACCCTCCGAGCGGAAGAGCAGCGCATTCGAGGGAAGAGTAACCGCAGTCGTTTTCCCTGCAAGACGGAAGTGCGCGAAGACGTAGGCTCCCGGCATCAGCTTACCCTGCGGGTTATCGACATCCACCTCAACGTTCAGGGTGCGAGAGCTCTGGTCGATGGCGTTGGAGTTACGGACAACTGTGCCGACGAACTTCTGGTTGGGCGTGGCGTCCTGTGTGAGTTCGACCTTCATGCCGTCCTGAATCTCGCTGGAGTAGACCTCCGGGACAGCCACATAGACACGCAGCTTACCTACGGCGGCAAGGTGGAAGAGCTCCTGTGCGCTTCCGGTAGCTCCCGAGCCGCCGCCGGCGGCGGTGATCAGGGCGCCGACATCGGTATTGCGTGCCGTGATGGTGCCGTCGAAAGGAGCGGTAACGCGCTCAAAGCTCTGCAACTGTTGCAGGCGGCGAACGTTCGCCTCTGACGCCGCCATCAATGACTGGCGTGCCTCGAGGGTGGACTGCGCCTGGTCGGCCTCCTGCTTGGAGACGGCGCGCTTTGAGACCAGAGCCTGCCAGCGATCGTTCGTCGTCCTGGCCAGATCCAGATTGGCCTGGGCCTGCTTCAGATCGGCCTCGGCGGCCTGGAGTTGCTGGTCCAGTTCCGGAGTCTCAATCTGCGCCAGTAACTGCCCCTGCTTCACGTGCTGGCCGATGTCGGCATACCACTTACGCAGATAACCGCCGGTGCGGGCGTAGATGGGGGTATCGGTGTAGGCCTGTGCATTGCCTGGCAGTATCAGCTCCTGACCGTCTTTGCCGCCGGCGCCGCTGGCGTGCACGACGTGTACGGTCTGGATAGCCGAGATGCGAGTTTCTTCTTTCAACTCGCTTTCGGCATGAACGCGATCGTGGATGCCCCAGGCGACCGCGGCCACCAGAGCAACAGCGGCCACGCCCACGGCAATGTACATGGGCTTGCGATTGGTCGTCGTTTGTGTGGTTACAGTCTGCTGTGTTGTCTCGCTCATAAACTCTTTCTCCGTTACGCCGGCAGCGCTTCAGCGCTCTCAGTTGCAGGAACGTTCGTCGGCTTCGGCTTGCGTCCATGGATCAGCGCGAAGACGGTAGGAACAAAGACCAGGGTGGCGACGGTGGCGCACATCAGGCCGCCGATGACAGCGCGGCCCAGGGGCGCATTCTGCTCGCCGCCGTCTCCCAGTCCAAGCGCCATGGGCACCATGCCGATAATCATGGCAAGTGCGGTCATCATGACGGGACGGAAGCGGGTGAAGCCGGCTTCTACAGCGGCGCGTATGGCATCACCGTGATCTTCATAGCGCAGTTTGGCAAAGCTGACGACGAGAATACTGTTTGCGGTGGCCACGCCCATGCACATGATGGCGCCCATCAGCGCAGGAACGCTGAGGCGTGTCGCCGTGATGAAGAGGAACAGAACAATCCCGGCCAGGGCTGCAGGCAGCGCCGTGATGATGATGAACGGATCGACCCAGCTCTGGAAGTTCACCACGATGAGCAGGTAGACCAGCACGATGGAGAAGACCAGACCGCCGAGAAGACCGAGATAGCTGTTCTTCATCGTCTCGACCTGTCCGCGCAGAGTGACATACGTACCGCGTGGCAGCGTCTTGCGATGACGGTCGAGGATGCGATCGATATCGCGGCTTACCGCACCGAGATCGCGGCCCTGCACCGAGCCGTAGATGTCGATGACGCGGCGGATGTTGTAGTGATTCATGGTGCCCATCTCGGTACCGCGCTCGATGGCGGCCACGTTGTTCAAGGTCTCCTGTTGGCGTCCGGCTGCGTTGCCCAGCGAGCCACGGTTCAGCGGAATGTTCTGCATCGCCGCCAGCGTATCCATGTTGTACTGCGGCGTCTGCGCGACCAGGGGATACTGGTTGCCGGTCTTCCAGTTCAGGAAGAACTGTGGATTTACCTGGAAGCTGCCGCTGAGTGTGTTGCGCAGGCTGGTGGCGACATCGGTGGAGGTATAGCCACCCTGCAGAGCCTTGGTGCGGTCGACGTTCACCTTCAGTGTGGGATAGTCGAAGGGCTGCTGAATGCGCAAGTCCGTCAGGCCGGGGACCTCCTTGCGGAGCTCCTCCATCACCTGTGAGGCAAGCTCGTGGCTTGTCCTCACGTCGCTGCCTTCGAACTGCACATCGATCGGCGCAGGCAGACCGAAGTTCAGGATCTGCGTGGTGATATCGGCCGGCAGGACGTAGAAGGTGGTACCGGGGAAGAGCCTCGGAAGATCGCGGCGAAGGTGCGCGATGTAGCGGTCAGTCGAGTGGTGGTCTTCCTTGAGCGAGACCATCACATCGCCATCGTAGGGTCCGATGGTGCCATTGGTCTGGTGCTGCGTATTCATCTGGCTGTACGGCAGGCCAATGTTGTCGAGAATGTTGCCAACCTCGTTGGCGGGAATCTCCTGACGGATGTGGTCTTCCACCTGATCGGTCAATCGCGCCATGTCTTCAATGCGGGTCCCGGTCGCGGCGCGTACGTGCAGGATGAACTGTCCGCTGTCGGTTGAGGGGAAGAAGTCCTGGCCGAGAAAGGGAATCAGGAGGAACATCAGCAAGCATGCGCCGAGGAAGCTGGGGATGAAGACTCTACGGTGCGCAACAAAGGTCTCCAGCAGGCCGTGATAAGCGTTCCGTACCCACTCAAAGCCACGCTCAAAGGCGCGCTGGAACAGAACCAGGGGATTGCGCGTCGCCGCCCGGCCGTGATGGCTCTTGGCTTTCAGCAGGTACATGGCCAGCGTGGGCACCAGCGTTCTTGAAAGAACATAGGAGGCGAGCATGGCGAAGACCACGGCCTCAGCGAGAGGGACGAAGAGGAACCGCGAGACGCCGCTGAGGAAGAACATCGGAAGAAACACGATGCAGATACAGAGCGTGGAGACCAGCGCCGGAACACTGATCTGCGCCGCGCCCTCGAGGATGGACTCGTGCAGGCCCTGTCCCTCTTCCAGGAAGCGCTCGATGTTCTCGATGGTGACGGTGGCGTCGTCGACCAGGATACCGACGGCCAGCGCCAGGCCGCCCAGGGTCATGGTGTTGATGGTCTCGCCCAGCAGGCCAAGGACAATAACGCTGCTTAGAATCGAGAGCGGGATCGAGACGGCGATGATCAGCGTTGAACGCCAGCTTCCAAGGAAGAGCAGGATCATCAGCCCGGTGAGAGCGGCGGCGATCACGGCTTCACGGATTACGCCCTGAACAGCGCCGCGTACGAAGATCGATTGATCGCTCAGAGGCGTAATCTTCAACTCCGGCGGAACCAGGGTCTGCACGCGGGGCAGCAGCTTCTTGGTGCCACTCACAACATCGAGCGTGGAAGCGTCGCCGCTCTTCAGAATGCTGATCAGAACGCCGCGGTGGCCGTCCTGTCGAACGACATTGCTTTGCACCTGGAAGCCGTCACTGACGGTGGCGATATCGCGCAGGTAGACAGTGGTTCCGTTGATCTGCTTGATCGGCAGCGCGCCCAGCTCTTCCACCGTGCGTGGAGCGCCGTTGGGAACCACGTCATACTCTTTTGTGCCGATCTTGATGGTGCCGGCCGGTGTAACAACGTTCTGCTGCGCGAGAGCCGCAAGCATGTCACCGGGAGCAATGCCTTTGGACTGCATCGCCGCCTGATCCATGGCGATGTTGATCTGGCGCTGCTTTCCGCCGAAGGGCAGGGGACTTACGGCGCCCGGCGTGGTGACGAGCTGGGTACGGATAACGTTGGTGGAGTTGTCGTTGAGAACCTGTTCGCTCAGACCTTCGCCGCTGATGCCAAGCTGCAGAATCGGCACGCTGGAAGCGGAGAAGTTGATGATCTCTGGCGGCAGAATGCCGGCAGGAAGCTGACGCAGCATGTACTGTGAAGCGGCTGTGACCTGGGCGTTAGCCGTATCGAGGCTGGCGCCCGGCTGGAGGAAGATCTTAACCACCGCACCACCGTTGTACGTGGTGGACTCAGTGTGCTGAATGTTATCGACCAGCGTGGTCAATGCTTTTTCGTAGGGCGTGGTGAGACGGCCTTCTACTTCTTCAGGATTCAGACCTGTGTATGTCCAGCCCACCGAGACGACCGGGATATTAATATTCGGGAAGATGTCCGTCGGCGTGCGCAGGATCATCACCGGGCTGAGCAGCAGAATCAGCAGCGCCAGCACAATGAAGGTGTAAGGACGATTCAGAGCAAGCTTGACGATCCACATCGGCGTCTTCCTTCGAAGGAGAGTCTCAGGCCGATTACGCGGCAGGGAAACGGCTTACTAATAATGATTGGTCTTCACCCTTAAGAGTCGCACGTTTTGTTCCGAAGGGTTTGATCGGAAAAACCGATAAGATGATGTCATGGAACTGCGTCATCTGCGCTACTTCGTGGCTGTCGCGGATTATGGCGGTTTTTCCCGCGCCGCCCGCCGCCTGTATGTCTCGCAGTCGGCGCTCAGCGAACAGATTGCCGACCTTGAGTCGGAGCTCGGTGTACAACTATTTGACCGTTCGCGGCTGCGGACGGTACTTACCGCTCCCGGAGAATTATTTCTGAAGGAGGCGCGCAAGCTGCTCTCCGGCGCTGACGCTGCCATCAAAGTGGCCCGGCAATCGGCTGCGGGTGATTTGGGTGAGATCCGTATCGGCTTCTTTACCGGCGGGGTCGGACCGAACTTTCCGCGGCTGATCCAACGCTTCCGGCAATCTCACCCACGTGTGCAGATCGCATTGCACGAGATGATTCCTGCATTGCAGTGGAAGGCGTTGGCAGAGGGAACAATCGATATCGCCTTTACCCGTCGCCTGGAGGTTCCCTATTCCAACTTTCTCACGTCTGAAGTGTTGCGTAAGGATCCGCTCTATGCGGTGCTGCCGAAGAATCATCCGCTGGCGCGAGATGTCGTCGACGTCCGCGCGCTCTCGCATGAGCGTTTTGTTATGTGTGCACGTGAGACCTCTCCATCGCTCTTCGACAAGATGATCGAGCTCTGTTCCGAAGCGGGCTTTTCGCCTGAGATTGTGAACACAGCGAATGTGTGGAGCTCTATCGTGCTGCTGGTACAGGCAGGCGAGGGTATTGCTATATTGCCCGCAAACACGCTGCAGGAGCTGCCGAAGACCGGACTTGTCTTCTGCCCGCTTAAACAGAAGAACGCGTCGATCGATTTGGTGATGGCCTGGTCGCCGGATCGTGAATCGACGGTGCTGTGTCATTTGCAGCAGCTCATCCGCGAAGCGGGAGGGAAGGTCTAGTTTTAATTGAATGATTGAAAAATTGAAGGATTGAATAATGCTGCTCAGGCGGCGTTTAACAGGCGGACAAAGCTGTCGTGATGGGTCTTTGCGCGTTCACTTGTCAGCTTTGTCAGAGGATCTTTTTTGCCGAGTTTTTTCTTTGCCTCTTGCGCCAGAAGCAGCGCGTCGTGCCAGTGCCCGCCGCTCTGCTGCAGGCGGTTGTAGCGCGCGGCGACGGTGGTAGCCTGCTTGGCCGGCAGTCCGGTTTCGGCGATGTAGCGGGCGACCTTGGCCATCTTGCGAATGGTATGCAGGTCGTCTTCACGAACGACTTTCATACCACGTGTGCGTTTCTGGTACCAGGTATCGGCCAGGGGCAGAAGCTGCCTCACCGGAAGGGTCAACCCTTCGGCGGGCTTAAGTGCAGCGAAGAGCTTTTCGACCGCCTTTGCAACTTTTGGAATGTGTTGCTCCAGGTCCTGTTTCAGATCGTCGGCCCGCTTCTGACGGCTCTTATCAAGAGCCTTGAGTAGCTTTTGACGATGGTTGGGCTGTGGCAGCCGCAATCCTTGCAGTATCTCTTGCAGGACGTCGAGATCACGCACCTGCCCAGCCTCTTTGCGGTTGGATTTGAGGGCACGCCGGAACGCGGCAGCCTCTGTGCGGTAAGGGGGTAGATCTCTCAACTGCATTAATAGCTCGAGCTGCGCCTCAATGCGACGCGTCGAAGTGCGGAGATTATGCACCGCTTTTTTCCGTGGGGTCGCCACACAGACGGCCAGTGCGGCTTCCAGCGCGGTAGCCTGTTCGCGGAGTGCCTGGATCGGTCGTGCCATCTCCAGTTAGATGATGGGAACAGTGAAGATGGCTAGAGCATTTTCCCTGTAGTTGTGGAGTAGGGCCTCGGTATCTATGGGCGTTTTCCGCAATGAAAACGCCGCTGCACTGCTCTTCCGGGATACCCAGCAACAGGGGAAATGCTCTACTCGTCTATCTGCCATCTCCAGATGCTGCAGCGCTCATAGCCCTCTACGGCGTAGAGCCCATGAGCATCGCGACGGATGGTGGCGCGGTCGGCCTCGTCATCCTCGTCGGAGAGGTGCAGATCCCCAGTCCACAGCTCGCGCAGGCCGCCATGTTTCAGCAGCACGGCGCGCTGCTCGTCGTTCACATAGAGAATGTCGAGCGGTGTGGGAGCGGTGGCCTGGCGGGCGTCCAGCCGCTTGAGGAGGCGGCGGAGCACTGTGGCGCTGAAGGGGTTGAA